>JBPPMC010000335.1:0-3708 GCA_051305835.1 Sphingobium sp.
CTACGTGACCGTTATCCGGGGGCTTCAGACATATTGTCACCTCCATGCCTGCCCCGGTTGCTTCCGGCTGGAGCATCGCCGGGTGGGCCTCTCACCCACTAGAAAGTGCCGCCTTTGCACGGCGCACACCCGACTTGGCCACTAATGGCACCGATCGTACCCGTTTCAGAGTTAAGGATCGATTCAAACCGGGCAGTGGCATCACTGCTCCCAAGCAGCGCGTAGCCGCCGGTAGAACTTGATATAATGCCGCTGTTTTCAAGTATTACGTTAGCGCGCGCGTAATAACCGTTCGGACTTGTAGAAACTTCTATGCCTGTTGGTGCACTGATTGAACCGGTACTACCTAATGTAATCGATGAGGATGTTGTATCGTGGTAAATCCCGGACGGATTTTCCGTGCCAGCTTTGATCAAAATTCCACGGCCAGTTAAATTAGTAACGTTGCCATCGACTTCGAGCGTAGACGAGGTGTTGAAGGATGTTCTTAAAGAAGAGGGAGCAGAACTTACAACGATACTTGCGTTGTCGGCCACCAAGATCTGCGCGCCCTGTTCGACAATCACGCTGGCACCATCAGTCGCCACGATCAACGATCCAGTTTCGAGGCCTTCACATTCAGTCGGCTGGTCTGCTTGTGTAGGATTGGGCGCGCATTGGGCCGCGGCGGCGGTGCCTACCGTCATTGCGACAACTAGTGCGGCTGCGCTCACGGCATGTCGAAGCGCATTCGCCTTCCGGCGATGATGGATGTTCATAATTCCCCCGTTTGGCCCAGCGCCGTTGATCTTCTTAACGAAGTTGCACAGTTGCGCCAGTTTCTAATCGCTGTGTTTTAGATGAAAGCGACAGCAGCGTTCGTCGCTACAGGTTTGGTTTGATGTTTTCTTAAAACGGCTAATGAACTGGCTCAGCCTGCCTACGGTAGAATCGTTCTCCACTGGCGCAGCCGTGGTGGGCTGAGGAATAACCGTATGGCTGAGAAATCTGCCTGTTCTAGGAAATCGTTCCAGAGCGTAATCGCGTTATCTGCCTTTGCTTGAAGTGCCGCTGCATTCTTGTCCGTCAAGATGAAGTTAGCTATGTGATTTGGCGATCACGGTCCACCATGCACGTCTCGCTGGTGAGATGAATATCGCCCATAAGGATCCGTTTGATCGTCTCTTGGTCGCCCAGGCGCAGGCTGAAGACATGGTGCTGGTCTCCAGCGAAGCGCTCTTTGTCGGCTTTGCTGTAAGGCGGCTTTGGTAGCGTCCGTTCTCTGTTGGTGATTTCTCTAATGCCACACGAAATTGCGTTGCTCCCAAGTCTGCACCTTCTTTCTGGGTGCGCAGATGTCAAACGGATCCTTCAGGTCAGCGTAGCCGGCCCTGTTGGGTTTGATCATGACGCAGCTAAAGACTTCGCAACCCTCGTCCGTGCCCGCTCCAAATGGATGCTTTCCTTGCCGGACAACATGCTCAGGCTACGCGCAAGGATGAAACGTGACGATGGTCGCCGTCGTTTTAAATGCCAAGCCATTCCTGCCTTTGTTGCGGGAAGAAAGGACTTGGACGAGTTTACCGTGTATATCAGCAGCCAACCATCTATACAGCGGAAGATGACATGGTGACCGTTGCGATCGTAGCGGACCGTCGCCGGGATTTCGTTGCCTTGCTTGAGAAACGTTTGTTGCAACGCAATCCCCATAGAAATCCTTTTGCACCAGGCACCGGCAGCCGTCGGCCCGAGTCATCAGGCCGAGAAGCGATCCTGCAGGGCGTTGCTATCGCCCTTGATCGCATTCGAACCGGGCGCCAGGCACAGAGTGGCATCCTCATGTCCTCCGCCGCGTGCGGGAAAACCGCCCTCCTCAATGATATGCGTGGCACGCCGAAGGTGAAGTTTTTGCGTGTGGGTGTGGGTGTGTGTGTCATCTGGATATGCGGGCGCCGTGAAGGGCTCGACTTTGACTGCCGGTTCTTCCGCGGCGCCTTAGCTTTCCGTTTTCCCGCAAAAGCTTGCCCAAGCAGTCATGATTTGCCGCCTCTTTTCCAGTGCGGTTCCCCGGCGGTATGCACGTTCTGTCTTGGAGGTGACGGTATGGGCAAGAGCCGTCTCAACATCCTCCCGTGAAAAGGTGGTCGTCTCGCCGGCCCAATCGCGGAATGTCGACCGGAACCCGTGGACTGTGATGCCATCGTACCCCATGCGACGCAGCAACATGCTCATCGCCATGTTGGAAAGAGGCTTTCCGTGTTTTCCAGCGAAGACCTTCTCCTTCGCGTCCGGGTGACTCGGCCGAAGAGCCGTTAATATCCTGAGAGAAGCTTCGTTGAACGGCACTTGGTGCATTCTGCCGGCCTTCATTCGCTCTGGCGGCAACGTCCAGATTGCCGCTTCCCAGTCAATTTCGCCCCACGTCATGCCAAGCGTCTCGCCTGATCGGGCAGCGGTGAGGATCGTCAATTCCAATGCGCGTGCAGCTGATGCCGGACGTAGTGCGAGCTTCTTCATGAATTCGCTGATTTCGTCAAATGGCAACGCTGCATGGTGCGCTGGGCCGATTTGCGGCTTCCTGGGCAACAATAGTTCCAGATGCCCTTTCCAACGTGCAGGATTTTCACCACTTCGAAGCCCCTTGGCTTTGGCAGCGTCTAGGACGCGCTCGATCCGGCCGCGCACTCTTGACGCAGTTTCGGGCAAAGCCAGCCAGATCGGTTGCAGGACCTTTAAGACGGCCGCCGCGTCGATCTGGTCTATTGGCATGCCCCCTAACGCGGCGGCGTGAGTCTGCAATGTCGAGCGCCATTGCTTGCGATGCCTTTCATTTCGGAAACCAATTTCAATGTCATTGAGTAGGGCATCCGCGAACTCTCCAAACGTTTGCATCGGGCGCTCTGCCGCTCTAGCGCGTTCCTTTTCGACCACAGGATCGACGCCAGCCCGAAAGGAGTAACGCAACTCTCGCGCCTTTTCGCGCGCTTGCGCCAAGGAAACATCTCGAACGGATCCGAGGCCGATTTCTCGTCGACGCCTATTCAAGCATCCCGATGTAGAGCCAGGATTTGGTGCCCGTATCTCTCACGCGCATGTAAAGGCCGTCGCCATCAGAATGCACGCCGGGCCGCGATTCAGCCTGAATGGATTTCACAGAAAGTCGTCTATAAAGCCTCATATCGATCTCCCGTTGAACTGCCTTGAGCAAATCTAGCCATAAATCTGGTCATAAAACAAGGCGCGGATTGGAGCGAACTGCGGCGGACCGCCGCAGCCCGACTAGGGACAAAGACCCAGCAAACACAGCGCTTTTTGCATCCGCAGCCGTTCGTAGATGTTCATGAAAAAGGCAAAATGGCGGAGCGGCAGGGATTCGAACCCTGGATACGCTTTTGGCGTATACTCACTTTCCAGGCGAGCGCCTTCGACCACTCGGCCACCGCTCCGCATATCGCTGGAAGGCGGCTCCCTATCGCGGGGCGGGGGTATAGGCAAGGGCAATGCTTTACTTTGTGCGGTGAAGCGGGCTTGATGCTGCCATGTCTTATTCTGCTCCCATGTGCGCCATGATCGCGTTCGCCCTGGCCCTTGGCGCGTCGGCCGCTAGCAGCCAGACCGCCCCATCATCCGCCACCGCGCCGGCAACGCCCGCCGCCGTCGTCGCTCAGGCTGCCGCGAGCGCATGGCGAGATATTCCGGCCGATGAATTGCTCGTCATGACGATCGAGG
>JBPPMC010000343.1:0-12142 GCA_051305835.1 Sphingobium sp.
TGCCCCCGGTCGGCGCATCGTTCTTGCGGTAGCGCTCGAAGCGATATTGTGCCGTGAGCCAGCCGAGCATGGCCGGTCCGGCACGCGTGCCGCTCAGGCGATAGGTTCCGGCTGGCAATGTCTCGGCCAGCTTCGCAAGGCACCAGCTCGACAGTTCGCTGACGTTCGCAACCCCCGACACGACCGACCATTCATCCGCAGCGTTACCGGGCAGGATGGCATGTTCGAAGCCTTTGCCGGCGAATTTCTGTGCGGCGACGGCAGTGCGCGCGCGTTCGGGCTGCGTGTTGAGCCAATCCGCAAAAGTGGTGTTGTCGACCAGTTGGATGGCGCGGGCGGGCTGACCATTATCGGCCTTCAGCAATTCGGCATAATCAATCATTGCGATGATGTAGGGCAAAGAAACGGCGCACGGAAGGTTGCTTTTCGCCGTGCGTATCATGCAATTTGTCGTGGTAGAGGATTGCATCGGCTGTCGAAGAGCATATCATCGGCTCAGGACAGAACAAGACAGGAGAACCAGGATGTTCACTGAAACTCGCCGCGATCAGGCGTTACGTACGCGGGCCTATGCATTGGCCGAAAGCGGCCGCTTCCACGCTGTAAAAGATGTCGAGGAAGCGCTTGTCGGCGAAGGCTGGCCACATGCCGGTGCCCTGATGCAGGGCGATTACATGCGGCAGGCGATTGCGGAGCGGCTCGCGGCGCATAGCCATTGATTGCTGGCATGTCGGGTCGTTCAACGGTCCGGTTTGCAGTGGCGGTTGCGGGGGCGATGCTGACGCAGGCTTGCTCGCCTCCATCTTCTCCCCAGAACGACATTGTGGACAATGTGGTTACGAGTGCTGTTCGCCCCGCACCGGTTTCCGCGCCGGAGGCCAAGGCTTTTGCGGTCGAGGACAAGACCGACGTTCTCGAATATGCCTATCGCTATCCGAAGGAAGCGGCGGCTGTGCCTGCCCTCGTATCGCGCTTTGCCGATGATATGAAGCGCTCCAAAACGGCGGCGCTTCAGACGGCGCGGCAAGATCAGGAGTCCGCAAGGCAGAATGGGTTCCCGTTTCATGCACATAGTTCCGAGACGACGTGGACAACAAAGGCCGCAACGCCGCTGCTCCTTAGCTTGCTTGCCGAAAGCTATTTCTTTACCGGCGGTGCGCACGGGATGACGGGGTACAAAACGTTGCTCTGGGATCGTACGCGTAACCAGGAGACAAGCATCGGCGCGATGACGGTGTCGCCGCAGGCGCTGAACAACGCGATCGGCGAGCTTTTTTGTTCAGCACTAAACAAGGCCCGTGCCGAAAAGCGGGGCGCGCCGGTCGGTAATGGCAACAGTGAATTCGATCGTTGTGTAGATCCGTTGAAGCAGGCGCTGGTGCCGGTTTCAACCGACGGCAAGGTAATCGACCAGTTGCTAGTCGTCATTGGCCCGTATGAAGCTGGACCTTATGCGGAAGGCAGCTACGAAATCCCGCTACCTGTCGATGCAGCGATGCTGGCCGCGATCAAGCCGGAGTATCGCGAAGCGTTTACAGCGAAGTGAGCGGCGCTCCGAACAGGTCGTGATCGTCCGCATCCTCGATCCGCACGTCTATGATGTCGCCCTGCTTCAACCCTGACGTGTCGCGCAGGAAAACGTTGCCGTCTATCTCCGGCGCGTCGGCTTGACTGCGCGCGGTGGCACCGACGCTGCCATCTTCCTCGTCCGGTTCGCCGACTTCATCGATGATGACGGGCAGGATACGGCCGATCTTTGCCCGCAACTTCGCGGCAGAGATGGCGGCAGTCTTTTCCATGATCCGTTGGTAGCGTTCTTCCTTGACCTCTTCGGGCACAGGGTCGGGCAGGGCGTTGGCGGTTGCGCCCTCCACAGGCTCGAACCGGAACGCGCCGACGCGATCAAGTTGCGCCTCGTCCAGCCAGTTCAGCAAATACTGGAAATCAGCCTCCGTCTCGCCAGGGAAGCCGACGACGAAGGTGGAACGGATCGTGATATCCGGGGCGATGGAACGCCATTTGTGGATGCGATCAAGCACCTTGGCCTCGTTCGCGGGACGTTTCATGCGGCGCAGAACTTCGGGCGCTGCGTGCTGAAACGGAATGTCCAGATAAGGCGTCAGCAATCCCTCGGCCATCAGCGGGATCACCTGATCGACATGCGGATAGGGATAGACATAATGCAGCCGCACCCACGGGGCGCGCCCCTCAGCCGTGCGAAGCTGCCCAAGTTCGCGGGCAAGGTCGGTCATATGCGCGCGCACTTCGCGGCCATGCCATTGCCGTGGCTCATGCCGGGTATCGACGCCATAGGCCGACGTGTCCTGGCTGATGACCAGCAGTTCCTTGGTCCCCGCCGCCACCAGCTTTTCCGCCTCGCGCAGTACCGCATCGATGCGCCTCGAAACCAGATCGCCGCGTATGGACGGGATGATGCAGAAGGAGCAGCGGTGATTGCAACCCTCGGAAATCTTGAGGTAGCTGTAGTGGCGCGGTGTCAGCTTCAGGCCACCTTCCGGCACCAGATCGACGAAGGCGTTCGGCACGGGCGGAGATGCCTCATGCACGGCGTTCACGACTGCCTCATATTGATGGGCACCCGTGACGGCCAATACGCTCGGGAAACGCGCGCGGATCAGTTCGGCTTCATTGCCCATGCAGCCGGTAACGATGACGCGGCCATTTTCGGCAATAGCCTCGCCAATGGCTTCGAGCGATTCTTCCTTGGCGGAGTCGAGAAAGCCGCAGGTGTTGACGAGCACGACGTCCGCACCGGCATAATCGGCGGACATCTGATAGCCGTCGGAACGCAGCTTGGTGAGGATGCGTTCGCTGTCGACCAGCGCCTTGGGACAGCCGAGCGA
This sequence comes from Sphingobium sp., assembly GCA_051305835.1. Classification (GTDB taxonomy): domain Bacteria; phylum Pseudomonadota; class Alphaproteobacteria; order Sphingomonadales; family Sphingomonadaceae; genus Sphingobium. The sequence continues at coordinate 2,865 of JBPPMC010000343.1, forward strand.
CACCATGCCGACTTTGGGCGCGGGAGGAAATGTAGTTGCCATGATGGCGCGCACATAGGGATTCACGCGCGCAATGTCACGGGGCGAAGGTCTATCCCTTTTTCGGAATGCAGTCCGCGCCTGCGGCCCTGATCGATTTGCATAGCTTTTCCGCGTCCGCTGACGTGCCGAGTGGACCGACTTGCAGCCGGGTCACTGCGCCGCCTTTGACGTAGAAAGGACGGTAAGCGGAAAGGCCGGTGACTTTTTTGGAAAGGCCAGACCATAGGGCCGTCGCGCGCGCTTCCTCGCTGAATGCGCCAAGCTGAACGCGCCAGTCGCCGCTTGCGGGAGATCGGGCGACCGCTGCCGAAACAACGGCTTTGGCTCCAATGGGCTTCGATTGGGGCGGGGCGGGCTTGGGTGCCGAAGCAACGACGACCGGCTTGGGTGTTTCGGTTGCCGGAACCGATGCGGCTCTCACCGGACGCGGGAGCTGCTTGATCGTGGGTTTGGCGGGGCTGTTGTCCGCTGCCGTGGCTGCGGCCAGGGTCGCCTTGTTCTTGCTCGCAAGAGTCGCGGCGAGGGCGAGACCCTTCTTGCGTTGATCGGCGGGAATATAATTGTTCATCTGCTCAAGGCTCGCCGACGCTGGCGCAAGGCCTGACGAGGCGGCACGGGACATCAGCGCATAGGCCGTGACCCAATCCTTCTCCACGAACTCGCCGTTGAACATGGCCGTGCCAAGGATGTACTGCGCCCGCGACTCGCCACGATCCGCCGATTTGCGCAGAAAGGGCAATGCTTCGTCCCGTCGGCCGGCCTGAAACAGCAACAGACCGTAATTGTCCGATGCTTTGAGATGCCCGCGCTCGGCGGCTTTGCGAAACCACTCCAGTGCGAGAGGAATGTCCTTGGGTACGCCGCGCCCCAGCTTATACGCCTGCCCCATGTTGAATTGCGCGTCAGCATCGCCCGCATTGGCGAGGGGACGCCATTCGCTGATCGCTTTGTCGTAATCCCCCTGCGTCCAGGCATCGACCCCGGTCTTCACGTCCGCCTTTGCAGATGCCGGAAAAAGCAGGCCATCGAGAACCAGCGCCGTTAGCGGAGCCGCCAACACAAATGCGCCGCCCATCAGGAAATGTCTCACCGCTCGTCGCTCCTGCCCGCAATAAAGAAGCGCCTTACTCGCAAAACATACTTAACGACTCGTTAGCCACGCCGCCGATACTTGCGAGCAGGGCTTCCCGACTCTTCCGACAGTCGTGGCGGTTAACCATTTCTTAGGTGCCGACATGCCAAACCTGTAACGAATTCCATGGGTTTCGGGGGTAGTTCGTGCGGGGATTGGCACTGGCATCGCAAAAGGGTGGGTCGGGGAAGACCACGCTTTCAGGGCATCTTGCCGTACAGGCGCAGCGCGCCGGCGCAGGGCCGGTGGTCCTTATCGACATCGATCCGCAAGGCTCGCTCGCCGACTGGTGGAACGAGCGCGAGGCCGAATATCCGGCTTTCGCGCAAACGACTGTGGCGCGCTTGGCCGCAGATCTTGAAACGCTTCGCCAACAGGGCTTCAAGCTCGCCGTCATCGATACGCCTCCCGCCATTACCATGGCTATACAGAGCGTCATTTCGGTCGCTGAACTGGTGGTCGTCCCCACACGCCCCAGCCCGCATGACTTGCGTGCGGTCGGCGCAACCGTCGATCTTTGCGAACGCGCAGGCAAGCCGCTGATCTTCGTCGTAAACGCTGCCACTCCCAAGGCGAAGATCACGTCCGAAGCCGCAGTCGCCTTGTCGCAGCACGGCACCGTCGCCCCGGTGACGTTGCATCATCGCGTCGATTATGCCGCGTCGATGATCGATGGCCGCACTGTGATGGAAGTCGATGAGAAGAGCCGCTCCGCACAGGAAGTCGTGCTGTTGTGGTCCTACATATCCGATCGCCTTGAGAAAAATTTCCGCCGCACGATATTCTCCGTGTCGCAAAATGGTTCTAGCCAGGCAGGCGCGCTACGTCCGTTAGGTGGCGGCTTCGGCCGTCGCGTGATCGGGCAATAAGGTGGCTCCGATGCACGAACCCAAGCCTTTCGCTTCGCTGACCTCTGGTCTGCTGGCACGCAAGGGCGGCGCATCCCCTGCGATGCGGCGTCAGGTCATGCTGGGCGCGATGCCCAGCGCCATACCGCACGACGATCTCGGCTGGAACGACATGGGCGAAGACAGCGCCCGTCAGAGTGATCCGCTGATCGGTCTGACGCCGATGGGCGGCGCGCCCGTGTCGCAAGCGCCGACGCCGATCGTCGCGGACACGCCAGTCGTTGAAGATGCGCCCGTTCCTGTTGTCGTCGAACAGCGTCGTGCGCTTGCTGAACAGGTTTCCGCGCCGACCCCGAAGAAGGTCGCAGCCAAGGCAGTCATTGCCGCCGTGCCCGATGTGCAACGCAGCAAGGCTGCCTTCACTTTGCGGCTGGACCCGGAGCGCCATCTGCGCCTGCGCCTTGCATGTGCGGTGGGCAATCGCTCGGCGCAGCAGATCGTTACCGATGCTCTCGACGCATTCCTTGAAAGCCAGCCGCAAATCGATGCGCTGGCTGAACAACTGCCGCGACCCGGCGGCAAACGCAAATAACGGATAGGCTGGACTCATGAAGAACAAAGCTCTGTTCAACGTGGCGGCGTCATCGCTGCTGCTGGGCGTAACAATGGTTGGCTGCACAAGCGGCGCGGCGATGATGGCGCGCCCCGGTGCGGCTACCAACAAGGCCGATCAACAGGCCGTCGCGTCGGCAGCGACTGCCGAGAGAGCATTGCTGAAGCGTGATGCCATGCTGGCGCTGACATCGGCGGAATCTGCCGTTGCCGCTACACCGGAAAATGCCAGTTATCGTTTGCTCCTTGGGCGCGCCTATCTGGCGAATGGTCGTTTTACCTCTGCGGAAGCGGCGCTCAACGATGCGATGGCGCTTGGCAATAATGAGAGCCGCACAATCGTCAGCCTCGCGCTGGCCAAGATCGGATTGGGGCGTTCTGCCGAAGCGCGCGAGTTGCTGGTGGCGCATGCCGACAGCGTGCCAGCTACGGACTATGGTCTGGCCATGGCCATGGCGGGCGATACCGACGAGGCGATCCGTATCTTGACGGCGGCGGCGCAGGAACCCGAAGCCTCGGCCAAGACGCGGCAGAACCTTGCTTATGCTTATGCGCTTGCTGGCCAATGGCGTGAAGCGCGCCTGATGGCCGCACAGGATCTCGATCCGCTCGCCGCGACGCAGCGCGTGGTAGGCTGGGCGCAGACTGCCGAACAGGGTGCCGAACCGCTCCGCGTTGCGGCGCTTCTCGGTACGCAGATGCGGGCCGATGATGCCGGGATGCCCGTGCGTCTCGCTTTGGCTTCCACTTCGCCGGTTCAGGTGGCACAAGCCGATGTGCCCACTCCCGAAGTCGCCTATGCTGCCGTGGAGCAGGCACTGGGTACATCAGAGACCGTCGCGACGGATCCCGTATCGCCGGAAGCGCCTGTCATCCGTACACCCGAAGCGTCGGTGCGCGTCGCTGTACTCCCTGCAACGCCAATCGCACGTGTGGCGACGATGATGCGGAAAGCCGCTTTCGTTGTTCCGCCAAGTCCGTCAGCAAATGGCAATTGGGTCGTTCAACTTGGCGCGTATGACAGTGCAGGCGTGGCCAGGGAACGCTGGCAGCGTATGGCGCGCGCCAACGGCCATCTCGCAAAATTCCCTGTGTCTTACAGCACGGCCAATGTGCAGGGCCGCCTTTACCATCGCCTCGCAGTGGGCGGCTTTGGTGACCGCACATCGGCCTATCAATTGTGCCGCGCGGTTCGCAGCCAGGGCGGCGCCTGCTTCATTCGCGCGGGAACCCCTGCAAAGCAGTGGGCCGCGGTGGCCAAGCCGAAGCAATTCGCCTCGCGGTAACCTTATTGCCGACAGTAATGGACGGGCGGCGGTTCCTTAAAGGAACTGGCCGCCCTTCATGATTCTGCGGACCCGCCCTTGAACCGGCACCTTGTCGAAGGGCGTGTTGCCCGCCGCGGCTTCCATCCGCGTCGAGTCCACCAGCCATGGCGTGCCGGGATCGATGAAGATGATATCCGCCGCATGTCCGATCGCGAAGCTACCCGCTTCCACGCCCAGAATTCGCGCAGGATTGGCGCAGAGCAGCTTCATCAACGCATTCATCGTCAAATGGCCATCGCGCACCAGATTGAGCGATAATGCGAGCAATGTCTCCGCACCGGCCATACCGGGGCTGGCATCGGCGAAGGGGAGGCGCTTGTCTTCGGGACCACGTGGATCATGGCTGGAGGTGATTACATCCACCGTGCCGTCTGCCACGGCCCGAATGGCGGCGAGCCTGTCATCCTCGCTACGGAGCGGGGGAGAGAGATGCGCAAAGGTGCGGAAGTCGGTGACGGCAATGTCCGAAAGAAACAGGTAGGCGGGGCTGATCCCGCATGTCACGCGCAGGCCTTCGGCTTTGGCGGCCCGGATCAGGTCGAAGCCTGCGTTCGTAGTCACCAGCCGGAAATGGATTGCCGCGCCGGTTTCCCGCACCAGCATGATGTCGCGCGCGATAGCCATGGCTTCGGCGCACGCTGGCGCGGCGGCGAGGCCGAGCCGGGTAGCGGTTTCGCCTGCTGTCGCAACGGCCTTGCCCGCCAGCCCACCGTCTTCGGCATGGGCGATCACAGTCAACCCCAGTGCCGACGCATAGGACAAGACGCGCAGCATGACGCCCGAGTCGGCGATCCAATGTCGCCCGGTGCCCACCGCGCGTGCGCCCGCCGCCTGCATCATGCCGATCTCGGCCAGTTCCGTGCCTTTCAGCCCGCGCGTTGCCGCCGCGATCGGGTGCACCCAGAAGTCGGGCTTGCCGGCGCGCGTGGCTTCGCGGATCAGGCCCACATCGTCGAGTGGTGAGGACTGATCCGGCATGAGCGCGGCGCGGGTAATGCCGCCAAAGTGGAAGGCAGGCTTATCGGTGCGGAATACGCCGAGATCGACGAGGCCGGGCGCGACAACCAGCCCCTTCGCGTCGATCTTCTCTGCGTCGAGCGGGATCGCGATGTCGCCCGCCGCGACGATACGGTCATTCTCGATCAGGATACTGCCGGTTGAAACGGCGGTGCCATCGGGATCGGCAAGCAGCCCGTTGGTAATGGCGAGGGTGCGGGTCATCGCGCTGCCTCACCAATCTCGTCATCCCCGCGAAAGCAGGGATCCCGCTTTTCTTCCGCAGGCGATAGTAGAAGCGGGATTCCTGCTTTCGCAGGGATGATGGAGTGATGGGCATTGGCGAGATAGCTGATCATCATGCCCAGCCCTCCACGCCGCGCGCGCTGCGTGTGAGGACGTCCAGGCACGCCATGCGCACTGCCACGCCCATCTCGACCTGTTCGATGATCGCCGATCGTTCCGGATGATCGGCGACGATGCTGCTGATCTCCACGCCGCGATTCATCGGGCCGGGGTGCATGACGAGCGCGTCGGGCTTGGCGCGCGCCAGTCGCTCGGGCGTCAGGCCGTAGAGCATATGATATTCGCGCGGGGAGGGGATGAATGCGCCGTCCATCCGCTCGTTCTGAAGGCGCAGCATCATCACCACATCCGCGCCGTCCAGTCCGGCGTTCATATCGGTAAAGGGCGTCACGCTCATCTGTTCGATGGCGGCGGGCATCAGCGTCGGCGGCGCAATCACGCGGACCTGCGCACCCAAAGCGCCAAGGCACAATATGTTCGACCGCGCAACGCGGCTGTGCAGCACATCGCCGCAGATCGCGACGACCAGCCCGGAGATCGAACCCTTGCGCCGCCGGATCGTCAGCGCGTCCAGTAGCCCCTGCGTCGGATGCTCATGCCAGCCATCACCCGCGTTCAGCACCGGGCAGCTTACCTTGTCCGCGATCAGCCGCACCGCGCCTGAACTGCCATGGCGGATCACGATCACGTCCGCGCGCATCGCGTTCAGCGTCATCGCGGTGTCGATCAGCGTCTCGCCCTTCTTCACGCTCGACTGCGCGGCGTGCATGTTGACCACGTCTGCGCCAAGGCGCTTGCCAGCGATCTCGAACGAAAGCAGCGTGCGGGTGCTGTTCTCAAAAAAAGCATTGATCTGCGTCAGGCCGCCCAGGCGATCGTCATGCTTGCGGCTGTGCGCGCGATTGACGGAAACCCAATGCTCCGCTTCGTCCAGCAGGAAGGAAATTTCCCACGGCATCAATGCGGACATCGCCAGCAGATGCTTGTGAGGAAATTGTTCGCGGCCCGTAAGGCCAGTGGGGATCGTGGCGGTAGGCTGCGGCATGAGGGGAGGCCTTAAAGCGGAATGCCGGAGGAGGGAAGGGGCGTCACCCGCGCAATGCGTCGATCGCTCCCTGCAGAATGTAACTCGCGGCGAGTTTGTCGACCAGCACTTCGCGCCGGGCGCGGCTGGCATCCGCGTCGATCAGCGTGCGCGTGACCGCCTGCGTCGACCAGCGCTCATCCCACAGCAGGATGGGCACATCCATATCGGCCAGATTGCGGGCGAAGGAGCGCGAGGACTGGCTGCGCGGCGATTCGCTACCATCGAGATTGAAGGGCAGGCCGATCACGATGCCCTTCACGAACTGTTCGGCCATGAAAGTGGCCACGGTCGCCTTGTCCTTCGAGAATTTGCCGCGCGTAATGGTGTGCGCAGGGCTGGCGATAACCCAGCCCGCGTCGCAAAGCGCCAGCCCCAGCGTCTTTGTGCCGACGTCCATGCCGATCAGCCTGCCGCCGTTGGGTAGGGCTTCGCGGAAGGCCAAGCGGTCGGCGGTGATGAGACCCGTCATCAACGTTTGGCTGAGAACGCAGCGAGACGCGCCCGCGAATCTGCTCTCAGATTCGCCCAGAAGAGCGCATAGTCATAGACGTGATAGTTGTTTCCGGGCAGCGTGAACGGCCCAAGGTCCGGCGGATTGCCGATCAGCAGGAACCCGTTTGCATCGCATCGCGCCGGAACTGCGCCCTTCACCAGCACGGGGTGGTTTTCATCCTGGCGCGCATCGAGCGTCCCGAGGTTCAGGCCCGCGACGGCCGATCCCGCAGTCGTCCCCGTGAGCGGATTGACGCACAATATCCTGGTGCCCTTCCGGGGTTTGTCGGTAAATCCGTTACCCGCGTTGAATACCTGTTCGATGGCCGAGGGGTCGGCTGGCTCGGCAAAGCTCTGCCAACTGACGATGCAGTGCGCCTGATCCTGCTTCGTGCAGGCAGGCAGGCCGAGGGCCGGAATGTCGGCCTCGACGGAGACGGGCCAGCCAATGATATAAGCGGCGGCGACTCGTGCAGCGACAGGCCTTCCCGCGACCTTCTCGTGCAAGAGGCGCAGCAGATGCAGCGATCCCTGGCTATGCCCAGCAAGAATTATCGGGCCATGCGGGTTGGCGGCGAGAAACGCGTCGAATGCCTCAGCAACATCGGCATAGGCGGCGTCGATCGCCTTCTGCCCATCCGTTCTATCCGTCAGGAACGCACCGAAATGCGCCTGCCGATAGCGCGGCGCCCAGATCGGGCCGAGTTCGTTGAACGCACTGGCCTGTCGCTGCACGAAGCGCGCAGCCGTTGCTTGCGACACAGCGTCAGTGATCGGGGCATTCCACGCGGCCTTGTTGGCGGGGGCGAGATAGGTCGTGGGGTGAACGAAGAAGATCGCCGCTTTAGACGCGATAGGAGCATCTTCGACGCCTGATGGCCGCCATTGTGACGGATCGCGGGGAAGGCCGGGCCGGGCAATCCATTCGTGCGCACGGGCATAGGCATCCTTTGGCAAGGGTGACGGCGCGGCAAAATTTTGCGACGGCACCATCGTGGCATTGATAAGCTGCTGCCCCCAGACCCGATATGCAAATGCCATGATGATGACGAGCACGATCAGGCTGGCGATGATGTAGAGGAATTTCCTGGCCACTTGCCGCTCCGCTTGCGTGTGCGCTTTTCGCATATCCGCCTATCCTGTCGCGCGCGCCGGGGCAATCGCGCTTGATGCACCGCAAAGGCGATGCTAGCGGCTCCTCATGTCCATCGATCTGCAAACCGTAAAGAAAATCGCCAGCCTGTCGCGCATCTCCGTCACGGAGGATGAGGCGCAGGCCATGGTGCCCGAACTCAACAACATCCTTGGTTGGGTGGAGCAACTGGCGCAAGTCGACGTCACCGGCATCGAGCCGATGACGGCTGTTATCCCCAACACGCTGCGCCTGCGCGACGATGTCGTCACCGACGGCAATGTGCGCGACAAGGTGCTGGCCAACGCCCCACAGGCCGAGCAGGGCTTCTTTGCCGTGCCGAAGGTGATCGAATAATGACGAACCTCACTGACCTGACCGTCGCAGAAATCCGCGATGGCTTCCGCGCGGGCGAATTCACGGCACGCGAAGTGGCAGAAGGCTTCAACGCCAATGTCGCGGCGGCCAAGGCGCTGAACGCGTTCATCGTGGAGACGCCCGATCATGCGCTTGCCGCCGCAGACGCCGCCGATGCCGCGCGCGCTTCGGGCGATCTCAAGCCCCTGTCCGGTGTGCCGATCGGCATGAAGGACTTGTTCTGCACCAATGGCGTGCAGACGACGGCGGCCAGCCACATCCTCGAAGGCTTCGTGCCGACCTACGAATCCACGGTGTCCGCAAAGCTGTGGGACGCGGGCGCGGGGATGCTGGGGAAGCTGAACCTGGACCAGTTCGCCATGGGTTCGTCCAACGAAACGAGCTATTTTGGCAACGTTATTTCGCCCTGGAAGCGCAATGATGGCGGCAATGCGGCGCTTGCGCCGGGTGGTTCCTCCGGCGGCAGCGCCTCGGCCATTTCCGCGCGGCTCTGCCCGGCGGCGACGGGCACGGACACGGGCGGTTCGATCCGCCAGCCTGCCGCCTTCGTCGGCATCAGCGGCATCAAGCCGACCTATGGCCGCTGCTCCCGCTGGGGGGTGGTCGCCTTTGCCAGTTCGCTCGATCAGGCGGGGCCGATGGCGCGCACCGTCCGCGACAATGCGATCATGCTCGAAGCCATGGCCGGGTTCGACCCCAAGGATTCGACCTCGCTCGACTTGCCTGTACCCGTGTGGGAGCAGGGATTGTCAGGCAATCTCAAAGGCAAACGCGTCGGCATCCCAAAGGAATATCGCGTCGATGGCATGCCTGCCGAGATCGACGCGCTGTGGGAAAAGGGCATCGCTTTCCTGAAGGATGCGGGCGCGGAAATCGTCGAGGTTTCCCTGCCGCATACGCATTATGCGCTGCCGACCTATTACAT
>JBPPMC010000058.1:0-9709 GCA_051305835.1 Sphingobium sp.
GATCAGGTCAGCCGACCGACTGCGACGCAAGGTCCTTCACGGCGTCGCGCTTGGCGGCCGCCGTCTTGCGCTCGGAATATCGATCGACGAGTTGATCCGCATGACCCCGGGTAAGAACAGTGAACCGAACCAGTTCCTCCATCACATCGACGATGCGATCATAATAGCTGGACGGCTTCATTCGCCCCGCTTCGTCAAACTCCTTGAACGCCATGGCGACACTCGACTGGTTGGGGATCGTGAACATCCGCATCCAGCGACCAAGCAGCCGAAGCGTGTTGACGGCATTGAACGACTGCGATCCGCCTGACACCTGCATGACAGCGAGCGTTCGGCCCTGTGTCGGCCGCATGCCGCCGAACTCCAGTGGAAGATGGTCGATCTGGGCCTTCATGATGCCGGTGATCTGGCCGTGCCGCTCCGGGCTGCACCACACCTGACCTTCCGACCACAAGGAATGCTCGCGCAATTCGTGGACGGCGGGGTGGTCATCGGCCTTCACCTGATCGGGCAATGGCAAATCGCTTGGGTCGAATATTCGCACCTCGGCGCCGAACAGGATCAACAACCGTGCCGCTTCCTCGACAGCAAGCCGGCTGAACGACCGCTCGCGGAGCGAACCGTAGAGCAGCAGGATGCGCGGCGGATGATCGAGCGAACCGAGCCCCGTCGCGAAATCAGGGCGAATCACGTCGCGATCGAGCGCCGGCGTGAAATCGGGGTCGGCAAGGATACGAAGACGTGACATCAGGCAATCCGCTTGGAGAGGAAGGCGGCGCTCGCCGGGCACAGCGACCGAAACTCGGCCGATCCGGTTATGGCGTCGGGCGCATCGGCAGGGTTGGCCATGACATAGCCATGCCGCCGGAAGAACGGTTCGGCCGTGGTGGTCAGCAGATAGAGGGAAGCAACGCCTTCCTCGGTCGCCGCCTGCTCGATCGCGCCGAGAATGGCAGTGCCCATGCTGCCGCTGCGCCGATTAGGCTTCACGATCAGCGATCGCAGCAGCCGATCAGGCCCGTCGCCCTCCATGCCAGCATATCCGACGATACCGGCAGCATCCTCGAACCGGAAGAAGCGACGTCCCGGTTCGGCAAGGTCACTGGTCGGCAGGCCGGCTTCAGCAAGATCGGCCGCCAGATCGGATAGCACGGTGGTGTCGAGCGCTGTCGCGATCATGCCGGCACCCGCTCCTCATACCAGGGCCGGGTCGCCTTCACGATCTTCACCACCGACAGCATGACCGGAACCTCGACCAGCACGCCGACCACGGTCGCAAGCGCCGCGCCCGAATTGAGCCCGAACAGGCTTATCGCAGCGGCGACCGCCAACTCGAAGAAGTTGGATGCGCCGATCAGCGCGGCGGGCGCGGCCACGCACCAGGCGACACCGAACCGGTGGCTGAGCCAGTAGGCGAGGCCAGCGTTGAAATAGACCTGGATCAGGATCGGCACCGCGATCAGGGCGATCACCAATGGATGGGCGATGATTGCCTCACCCTGAAAGCCGAACAGTAGGACGAGTGTCGTCAGGAGCGCCATGAGTGACACCGGACCCAGCCGGGCCAACATCCGATCCAGTGTCGGCTGACCGCCCGCCGACAGCAGGGCGCGACGGACAAGTTGTGCAACGATCACCGGCACCACGATGTAGAGCGCCACCGAGATCAGCAGCGTGTCCCACGGGACCGTGATCGATGCGACGCCGAGCAGCAGGGCGACCAGCGGTGCAAAGGCAAACACCATGATGACGTCGTTCAGCGCGACCTGGCTCAGCGTATAGGTCGGGTCGCCGTCGCAAAGGTTCGACCAGACGAACACCATCGCGGTGCAGGGTGCGGCCGCCAGCAGGATCAGGCCGGCGATATAGGAACTGATGTCGGCGGCCGGCAGGAGCGGCCGAAACAGCCAGCCAAGGAAGACCGTGCCAAGCAGCGCCATGGAGAACGGCTTCACCGCCCAGTTGATGAAGAGCGTCACGCCGACGCCCTTCCAGTGCCGCCTGACCGACCCCAGCGCGCCGAGATCGATCTTGAGCAGCATGGGGATGATCATCAACCAGATCAGCACGGCGACCACGAGGTTGACCCGCGCGACTTCGGCCGATGCGATCGCCCTGAACAAGCCTGGCAATGCGTAGCCAAGGGCAATGCCGACGACGATGCAGAGCGCAACCCAGGCACTGAGATAGCGCTCGAACGTGCTGATCGCCGGCTTGGCCGGCGCCGCGATCGTGGCCGTCATGCGCCGACCCTGTTGCCGGCTGCGTTGATGACCTGTTCGCCGTCCTCCTTGGCGAAGGCGCCAAGCTGCGCGTTCGGCAGCAGGTCGAGCACCTGTTCGGAAGGGCGACAGAGTTTCACGCCGAGCGGCGATACGACGATCGGGCGGTTGATGAGGATCGGATGCGCCATCATCGCATCGATCAATTGGTCATCGCCGAGCGACACATCACCAAGCCCCAGTTCCGCAAACGGCGTGCCCTTCTCGCGCAGGAGAGCGCGGGGTGCGATCCCCATACGTTCGATCAGCGACACCAGCATAGGCCGCGACGGCGGGGTCTTCAGATACTCCACGACATGCGGCTCGATCCCGGCATTACGGATCATCGCCAGCGTGTTACGCGAGGTGCCGCACTCAGGGTTGTGGTAGATGATCATGTCGATTGGCATCAGGCCGCATCCCCGCGACGGCTGCTCGCACCTTCGCCATGGCCGATCTCGCGAACCTGGGCTTGCAGCGCACGAGCCTCGAGTTTCTCGAACGGGAGCGCGATGAAGAGCTTGATGCGGTTCTCGAGGTAGCGGAGCGCCGTGCCGAAGGCGCGCTCACGTTCGACAGGGGTGCCCAGAACGTGGCTCGGATCTTCGATCCCCCAATGGGCGGTGACGGGATGGCCGGGCCAGATCGGGCAGGTCTCGCCGGCCGCGTCGTCGCAGACGGTGAACACGAAATCCATCACCGGCGCGTCAGGTCCGGAGAACTCGTCCCAGCTCTTCGATCGCAGGCCATCGGTCGGATATTCGATCCGTTCGAGCAAGGCGATGGCGTCGGGATTGACCGCACCCTTGGGATAGCTCCCAGCGGAGAAGGCACGGAAGCGTCCGTTGCCCAGCTTGGTGAGCGCACTCTCCGCGAGAATCGAGCGTGCCGAGTTACCTGTACACAGGAAGAGGATGTTGAAGACGCGATCGGACATGATGGGCTCCATCAGCAGCAGGGGAAAAGTTCGGCGATCAGCGGCTCGCACAGCTCCGCCTTGCCGCCGCAGCAATCCTTGACGAGGAACAGCGTGAGCGCCTTCAACTGGTCGAGGTCGGCACGGTAGTTGATGATCCGGCTGCGTCGCTCGGAACGAATGAGCCCAGCGCGCGCGAGGGTCGCCAGATGCACTGACATGGTGTTCTGCGGCACGTCGAGCGCCCGCGCGACCTCGCCCGCGGCGAGTCCATCGGGTTCGTGCCGAACCAGAAGACGAAAGGCATCGAGCCTCGTTGTTTGCGCAAGCGCTCCTAGCGCCGAGATAGCAGATACCGATTCCATATATCCGCTATTATAGATATATGGTGCGGACGCCAGCCCCATTCAGTGAATCCGTTTTCCAGTTGATCGCTATGGCGGCGCGCCTGTCTATAGGATAGGGGGGTATGCTATGGGACATTTGACCGAAGGCAATGATGAACTCCTGAAGCGGGTGCGCCGCATCGCCGGTCAGGTCACGGCGATTGAAAAAGCGCTGGCGGCAGGGACGGACTGCACGACGACGCTGCACCTGGTTGCAGCGACACGCGGTGCCATCAACGGCCTCATGGACGAGATTATCGAAGAGCATGTCCGCGCCCATGTGGCGCATCCCGATCTTCCGGCCGAGGAGCGCGCCGCAGGGGCGGAAGAACTGATCGCGGTCATACGCCGCTACGCAAAATGAGGCTGAGATATTGACCACGTCCCGCGACATTGAAGCCTTTACACACGACCATGTGTATCTTGGGGCCTCTCACGACGAGAACGCCCGCAGGACCTTGTGGGTTGTGGTGCTGACGGCTGTGATGATGATCGGCGAAATCTTCGCCGGCTATGTTACCGGCTCGATGGCGCTCCTTGCCGACGGTTTTCATATGGCGACCCATGCCGGGGCGCTGAGTGTCGCAGCGATTGCCTATGCCTATGCCAAGCGGCATGCATCCAGTGGACGGTTCAGCTTCGGAACCGGGAAGGTCGGCGACTTGGCAGGCTTCGCTTCGGCGCTCGTGCTAGGCCTTATCGCCTTGGGGATCGGGGTCGAATCGATCCTGCGGCTGTTCGAACCCATCAAGGTCGCGTTTGGCGAAGCAACGGTGATTGCGGTCATTGGGCTCGGCGTGAACATCGTCAGTGCATTCCTGCTCTCGGGTAGCCACCATCATCACGGTCATGACGATCACGCCCATGACCATGATGCCCATGGCGGCGACAATAACCTCCGCTCAGCCTATGTGCACGTCCTCGCCGACGCTCTCACCTCTGTGTTGGCGATCACGGCTCTTCTGGCAGGCCGCTATCTGGGCTGGGTCTGGATGGACCCTGTCATGGGAATCGTCGGGGCAGTGGTGATCGCTCGCTGGTCCTGGAGCTTGATGCGCGATACCGCCGCAGTCCTTCTCGATACGACAGACAATCACGTTGCCGAGGAAATACAGGATCTTGTCGAAGGACCAGGAGATGCGCGCATTTCCGATCTCCATGTCTGGCGCGTCGGCCCTGACGCCCATGCCGCGATCGTCGGTGTTGTTGGTGGCGTGGGCATCGATGCGGGTGTTATCCGTAACCGGCTCGTCCCCGTCCACGAGTTGAAGCATCTGACAATCGAATGCCATTGAAAGCGCACGCGTGAAGTCCCCGTGCATAGACTTGTGCGCGTTCAACGGTTCGACCGGCTGGTGCCGAGGGTGCGGCAGGTTCAAACCCGAATGCAGGACATGGAAGAAGGCGCAGCCGCAATAGCAACGCAAAATCGCTGCCGACCTACCGCGCCGGCTCGCGAAGCTGGCAGGACGCGGCCTGCACAAGTGAATCGGCTAGCCTTGCGGCTAGCGTGCCCTGCTGGCGATCTTCCGACCCCGCCAGATAGGCTCAGGAGGCCAGGCGCGTGATTATCGGACATTCGGGCCGCTCGTTGCCGTGGCAGCCCTTCGCCAGGTCGAGCAATGCTTCGCGCATCGCATTGAGCGCGTCCGCCTTCCGGCCGAGGTCCGCGGCGCGCGATTCCGCCAGCGCCTTGACTTCCGCGCTCGCGCGATCGCGATCAGACCAGAGACCAAGCAGCTTTCGGATTTCTTCGATCGGAAAACCGAGATCGCGGGCATTGGCGATGAAACGCAGCCGATGTACGTCAGCGTCAGAATAGTCTCGATAGCCACCGTCACGCCGCGGCGGCGGCGGAATGAGACCGATCTTCTCGTAGTGGCGGATCATCCGCTGCGAGACGCTGCTCCCCGCTGATGCGCCGCCGATGTTCACAGTGCCACCCGGTTGAGACGCAGCGCATTGGTGACGACGCTGACGGACGAGAGGGCCATCGCTGCTGCAGCGATAATGGGCGACAGAAGAATGCCGAACACCGGGTAGAGCAAACCTGCAGCGATGGGGACGCCTGCGGCATTGTAGATGAAGGCAAAGAAAAGATTCTGGCGGATATTGGCCATCGTCGCCTCGCTCAGCCGTCGCGCGCGCAAGATCCCATTGAGATCGCCTTTGAGCAGCGTCACGCCTGCGCTCTCGATGGCGACGTCCGTCCCCGAACCCATGGCGATGCCGACGTCGGCCGCCGCCAGCGCTGGCGCATCGTTCACTCCATCGCCCGCCATTGCAACCACACGGCCTTCGCGTTGCAGGCGCAGCACGACTGCGCTTTTCTGATCGGGCAGGACTTCCGCTTCAACCGCGTCGATACCAAGTTTACGAGCCACGGCCTGGGCTGTCGTTCGATTGTCGCCGGTCAGCATGACGACGCTGATGCCTTCCTTTCGCAGCGCCGCCAGCGCTTCAGCGGTTGTTGCCTTGATAGGATCTGCAATTGCCAGAATTCCTGCGACGCGGCCATCGACCGCCGCGAAGATCGCAGTGGCGCCGTCCGCCCGCATGTCATCTGCCTGCGTGGCTGCTGTCGATACATCGATGCCATTCTCGTTTAGATAAGCTCCAGCACCCAGGAATATGCGCTTGCCACCGACGGTGCCGACAGCGCCTTTGCCCGTGGGCGAGTCGAAATCCGAAACTTCAGGAATGTCGAGCTGGCGGAGCTTGGCCGCAGCGACGATCGCAAGCGCCAAGGGATGTTCGGATGCCCGTTCGACGCCAGCGGCCAACCGAAGAATATCATCCTCCGAAAAGCCGTCCATCGCCACGATGGCGGTCAGGGAAGGGCGTCCCTCGGTCAGGGTGCCGGTCTTGTCGACGACGATCGTATCGACCTTCTCCATTCGCTCGAGCGCCTCGGCATTCTTGATCAGGACACCAAGCCCAGCGCCGCGCCCGATACCGACCATGATCGACATCGGAGTCGCAAGCCCCAACGCGCAGGGGCAAGCAATAATCAATACCGCAACGGCCGCAACGAGGCCGTGTGCCAATCGCGGCTCTGGACCCCAGATCGCCCAAATCGCGAAGGAGAGCAGCGCGATGCCGAGCACGGCGGGTACGAACCAGCCAGCGACCTTGTCAGCCATGCGCTGGATCGGAGCGCGCGATCGCTGCGCATCGGCGACCATTTGAACGATCCGCGCCAGCATTGTATCGCGGCCGATCTTGTCGGCGCGCACGATGAGCGATCCCGTCTGGTTCACGGTTCCTGCGACGACAAGGGCCGCGACCGTTTTCGTCACCGGCATCGATTCGCCGGTTACCATCGATTCATCGATGGAGGAGCGGCCCTCCTCGACGATGGCATCTACGGGTACTTTTTCGCCGGGGCGGACCCGCAGTCGGTCGCCGACAGCGATCAGGTCGATCGCGACTTCTTCGTCATTCCCGTCCGCCATAATCCTGCGCGCGGTCTTGGGAGCGAGATTGAGAAGAGCCTTGATTGCGCCCGAGGTACGCTCGCGAGCGCGCAACTCAAGAACCTGGCCCAGGAGGACAAGGACGGTGATCACGGCAGCCGCCTCGAAATAGATCGCGACCGTGCCGTCCATCATACGAAAAGCTGCAGGGAATATGCCCGGCGCTGCAGTGGCCACCACACTATAAGCCCAGGCCACGCCCGTCCCCATCGCGATCAAGGTAAACATGTTGAGGTTGCGGGTCCGGACAGAGGCCCAACCGCGCTCGAAAAATGGCCAGCCCGCCCAGATCACGACCGGGGTTGCCAAAGCGAACTGGAGCCAGCCCGATATGCGCTCGGAAATGAGGCTGTGCAGCGCTGGGAACAGGTGTCCGCCCATTTCCAGCACGAAGATGGGCACCGTAAGCGCCAAAGCGATCCAAAACCTGCGAGACATATCGAGCAGTTCAGCGCTTGGCCCCGAGTCTGCAGTTACAACCTCCGGTTCGAGGGCCATACCACATATCGGGCATGGCCCGGGATGATCCTGACGGATCCGCGGGTGCATGGGGCAGGTCCAGATGGCGCCGGGCTGGGGCGCCGCCGGCCTGTTACTACCCTCAGACAAATAGCGCTCGGGGTCGGAGGCGAACTTGGCGCGGCACCCCGCACTACAGAAATAATATTCCTTTCCCCCATGCGAGACATGATGAGAGGCGACAGCCGGATCGACCATCATGCCGCACACTGGATCCTTGGCCATCTTCGAGCCCGTGGTGGCATCGTGCTTGCCCGCGCAGCAGCTATGCGCATCAGATTTGCTCTCAGGAATCGGATCAGTCACGGCTCGTCTCCTTATCGACGAATGCAATCTGGGGTCTGACATCATGTCAGGGTCAACCCCGGCTCTCATATATTTTTGCGTGGGCGACCCTCGTTTCCCCGGATCAGCCAGACAATCGATTGTGAATGGAGGTCGCTGCCCTGGCCGCCTGGCCCGCCGCTACTGCGATTTGATCCAGCCCTTCGACCATGTCGCCGGCGGCGAACATACCGCTGATCGTCGTTTGCTGATGCTCATCGACGACGATGCACCCTGACGGGGCCAATTCGGCACCAGCCATCCGCGCCAGTTCCGAGTGAGCGGAGGTCCCAAGAGCAACATATAGGGTGTCGAATTGGAGCGATCGGCCATCGGCTAAATGGGCGAGAAGGTCTTTCTCGTTGACCGACAAATCGCTGACAGGCGCTCGCTCCACCCTAATAGCGTATCGAACCAGATTTGCCTCGTCAGCGTGCGAGAGTTCCGAAGCATCCTGAGTGAGCAGGGTGACGGTATCGCTGTAGTGGCGAACGAAAATCGCTTCGGCCGCGCCGTGGTCGGAACAGCCCAGCACGGCGACTCTCCTGCCGCGGATCTCGTAGGCATCGCAGATCGGACAATAGCGTATCAACCCTTGCGCAACGCCTCGATCGTGCGCTTCCTGCTCTATTCTCGGTCGATGATTTGTCACGCCTTGGGCGAGCAATATGGTTCGTGCCTCAATGGCCTGGGAACCCGTATAGGCGATAAAGCCAGTATCGGCGCGCTCGACGCGCTCGACGACTCCGTTGGCCAATTCGGCACCGTAGCGAGCTGCATGTTGACGCATACGCAAAAGCAAATCCGCGCCAGATATTCCGTCTGGAAATCCAAGGAGGTTATGGGTCGTTGGGATGCGGGCTGCCCGGCCCGGCCCCGCATCGACGACCAGCGTGGCTCGCAGAAACCGGCCCAGATAGGTGGCAGCCGTTAGGCCTGCGGGGCCTCCGCCAATGATAATGCAGTCGTACATGCATGCCTTTCGCTGACGTTGATCGACATTGCTATTATGCGGCACGGGGCATGTGCCCTCGAAAGCAGGCGCTTCTCTGGAGAAAATGCAGATGGGCGCGAGGGGTACGAGCCGTCGATGCGTAAGTCAGATGTAGCCCATCAACCGACAGGATGGACAAATGAGGTGCCCACGGGTCGCAGCGTGGCGCGGGGGCAAGTGGACGTGGGGAAGACGGATCGGAAGCAATGATCGCGCTCCACGCCCCTCGCCCCGCAAGGATCGCTAGGCGCACGTCCTGGCGCCGCGACCCCGTCACCGCGGGAGGCGAATTGGAGACCTACAGTCCTTTTTCGGTTTCGATGGGCCAGGCACTCTGGGTCATCATGATCATCGCCGGGCCTCCGCTCATTTTGATGCTGGTCGTCGGGCTGGTTATTTCCATGGTCCAGGCCGCGACATCGATCAACGAACAGACGGTAAGCTTTGTCCCGAAGCTTCTGGCGTTCATCCTGTTTCTTGCAATCTACGGGGCGACCGTCGGCGATCTCCTGATCGACTATACCCGCGACCTGTTCATGCATATTCCGGACGACATACGATGATCGCAGGCCTTTTATTAGGCCGGGGCAGCTCCCGCAAAATCTGGTGGTCCGCGAAATGGAGTGCTAGCGTCCGAGGAGATTGGGGCGAAGGGGGGAGCAGGGTTTGGCAGACTTTGAATTGCTGGCGCGGCAACTGATCCAGCGATGGAAGGAAGACCCGAACGCGACCTATCAGAGCTGGTTTCTTTGGGACGAGCGCATCAAGAATTTCCGTTCGATTCGGCGTGGTCTCGCCCAGGTGGTCGCCGAAATCGAAGCCGGTAGGTTCGG
>JBPPMC010000071.1:0-11351 GCA_051305835.1 Sphingobium sp.
CATCACCCGCTTCAATGTTCCGGTCTCGGTGAGTTTATTCCGGAATAGACGGATCGTATTCTCATCCGGCGTCGGGTCGCCAAGGTCGAACTTCAAGAACCGCATCCAGGACAGCCGGTCGCGGATCATGAACTCCATCTTCGCGTCGCTCAGATTGTGCTGCGCCTGAAGAATAAGGGCCTTGACCATCGAAACCGGATCAAATGGCGGGCGACCACCCCTGGCGCCGTCGCCATATCCAAAGCCCCGACCAGCCACCTACGGAAATACTCAAAATCCACCGTGGCTTCGAGAACCTCCAGCGGATCACCGTCCTTGCCAGACGCTCAAGATGGTCCGACAACCCGAATAGCGACCGTTGCTCCATTGCCCTGCCTCCAGTTCATCACAAACGCAGTGAATCACGAAACGGACAATCTTGCGAGGTAAATACGGGGGTCCAGCTCGAGACGCGCGTCTTCGGTCTCGATCAGCGCGTGCGGGGGCTTCTGCGCGTGACGTTGACACCGATCATCCCGGCACACTTGCTCATGCCGGACTGCACCGATTTCGCACGTCTGTATGCGGACATCGAGATGGATATCCCGTCGGCCGTTGAGCTTGCCAACCTGACCAATCGCGAGGCCGACGTGGCGATCCGCGTCGGCCAGATCAGACAGTAAGTCCCCCAATTACGCCACTGCATTGCCGAGGTGCCCGCCGTAAAAGCGAGATGATTGCAGATTAGTAGTGGGGTCCTTATCCGACGGCTGTCGACCCCTTGTAGGACACTGACCGCTGATATAGCCGTCCCGGTTGCGGCACGACAGCGTTCCTATTGTTCGATATCAACTTGAGAACTGACGGATCACATCAGCAGTCGGACAACAATATGACGGGTGCCCCTGTTACGACAGTTCCCAAAAAACCGGCAACGCTGCAAGCAACGGCCAATTTCCGCTCAAATCCTGGATGCATCGCCTCTGTCCAATACATGACTGCGATGCCACCACATCCCAAAATGAACCATGTAAGGCCCAATATCCAGCGGAATAGGTTCGCGCCCATCAGCGGCACGCCGCTCCAGCCATTAACGCATCCGAGCCCATGCAAGGCGTAGAGCAGACAAAAGCCGAACGCCCACAGCAGCATCCCCGCACTGGCGCGCGCCAGCAGCATCACAGTGCGATGCCCGGCCCGAACAGGTTCAGAAGCACGATCAGCACCACCATCGCCGAATAATCGCCAAACAGCCGCGCGATCACAAACTCCTGACACCGCACCGGCGAAACATAGCCAGCGCCGATCCGCGCCCCCGCGAACGCGGCGCACAGCAGGGCGATCAGCGCATGGAGTACGCCATAGGCCAGCAATATCCACGCAACGGCAGCATAGGCATGGCTGGTCGGCGTGGGCAGGGCAGTGGCACCAATCGCCAGCAGGCCGACGATGACGACCGCTTGCGCACAAGCTGCGCCCACCACTATGCGTCCCGCCGCCACCAACGCTCCCGCACGCCCCGCCGACTCTGCCCGCCGCGCCAGTAGCATCGCTCCAACCCCTGCCAGCGCGGTCACGATGCCGATCTCGAAACCGCCATCGATCGTCTGCGGCGGTGGCCAGTTCGGTGCCACGACCCACAAAAACGCATATCCGAACAGCAGCGACGCCAGCAGCACTGCGTCAGCGACCAGCAGGAACATGCTCCCCCACCAGGACGGTGCGCCCGCAACTTCGCGATGGATCGGCGCGGTCCGCCCCTTGCCGATCGCCACCGGCCCGACATCCGCCCGCGATCCCAGCGCCCATGCCCAGCGCCACCCGAGCGCGATGACGCCAACCACCGGCACCAGCGCCAACATATAATAGCCCAGCAGCACGAACAGGAAAAAGCATCCCGTCACCGCCGCCGTGACGATCGGCAGGCGGCTGTTGCCTGGCAGGATCACGACATGGTCGATTGCACCGCTGCTGCTGTCCACCGCCATCGTCTCGCGCCGGCCATGCCGCGCCTGCGCCAGATAGCCTTCGCCTCGCGCAAGTTTCAGCGCCAAGTCAGGATCGCTGCTCAGCGGCTCGTGATCCGCCACCTCTGGCTGGCTGGCGAAATTATAGGCGGGCGCGGGGATCGGCATCGCCCATTCCAGCGTCCCGGCCCCCCACGGATTGCGGGGGCTACGCCGCGCCAGAAAGATTTGAAGCCCTACGTCCAGCGCGAACAGCGCAAAGCCGAACGCCATGATGAAGCTGCCCACCGACGACAGCAGGTTTAGCCAGGTCCACCCCATATCATCCGTATAGGTGTAGATCCTGCGCGGCATCCCGAGCAGACCGGTCAGGTGCATCAGGAAGAAGGTCAGGTTGAACCCGATCAGTATCATCCAGAACGCCGCCTCGCCCAGCCGCGGCACGCGCGACCGTCCGCTGAAATGGGGCAGCCAATAATAAGCGCCCGCCAGCATCGGAAAGATGAACCCGCCGACCAGCACATAATGGAGATGGGCGACCACGAAATAGCTGTCATGCGCCTGCCCGTCGAACGGCACCATCGCCAGCATCACGCCAGTCAACCCGCCCAGCACGAACACCAGAAAGAATCCGAGCAGATACAGCATCGGCAGCTTCAATTCCGGGCGCCCGTTCCACAGCGTCCCGATCCACGCGAAGATTTGAAGCGCCGTCGGCACCGCGACCAGCGCGGAGGCTGCGGAAAAGAAGCCCAGCGCCATATGCGGGACGCCGGTCGTGAACATATGGTGCACCCACAGCCCGAAGCTGAGAAACGCCAACGCGATCAACGCGGCGACGATCGCGCCATAACCAAGGATCTGCGTTCGGGCCATCACCGGCAACACGGTGGAGACCACCCCTGCGGCGGGCAGGAAGATGATATAGACCTCCGGGTGCCCGAACAGCCAGAACAGATGCTGCCACAACAGCGGACTGCCGCCATGTGCCGGATCGAAAAAGGGCCAGCCGAACGCCCGCTCCAACTCCAGCAAGATCGACCCCAGGATCAGCGGCGGAAAGGCGACGATCATCATCATCGCGGTAATCAGCAGATACCAGGCAAACAGCGGCATCCGGTCCAGCCGCATCCCTGGCGCGCGCAGTTTCAGCACCGACACGCAAATCTCTATCGCCGCCGCCATCGCCGAAATCTCGACGAAGGTGATCCCCAGCAGCCAAACGTCGGCATTGATGCCCGGCGTATAGGTCTTGGACGACAGCGGCGTGTACATGAACCAGCCGCCGTCCGGGGCGATGCCAAGCAGCAATGCCGCGATCAGGATGCAGCCGCCGAACAGATAGCACCACCAGCCATAGGCCGACAGGCGCGGGAACGCCATGTCCCGGCTACCCAGCATCTTGGGCAGCAGATACAGCGCCAGCCCTTCGAACATCGGAATGGCGAATAGGAACATCATGATGCTGCCATGCATCGTGAACAGCTGGTTATAGATGGCCGGGCCGACAAAGGCGCTGCCCGGCGTCGCCAGTTGCGCCCGGATAAGCATCGCCAGCACCCCGCCGATCGCGAAGAAGGCAAAGGCCGCCAATATGAAGCGCTTGCCGATATCGGAATGATTGACCGAAACCATCGTGCCGCGCCATCCGCGCGGGCTGCCCCAGATGGCGGTCAGCGCCCGGTGGTTGTCCAGCGCGCTCATCGTCCGCCATCCAACTGGAACCGCGCCCAGCCGTCCGCATCATGAGCGATCACCCGGAAGCGATTAGTCGCATGGTTCAGCCCGCAAAACTCCGCGCATTGCCCTTCGAACACTCCCGGCTTATCGGCCTCGATCCGCAAAATATTGATCTGGCCGGGGATGGCATCCATCTTGCCACCCAGACGCGGCACCCAGAAACTGTGGATCACATCCGCTGACCCGACCCGCACATCGACCGGTCGGCCCACGGGAATGTGCAGCACGCCGCGCGTCGCGATCGCACCGTTCGACCCAGGTTGCCGGAACATCCAATACCATTGATGCCCGGTCGCCTCCACCACCACCCGTCCCGGCACTGGATGCGCGATCGATCCTTCCCCCAGCATCAGCGCATAGCCCAGCAACAGCGTCAGCACCGCGCTGGGCATCGCCACGCCCAGCCAGCCTATCCACAATCGCGCGCTACTTTTGGCAGCACGACGGCGTGGCAAAAACGCCAGCAAGAGCAGCGCCAGGACCAACAGCGTCAACATCGCCGCACCCGCCAACATCACCCACCATAATGTCGCGACATCGCCTGCCGCCGGTCCCGCCGTGTCGAGCGTGGAGAGCGGCCCGGCGCATCCTCCCACGATCATCACTGGCATTATCCGGCCAAAGCGGTGCATGATGGGCCGATGGCACTTGACGAACACAAGACGCAAGTCGAGGACGCATTGGTCGATCCAATTTCCGCGCAACCTCATTTCCACCGCACGGAATCCAAGATCGCGGTGGCCGGGCATCCGGTTCACGCGATGCTGGTCGCCTTCCCGGTCGCACTCGCCATGTGCACGCTCGGCGCAGACACCTTCTACTGGTGGACCGGCGACATATTCTGGGCGCGCGCTGCGCTGTGGGCTAGTGGCATGGCCTTCCTGCTGGGCGTGCTGGCGGGCATATCCGGCACGGTCGAGCTGCTGCTGGTCGCTGGCATCCGGGCGCGCGCGGCAAGCTGGACCCATTTCATCATCGCGGTGATGCTGCTGTCGATCCTGGGCGCGAACTGGGGCTATCGGCTGACCTCCGGCTATGAACAGGCGGTGTTGCCCTGGGGATTGCTGCTGTCCGCCTTCGCCGCCGCCTTTACGGCGGTCACGGGCTGGCATGGGGGAAAGCTGGTGTTCGACTATCAAATCGGCACCTCGTCCACCGGCAATGGCTGATCCTGCGGCCGCAGAATCCGGTCGGGTGCCAACCTGTCGCCCAGCACCGGCTTGCCCAGCACCAGCAACAGGATCGCGACGATCGCACCGGTCGCGATAGCTACGGTCATCACCGGCCAGCCTCGCGGCGGATCGTAACTCCCCTGCCGCTCACCTACGATCAGGGTGACATGCCCGATCCAGGCGTGCAGTAACACCAACACACCGACTCCGACCAGCTTGGCGAACATCCACGGCACGAACAGCCCGCGCAGAAAGACCAGCGCCGTGCCCATCGCGATCGCGATCACGGCGGCGGGCGTGACGATGCCGGTATAGGCCCGATGCGTCAGCACGCGCAGCCGCGCATATTCGCTCTGGTCGTCCCCAGCCTGATGCCGCGCCAGCACCAGCGGTAAGCCGATCAGCCCCGCGCACCACAGACACAGCGCGACGATATGTAGGAATTTGATCGCCACGATCATGCCGTCACCCCCGCCCGCGCCCAACCCCGCCGCGCGATCAGCGCCAGCGCGATGGCATAGGGAATGATCCCCGGCACCCACATGATAAGGCCCGCCAGCTGCTGATCGACAATCTGCGGCAGACCCCAGGCCAGGGTCGTCCCGACATGCGCGGCGTAAAGCGGGGTAGGGGCGAAGGTCAGCAGCGCGCCCAACATGCCCATCTGCGCCATCGCGGCGATCGCCCCCAAGGCAGCGGGAAGCACCGGCGCGGCGAACAGGCTGCGCCAGAACCAGATGGCCGATCCCAACAGGCTCGCCTGCATGAGCCAATAGACCCGCGCATCTGCCAGCGCCGCATCATAGAGCGAGGGCAAGTGCCACGCCCATAACAAGCCGGTCGCCGCGACGAAGACTGGGCCAACCATGGCTGTCCTGCGGCTGGGAAAGGCCAGCGCCAACAGCGGCGCGGCGATCGCGACGATCAGGATATGATGCACCGCTCGCGCCATGAACAACGCCACGCTGATCGCGCACAACGGCGACACAAACGCCACCGCCAGAACTGCGACGCCCGCCAGCGCAAGTCGCGGATTGGCCGAACGCAGCGCAACGAACGCACAAATTGCGAATCCCGCCACCAGCACCGGGTCTAAATTCCACGCTATCATCGCCGCATCGGGTAAGGGCGGTGGCCCGCAATAGCTCGTCATTCTCCCCCCTCCTGCATGGCAGCGATCATCCTGCCTTTCGCCAGGCGTCATGGCCATAGGCGATGCCCAGCGCCATGATCGCGCCGCCAACGATGTTGCCTGCTGTGCTGAAGGTGAGATTGGTCAGCCCAAGCGCCAGATCGGGCGCGTGACCGGCCTGCGCCAGCCAGCCAAGCGGCAGAATCGACATATTGGCAATCGAATGTTCCAGCCCCGCGCTGACGAAGATCATGACCGGCCCTAAGATCGCCGCCACTTTTGCCGAGATCGTCCGCGCGCCCATCGCCATCCACACCGCCAGACATACCAGCATGTTCGCCAAAATCGCCGAACAGAATATCGCCACCGCCGACTTGCCCAGCTTCGCCTCACCCAGCGCGCGCGCTGCTTCGCCGACGCCATTCGTCAGTCCGCCCGCCGCATGAAACAACAATGCAACCGCGACACTGCCGATCAGATTGCCGATCCACACGATCGCCCACGCACCCACCATCCGCCCAACGCCCAGATCGCCGGTCAACGTCGGCAGGATCATCATCGTGTTGCCGGTAAATAGTTCCGCACCCACGATCATCACCATCATCAGCCCGATGGAAAAAGCGCCGCCCGACAGCATACGCACCACGCCCCCATCGCCCATATTCGCCTGCGCGACGAGGGAGGCGACAGAGCCGAAAGCAATCAAAGCGCCCGCCAAGATCGCCAGTACGACCATGCGCGCCAGCGGCTGCTGCGCCTTGGCCGCAAGGATGGCAGGCGCAGCCTTGGCGATGGCGTCACCGACCGGATCGTCGCAGGACTGCGTGTCCCCGCTCAACCCGTCGCCTCGATCCTGACGGGCACCGCCTTGCTGGCCGGGGTCTTCGAATGCTGATCATGATGCGACAAAGCGATCAGCGGATTGAGTTCCGGATAATAGCCCGCGATCGTCCCATCGGGCAGGTCGTAGGGCACGATTTCCAGCCGATCGATCCGCCGCGCATGGCCATCGCCCGCATCCCCCACCAGCGAAACGCGCTGCCCGGCGACCAGCCCGGTCCGCTCGATGTCGGCCGGGTTGATCAGGATCACGTCCCGCTTGCCCTCGATCCCGCGCAGCCGGTCGCTATAGCCATAGATGGTCGTATTGAACTGATCGTTGGACCGCACCGTGACCAGTCGATAGCGCCCCTCCGCATCGGCCACATCGGTCGCCGCCAGCATGTCCGGCGCGGTAAATTGCGCCTTGCCGCTCTCCGTCTTCCAGATGCGTTCGCGCGCGCGATTGCCGCGATAGAAACCGCCCGGCTCGAACATCCGCGCATTCATGTCGTGAAATTCTTCATGATAGGTATCGGCGATCAGGTCGCGAACCAGAGCATAATCACCAGTCCAATCGTCCCACCGCACCTTGGGGTTGGGCGTCAGGGTCGCTTTCGCAATCCCCGCCACGATCGCCAGTTCGGATTTCAGATGCGCGCTGGCGGGCTTGCGATGCCCGATCGACCCATGAATATGGCTGAAACTATCCTCGATCGTCACCGTCTGCACGCCGCCCGCCTGCATATCCTCTTCGCTGCGGCCCAGGCACGGGAGCAGATAGGCAGTCTTGCCGTTGAACAGATGGTTGCGATTGAGCTTGGTAGCGATCTGCACCGTCAACCGCATTCGTTCCCACACCGGCTCGATCCGCCCCTGATCGGGGATCGCGCGCAGGAAATTACCGCCCAAGCCAATGAACGCCTGCACCTTGCCGTCCAGCAACCCTTCGCACACCTTGACCGTCGTCATGCCATGGTCGAGCGGCGGATCGAAGCCAAACTGCTCGGCCAGCTTGTCCAGTGGCACCAGTTCGGGCTTTTCGGAAATGCCGACCGTCCGCTGGCCCTGCACATTGCTATGCCCCCGCACCGGGCAGATGCCCGCGCCCGGCCGGCCGATATGCCCGCGCATCAGCAACAGATTGAGCAGCATCGCGATATTTTCAAAGCCATGCACATGCTGCGTCAGACCCATGCCATAGACGCCGATGACTCGCTCCGCCTCGACATAGACGCGGCCCGCTTCCTCAATGTCTGCGCGGCTCAGGCCCGATTCCTGCTCGATTCGATCCCAAGAGGTCGCATCGGCGCGAGCGCGAAACGCGTCGAAACCCATGCAATGCGCATCGATGAAGTCCCGGTCGATGACCGTGCCGCCGCGCGCCGCATCCTGCTCTAGCACATATTTGCTCAGGCCCATGATCGCGGCGATGTCACCCCCGGCACGCACCTGAAGATATTGGCAGCTGATCTGCGTATCTTTGCCCGTCAGCATCTCGCTCGGGTTTTGAGGATTAGTAAAGGCGATCAGACCCTTTTCGCGGATCGGATTGAAAGTCACAACCTTGCACCCCCGCTTCACCGCCTCCTGCAAGGGATGCAGGAAGCGTGGACTGTTGGTCCCGGTATTCTGCCCGAAAAAGAAGATCGCATCGCAATGCTCGAAATCGTCGAGGATGCATGTGCCGACCGGCGATCCGATTAACTGATTCAGCGTTACCGACGTCGTTTCGTGGCACATGTTGGAACTGTCGGGCAGGTTATTATGTCCGTAGAGCCGCGCGAACAGGGCATAAAGATAGGATGTTTCCAGGCTCGCGCGCCCGGATGCATAAAAAACTGCCTGCTTAGGATCAATCGCCTGCAATTCCCCGCCGATGTTGGAAAACGCTTCGTCCCAGCTGCATGGGACATAGTGATCCGTAGATGCATCGTAACGCATCGGGTGCGTCAGTCGCCCTTCTTGCTCCAGATCATGGTCGTTCCAGCCACGCAGTTCTGTGACGCTGTGCTTAGCAAAGAAATCGGGCGTACAGCGATGGGTGGTGAGTTCCCACAAGGTCGCCTTCGCACCATTTTCGCAGAACTCAAAGGCATGAGGATGCTTCGGCTTCCCCCACGCGCAGCTTGTACACATGAACCCGCCGGGCTTGTTCTGACTTCGTAATGTGTCGAGCGCGCCGGGCGACGCCATTTCCCGCGCCATGGTCTGAACAATGCCGCGCACGGAACCCCATCCGCCGGACGATCCGCTATATTCGATGGGTTCCGCTTCGTTCGCCACGGGGCCTCCTTCAAGAATACTCAATCGATAAGCGTTGAAGGAAGATGACAGTTCCCACGCGACGCGATGTAACTGCGCAGTAACGTTACGGAATTATTATATTACATTCTTGGTTGGTCACACGTCTCCAACCACATTGGTAAAGAGCACAATTACCCTGGAAGCCTTCTCTCGACGGTTTCGCTGATGCTGGCTTCTGGGCACGGCATGATGCTGACTTGGGGACCGCAATTAACCCTTCTGTATAACGGCGCCTACGCGCAGTTTCTTGGCGGCAAACACCCATCGGCAATTGGGCGCCCCTTTGCAGAAGTCTTGGCGGACATCCGGAGCGACGTTAAGCCGCTAGTAGATCAAGCACTTTCCGGCGAGGCGATATGGTTCGAAGACCATCACCTTGTCATGCGGCGCAACGGTTATGCGGAGGATACGTGGTGGCAATTCTCCTACAGCCCGTTACGCGATAATGGTGTGATAGTCGGCATCCTAAACGTCACCAGCGACATGACAGGAAAGGTTTTGACGGAGCGGCGCCAGGCCTTTCGGATCGCCCTCGACAAGCGGTTGCGGGATTTGACTGATCCAACGGAAGTGATCGCGGCGACCACGGAGGCGCTGGGACGGCATTTGGGTGCGGACCAGGTCGGCTACGCCGAGGTAGAGCCCGGCGGCGAGACAGTTCTGATCGATCGCGAATGGAATCATGGCGCGATAATGAGCAACGCGAAGCGTCATAGACTGGACGACTTCGGCCCGGCGTTCATCGCTGATCTCAGAAATTCCAAAACGGTCGCGGTAGCCGACGTACGGCTGGACCCGCGCACATCATCAGAAGTTGCTCTCGCTACCTTCACCCGAGCCTCGATACGCGCGTTTCTCGACGTGCTTATCGTAAAGGCCGGCAAGCTTGCTGCAGTCATCGCCGTCCATAGCGGTAGTCCGCGCACCTGGTCGGCTGAGGATATCGCGCTTGTTGAATCGCCGACCATACCTGGGCTTCCGCTGAACGCGCCTGCGCGGAGGCATCGTTACACGATGCAGAGGAACGCTATCTCGCTTTAATCAACGCGATCGATCAGGGCTTTTGCACCATTGAGGTGGCTTTCGATGACCACGATCATCCGACCGATTATCGCTTTCTCGAAGTCAGCCCTGCCTTCGAGCGCCAGACTGGCATCAAGGATGGCGCGGGGCGATGGATGCGAGAGATCGCTGCCGATCAGGACCAACATTGGTTCGACCTTCATGGCGATGTAGCGCTCACCGGGGAGCCAGTGCGCTTTGAAGAGCACTCTACACCGCTCGGCCGCTGGTGGGACACCGCGTAATTGATTTAGCCACCCTGGTGCATGATACGAAGTCGCCTTGGCGCCTCAATGCAGGAGGATGACCGATGTCGATTTTATGCAGGATTGGATGTGAGTGACAAGACGACGCATATCTGCGTGGTCGATGTCGAAGGTCGGATTGTGGGGCGAGATGTTGCCGCGAGCGATCCCGATGCTCTGGCCAAATGGCTCAACCGGCATTGCCCGGATCTCGCGCGCGTGGTCCTCGAGACAGGTACACTATCGACGTTCCTGTACCACGGATTGGTCGAACGCGGCGTCACGGTCGAGTGCATCTGTGCGTGGCATGCTAAGGGTGTCCTTTCCGCGCGGGTCAACAAAAGCGATGTTCACGATGCAGAAGGGCTCGCGCAACTGGCCCGGACTGGCTGGTACAAACGCGTCCACATGAAGGCATCAGCCACGCACATTGACAGGGCAGCCCTACGCATCCGGTCGCAGCTGATCACATCGCGGACGGCGATGGCCAACCAGCTGCGCGGGCTCCTGAAACTGTTCGGTCTGCGTATGGGTAGCCGCCCTTGCCGCCCTACTTGGCAATGATCGCGAAGCTGCCGTCAGCCACGCCCGCCGGGCGGTCGCAAAGGACGGAGATTCCAGAGCCTGCCGGCAAGCGCTCGCGATAGCGCTGTTCTATCGCGCGCTTTCGCCCGCCGCAGACGTCGGCGCCGGCGAGTGGCCGCAGCCGGTCGACCTGCCCCTCGTCAGCGAGTCCGATCAGGCCCGCCAAGATATTGTGGAAGCCGAGACACTGTTCGCCGCGTTGATGGAAGGGTCGTAAGCGCTAAAACACCCCCACCTTGAGGCGTTAAGCGGCCTGATCGATGACGGCGCTGGCGGCGGCGCGACTATCTACCCAGTTGTAGGGGAGCAGATCATCGATCGGATCTGCATCGCCGCGCAGGAT
>JBPPMC010000085.1:0-12818 GCA_051305835.1 Sphingobium sp.
TGGACCCCAGCCGACCCACCGCCATGAAATATCTAAGAAAACGCGAAAACGCCGGCATACCCACCCTAATTTTTGCAACAGCCCGTGGGATTCATTGCATTTGATCGCATTTAGTCAAGCCAATAGGTGAATGAAACCAGATAGGCCCGCAGGGGGCCACGGCCGGAAAATCCAACGACAGCAAGCAGGCTGACGAACAATTGTAAAAAGCGACGTCTAAAAATTCTTAGAACGAAACGCGAGGGCATGGAGAGGAGAGTAAATAAACAACATTGACTTGCAGCGTGCGGGGATTCGAGGCGCCTGTGGGATAAAAAAGGGGGCATAGATAATATGGTAAAGATCCGATCTTCCGGGGCAGCATTGATCAGCAGCAGCAAGTCGCCATATTTCCGGAAATCTTTACTCGTCATGGCGGCGGGTCTACTTTCCTGCACTGCACTGACTTCCACTGCATTCGCACAGGACGGCACGGCACCGGCGGATGAACAACAGGGCGAAGATATTGTCGTCAACGGCGCGCTGGATGCGCTGCCGGTCAGCAACGTCGGATCGGTCTTCGGGTTCAACAAGACGCTGGTTGAAACGCCGCGCTCGGCATCGACGATCAGCAGTGAGCAGATCGAGCGGTTCGGCATCAGCGACATCTATGATCTCGTCGCGCAGTCACCGGGCACGTTCACCAATTCCTTCTTCGGCGTGGGCGGTGCCCTCGATATTCGCGGCACGCCGGGTGAAGTCTATTTCCGCGGCGTTCGCCGCCTCGACAATCCGGGTAACTACCCGACGCCGATCGGTGCATCGGAGCGGATCGACATCGTCCGTGGCCCTTCTTCGCCGATATTCGGTCCGTCCAAAACCGGCGGCTACATGAACTTCGTGCCCAAATCGGCCCGCGTAGATGGCGGCGCGCTCTTGTCCGGTCCGGCAGGCGAAATCAGCTATACCACGGGCAGCTGGAATAAAAGCGTCCTGAAGGCCGAACTACGCGGCCCCGCCAAGATCGGCTCGACCGAATTTGGATACAGCCTGTACGCCGAAGTTGAAGACTCCGGCAGCTATTACGACAATATGTCGAGCAACCAGACGATCCTGCAAGCAGCGTTCGACAATCAGATCACGGATACGCTGCGCATTGAGTTCGGGGGCATGTATCACAAATATTCGGGCCAGCAGAACGGCGGCTGGAACCGTCTGACGCAGGCTCTAGTGGACAACGGCACCTACATCACCGGCTCCGCGCAACCTGTCGATACGAACAATGACGGTCAGGTATCGCAGGGAGAATTCAACGCATATCCGAACGGCTTCAATCCCTTTGGCTCCTTTGGCTGCGGCGGTGGCCTGTTCATCGACTCCACAGTCAATGATGCATGCTACAAGACCAATTTCCCTTATCTCGGCCTCACGAACACGGGCACGACGACGCTCAGCCGCAAGAAGGTTCTGACGGGGAAGAACGACTTCCTGAAGAACACTGCGAAGACCGGTTATTTCGATGTCATCTTCGCCCCCGACAGCGGATGGGAAATCAAGAACCAGCTATTCTATGACGGCATCGATAACCTCAACGAGAACTCCTACGGCTTCTCGCAATTTCATAAATCCTGGGTGGTCGAGGACAAGATCGTCGTTTCCAAGACGTTCGAAAATACGGTCGGAAAATTCTCCGTCCAGCTGTCCCCCTCCGTGCGCTACACCCGGTTCTTCCATGGCGACGATTTCGATTATGAATATTTCCATCGGGTAGATCTGACGAAGGGCTATGACGCCCTGTCGGACCGCCTGCTGTCGACGGAATGCGATTGTGATTACAGCAATTATCTGAAGGGTCACTACACGGACGTTGGTTTCGCCGCGCTAACTGACTTGGACTTTAACTTCGGTTTGGATCTGGTGCTTGGCGCGCGGTACGATGATATCAGCGTCACCTCGACGTTCGTTCCAACCAAGATGAACAACCTGCCCGCAGTTGTATCCGCGAAGGGCAGCAAGGGCGGCTGGTCCTGGACGGCAAGCGCATCGTACAAGCTGCCCTTCGGCATCATCCCCTATGTGACAGCATCGCGGCAATCGACCGTAATTGCCGGGCAGGGTTCGGAAATCGATGCCGGGACCGTGGCAACCAACGGCTTCATCACCGCGTCCAAACTCTATGAAGGCGGCGTGAAGGGCAGTTGGCTGGGCGGCAAGCTCTATGCAGCCCTGTCGGTCTATCAGCAGGAACGCACCGATCACGACATCCAGTCGTCCACGGTGAACCAGTCGGTCCAGACAAAAGGGCTTGAAGCTGAATTCCGCTGGTCCGTCGATCGTCACTTCCTGGTCACCGGTGCGTACACCAAGACCAAGGTCTACAACCTCACTTTCTACGATGCAGGCAGCACTTTCAGTTTCCTGGGGTATGAGGATCTCAAGAACTTCGTGAGCGATCCGACGCTCTACTACGGCGGTCAGCCCGGCGCACTGATCCCGATCCCCGACAAAAACGCATCGCGCCGCGCGGGCATCCCGGAAAATCTCTACTCGCTGACCGGCACTTACTCGTTCGACAATGGCATCGCGTTCAGCGGCAGCGTGGTAAAGGTCGACTCGGTATTCTCCGGCCAGTCTCAGGCGGTGAAGCTGCCAGCCTATACGCTGCTGGATCTCGGCGCATCCTACCAGAAGGACAGCTGGCTTTTCCGGGTCGTCGTGAAGAACGTCACGAATGAAGAGTATTTCCGGGCGAACTTCACGGAGTTGTTCGGCAGCACCATCGTCTTGCCGGAACGCCCGCGGAGCTTCCAGGCGACCGTTGCCTACAAGTTCTGACATTAGAGGAAGGGGGCTGCGATCCGGTATCGTCGCCCCCTTTCGCCTTTGGGTTTAACGCACCGAAACATGGTCTTTCCTCGTCATACAAGAGATGCCCGCATGCGCTTTCTGACTTGGGTGAGCATGCTGGCATGCCTTAACTTCAGCCTCCTGATCGCCGGGAGCGCCAATGCCGCGACTGGCAAACACCCTTCCGCGAAGGTGGAGGCCTGCGAACCCGGTGGCCCCTGCGCTCATCCCCTGCCAGTACGCGTCGTGATCGTGACGATGTTCGAAATAGGCGCAGATACAGGTGACGTTCCGGGCGAGTTTCAGGCGTGGAAAGAGCGGCGGCATCTCGATACCCGCATACCCTTCCCGCAGTCACACCATGACCTCTACTATGATGCCGAGAGCCAGATCCTTGGCGTGGTCACCGGCATGGGCACTGCCAAATCCGCGACCGCGACGATGGCACTTGGCCTAGATCAGCGCTTTGATCTGCGGAACGCCTATTGGCTGGTTGCGGGCATAGCCGGGATCGACCCGGAGGACGCCTCGATCGGTTCAGCCGCCTGGGCGCGCTATCTCGTCGATGGCGATCTGGCCCATGAAATCGATGCCCGTGAAATACCGGCGGACTGGAAATCGGGCTACTTTCCGCTGGATCGCAAAGGCCCGAACGATAGCCGCCCGCCAGAGCCGAAGGGTGAGCTGTTCGAGATCAATCCAGCGCTGCAGGACTGGGCCTATGGATTGACGAAGGACATCACGCTTCCTGATGATCCGGCGATCCGGACGGAACGGGCGAAATACACCAGTCACCCCATGGCGCAGCGCCCACCCTTTGTAATGAAGGGCGATCAGCTTGCGGCTATGACCTTCTGGCACGGCGCGCGCATGAACGCATGGGCGAATGACTGGGTAAGCTACTGGACGCAGGGCAAGGGCAATTTCGTCACGTCCGGTATGGAAGAGACCGGCACCTATCAGTCGATCCTCTACCTCGACCGGATCGGCCGCGTCGACAAGGACCGCTTCATGGTGCTGCGCGCGGGCAGCAACTTCACCATGCCACCGCCGGGGCATAGCGCTGCCGAATATCTCCTACGCGAAAGCGAGGGCTTTTCGGGTATGCACGCGGCGCTTGAAAGTTTGTATCTGGTAGGTTCGAAAGTCGTGGACGAACTGACGAACCATTGGGACCGCTACGAGAAGTCCGTGCCCAAATGACCGGGCGCGGCACATTGGTGCAGGGTCCGACCATAGGTGCGTGCCGAGACCAATGACCCTCACCGTCATCACCAACGCCGACGTCCTCGTCACCATGGACGATGCCCGCCTGGAGATTGCGAACGGCGCCATGGCGTTCCGGCACGGCCGGATTGAGCGTGTAGGGACGACTGCCGAACTGGCGACAGCAATCGCAGAGGCGGATGACATCATCGACGCGAGTGGCTGTGTCGTCACGCCTGGCCTAGTCAACACGCACCACCATCTGTTTCAGTCCCTGACGCGCGCGCTGCCCGGTGCTATCAACGCCTCTCTGTTCGAATGGCTGAAATGCCTCTATCCGATCTGGGCGCAATATCGGCCCGAAGATGTGTTTGCGGCCACGCAGCTCGGCCTCGCCGAACTTGCATTGTCCGGCTGCACCTTGAGTACCGATCACCTCTATCTCTTTCCCGATGGCGTGACACTGGACGACACGATCGCAGCCGCGCAGGGGCTGGGGATCCGCTTCCACTCCACGCGCGGTTCGATGAGCGTCGGAGAAAGCAACGGAGGCTTGCCACCCGACAGTCTTGTCGAGGATGAAGCCGCCATATTGAATGACACGATCCGCGTCATCGACAGGTTTCACGATCCAGAAGAAGGCGCAATGGTACGCGTCGGCGTGGCCCCCTGCTCCCCATTCTCGGTGAGCCAGGGGTTGATGCGCGACGCCGCTCTACTTGCGCGGGACAAGGGCGTGATGCTGCACACCCATCTGGCAGAAGACGCCGACGACGTCGCCTTCTCGCTAGAGCGTTTCGGTTGCCGCCCGGGGCAGTACGCCGAAAGCCTTGGCTGGACGGGACCGGACGTATGGCTCGCCCATTGCGTTCAACTGGACGCGCAGGAGATTGACCTGTTTGCGCGGACAGGCACCGGGGTCGCGCATTGTCCCTGCTCAAATTGCCGATTGGGGTCCGGCATTGCGCCATTGAAAGCGATGTTCGCCAAGGGCGTGCCGCTGGGCCTGGGCGTCGATGGGTCCGCGTCCAGCGACAGCGGTAATCTGCTGCTGGGGGCGCAGCAGGCGGTTCTCCTGCAACGCGCCATCGGAGGCCCGGCGGCGTTTGATCCGCGCAATGCACTGTTCCTTGCAACACGCGGCGGCGCGGAAATGCTCGGCCGTCATGATTGCGGCAGGCTCAGCCTTGGCAAACGGGCCGACATCGCAATCTGGAACGTGTCGGATGTGCATACACTCGGCGCTTGGGACAAGGTCGCCGGGCTGATCCTCGCCCCACCTTCTGGCGCACGCGACGTGTTCGTCGAAGGGCGCCCTGTCGTGCGCAACGGCGATCTTGTCCAGGCCCACCGGAGCGACATCCTGCGCGCGGCCCATAAATCTCTCACACGCTTGAAAAGCCTTCTGTGATGACAGCATTGCAGGACACCGCGATCCTATCGGAAAGCATCAACGACCTTTCCCTGATGACCGCCGAACAAGCCCGCGACCCGGACTATTTTCCCGGATACGCCGTAGCCGTTCCGCTTGGTATTCAGCACGTACTGGCGATGTTCGTCAGCAACCTGACACCGCCCATCATCGTCGCGGGCGCGGCGGGCTTCGGCTTCGGATCACCCGATCCCAGCCAGCTCATCTACATGATCCAGATGTCCATGGTCTTTGCCGGACTGGCCACATTGCTCCAGACGATCGGCTTTGGACCGGTCGGTGCACGGTTGCCCATCGTGCAGGGAACGAGTTTCGCCTTCCTGCCGGTCATGATCCCCATCGTTGCCGGGCAGGGCGTAGCCGCCATGGCGCAGTTGACGACAGCCGCACTGTTCGGCGGACTATTCCATACATGCCTTAGCTTCTTCGTCGGGCGCATCCGCTTTGCGCTGCCGCCGATGGTTACGGGCTTGGTCGTCGTCATGATCGGCCTGTCTTTGATGCGCATAGGCGTTCAATATGCCGCAGGAGGCGTACCCGCGCAGGGAACGCCCGCCTATGGCGCAGGCACGAGCTGGCTGCTGGCGAGCGTGGTCGTCTTCACGACATTGGGCCTCAGCTTTTTTGCGCGCGGCATATGGTCGACGGCGGCGGTACTGCTGGGACTGCTGGCCGGCTATGGCGTGGCCGCGATGATGGGCCGAATCTCGCTGGATCCGGTCGCGGATGCAGGCTGGATCATGGTGCCCTCCCCATTCCATTTCGGCGTCAGCATATCCATTGCCGCCATTCTGGGCTTCTGCCTTATGGGTTTCATCTCGGCGATCGAGTCCATTGGCGGCGTTTCGGCGATCTGTGAAGGTAGCGCCGGTCGCCCTGCAACGGATCGCGAACTGATCGGCGCGACCTGTGCCGATGGCGTGGGAACGGCGCTAGCGGCTATATTCGGCGCAATGCCCAACACGTCTTTCAGCCAGAATATCGGATTGATTGCCATTACCGGCATTATGAGTCGCCATATCGTGACGATCGGCGCGGTATTCCTGATCCTGTGCGGCCTTGCGCCGAAAATAGGGGCGCTGATCACGACCATCCCGATTGAGGTGCTGGGCGGCGGCGTTATCGTGATGTTCGGCATGGTCGCCTCCGCTGCCGTGTCGATCTTGTCCGGCGTGGCGTGGAGCCAACGAAACATGCTCATCTTCGGCGTAGCCCTGTCGCTTGGCGTAGGGCTTCAACTCGAACCAGACGCGGTGTCACACCTTCCCGAGACTTTGCGGATTATGCTGACATCCGGCGTGCTGCCCGCCGCAGTGATTGCGGTGGTCCTGAACCTCGTCGTTCCGGGCAGCTCCGCCCAACTGGAAGTTTCCGCCGCAGTGCCCGCTAGTTGAGTACGAGGCGTTCCTGTGAGGCAACCCTTTTTTCAGCGTTGCTTCTTGGCAGTAGTCGCCGTGAAATCGGGTGCCTTGTTGGCGACCCAATCAACGAACTTTCGCACGCTCGGATTAAGCAGCAGAGATTCAACGTCCATTCCGTGCCGCTGTAGCTCGCTATTTGTGAAGTTGGCGATCAGCGTTTGCTGACAGATGGGATGCATGGGGACGACATCGCGCCCGCCTCGGCTTTTGGGTACGGGGTGGTGCCACACGACAGTTTTGCCCGTCGGCCGTCCGCATAGCCAGCAGGGCGGCACGACGACAGGCGCCTCATCCTCCTCGCGATCCTGCTCTTCGTAGGAACCATGTTTTGAATGTTTGCGGGCCATGCAGTTACCTAAATTGCTTGAGTCTTGTATGTCCGGCTTATAGAGGCGCGGGCAGCATTGCCACAGCGGTGAGCAGCGTTGATGCCGATAGCTGGCAACACGCTGCTTGTGTACGAGCGCCTCATCAACCAGAACATGTGCGGAACTATGTTGCGCTTTTTACGAACGATAGATGGCACCTGATGGATTTGATGAACCACGATCTTGACGACCTTGGCTGGCGAGAAGAATTCGCAGCGCAGATTTCGCGCGACGAAGAGGCTGAATGCCGTCCCGTCCGCGCAATGGCCGTCCATCGCGGTAAAATTGCCGTGGCTGAAGCGGAATCAGTATTTTTTGTTCGTCCCCCCAAGGCGGATCCGGACGCGTTGGACGATCAGCCAACCGTGGGCGACTGGTTGCTGATCGATAATGAAACGCTGGAAGTGCGACGGGTTCTAAAGCGCGCGAATCTGTTCAAACGTCGCGCACCCGGCGGTGATCAGAAAACGCAGTTGATCGCGGCGAATGTGGACACGCTCTTCATCGTCGCGTCGTGCAACCAGGATTTCAGCATTGGTCGGCTGGAGCGTTATCTTGTGCTGGCGCGGGATGTGGGCGTGCACCCTGTAATTGTCCTCACCAAGATGGACCTTACCGGTACGCCCGGCGCTTTCGTCGCAGCGGCACGGGAGCTTCAGAAGGGGCTGTTGATTGAAACTGTCGATGCACGCGACCCTGACAGTGTCGGTCGCCTCGCTACATGGTGCAGGAAAGGCCAGACCGTCGCCCTTCTGGGGTCATCGGGTGTCGGCAAATCGACGCTTGTAAACACGTTGCGAGGGTCGAACAGTATCCCGACGCAGGCCGTACGCCAAGGCGACGATACCGGACGCCACACCACCACCGTTCGCGAAATGCATCGATTGGATCAAGGCGGCTGGCTGCTCGATACGCCCGGCATGCGTGAATTGCAGCTGACCGATGCGGCATCGGGGCTGACTCGGGTCTTTGACGATATCGTCAAAACGGCGGAGCAATGTCGGTTCGCCAACTGCACGCATGAAGTAGAGCCAGCTTGCGCCGTGCAGGCCGCGATCAGGAGCGGGACGCTGACGTCCGCGCGCCTCGATCGTTGGCGTAAGCTGGTTAGCGAGGAAGCATATAATAGTGCCAGCCGGTCCGAACGAAATGCGCTTGATCGGCTATCGAAGGCGGCTTCCCTCAGACGCAAATGATGACCTGCCCGCTGACAACGAGCGGGCGAGATACGAAGACCAGCCTATTTCACTGCGTAGTCGCCAACC
This sequence comes from Sphingobium sp., assembly GCA_051305835.1. Lineage (GTDB taxonomy): Bacteria > Pseudomonadota > Alphaproteobacteria > Sphingomonadales > Sphingomonadaceae > Sphingobium. The sequence goes on from JBPPMC010000085.1 coordinate 8,519, forward strand.
GAAGCGCCAAAATGATCACGAGCATGGACCTTCGCCGCGGTTGCCGTTTTGAAGGTTTCTTCCTGCAATGTCGCGGTGACCAAAGGGTAACCTTGCGAATTATATCGTGTTTCACGAACCGTCAGGCGAAAAAGGCCCGATTCGTCCTTGCTGACAAGAAAAGGGCGTAAGGGATGCTTGGACATTATGTTCTCCGGTGAAGCCGAATGGCTGGATTTAACAGCCAAAAATGACAGCACCGCACAGCCCATATCGTTGTAAATCACCGTGACAATGATCAGACCGGAGAAGACGGCGCCGCATGCTAGCGTGACGCATAGCGCAATCGCTCAATTTTTACAACGCCGGCATCCATCACACGGCTGTGAGCCTGACCATAGACTCATTGTGCATCAACTTTCACCTTCGATACGAATTGACCAACACATTGAATGTGACCCGCATGGGCAGCAGCGGCGGATACATTCTTCTCGACACGGGCACACCCCGCCATTCGGTGACTGATGCTGCGAAACCCGTTCGCCAAATCCGGTCAAGCAACCGAAGGAATTCCCGTCCACCTTTCCGGCAGATGCGGGGCCGGAGTGAAACTTGAGGGCTGCTCTGAATGAGGCGGCGGGCGGCATACCCCCTCCTCAATGTAGCGCATTGCCGACATCAGGCCGCTGCGGCTGAAGGGCTTGGGAATGACGCCGTGGGCGCCACAGAAGTCGCGGGGTATTTTCTTCGGATTGGCAGTGACGAAGACTACGGCAGTGGTCGACCAGCGTTCCAGGATGAGAGCGCATACGTCGAGACCACTTGATCCTTCATCCAACTGGATATCGACGAACGCGATATGAGGGGCGGCGTCCAGATGAAGGGCGCGCACTTCGCGAAGGGATGCAGCCTCTCCGACAACTCTGTGGCCTGAATCTTCAATCATCGCTTGCAGATCCATCGCCAACAGGGCTTCGTCCTCAACAATGAGAATATGTAGTGGCGGTATGCAGGCGTCCATCAGCACGTGATCCTCAACTTTCCACGGGGGCAGCGGGGAACGTCACGGTAGCACGTGTTCCACTGTCGTCGCTTTGCCACCGCGTATGTGCCTTGATCTGTCGCGTGAGGCGCAGGATCAATGATTTGCCTATCGAGCCATCCTTGACCGCGGTCGTATCGAAACCCGGTCCATCATCCTGAAGCTCCATGATGATCGCGCCGTCGGTTTGCTTCACGCTGAGCCTCAATTCGCCGGGGCGATTGTCTGCAAAAGCGTGCTTTACTGCGTTGGTGATAAGCTCATTCAGGATTAGGCCTGTGGCGGACGCCTTGCTTGCTGGGATCATGACAGGTTCCACGTCCGTCACCAGTCTGATGTTCCGCCGTCCGGTGGATGCCAACACATCCGCCGCCAGATCATACGCGAACGACCCGACGTCGAAACTGCCAATATCTTCTGACTGATACAGGCGGCGATGAACGATCGCCAAGGCGTCGATACGTTCCAGCATATTCTCAAGCGCGGCCTGAAACTGGGGGTCTTCGATGGTGCGCGACTGCAATCGCAGCAGAGCGCCGATCATGGTCAGGTTGTTCTTAACCCGATGATCGACTTCGTGCAGCAGCAACGTTTTTTCCTCAAGCGCGGACTGAAGATCGGCGGTCCGGGCACGAACTTGCTCTTCGACTTGCGCCTTTTGATCGGCGATCTGCCGTTGCGCATCGATACGATCCGTAACATCCAACTGCGAGGCGAAGAAGAACTGCACTGCGCCATCATCACCGCGAACTGGGCTGATGTAGAGCGCGTTCCAGAACTGCGATCCATCTTTCCGATAATTCAGAAGGTCGATGATGATGGATTCTTCCGCTTTTAAAGCTGCGCGAATTTTCGCGAGGATCACAGGATCTGTATCCGGACCCTGAAGGAAGCGGCAATTGCGACCCATAATCTCATCGACCGAGTATCCGGACAGCTTCTGAAATGCCTCGTTCACGAAAACGATGGGATTATCATCCTGCCTGGGATCAGTGATGACCATGGGCATGCGCGTGCCGCTTATCGCTGCAGCGAAGGGGTCGCCACGGCCATGTTCATGCATAACGCGTTCCGTAAGGTGCCAATCGTCTCGTTGCTTCATTCCAGGCTCCGCTCAGTGAGGGAGCGCAAATACTCCGGCTTGAACTAGCTTGGATCATAGCGCGCCAGCGGCCCGTCCGGTTCCTTGGAATCGGCGGGCCGCTTCGTTCTTGTCGGTTACCTTGATGTAATCAGGCGGCAAAAGCCTCGGCCGGGGCCTGCTCCGCGACCATATCCTCCGGAGCGAGCCGAATTAGATAGTCAAACGCGGATAGTGCCGATTTAGAACCTTCACCCATCGCGATGATGATCTGCTTGAACGGCGTCGTCGTGGCGTCGCCTGCCGCAAAGATACCGGGGATCGACGTGCCACCGCGATGATCGACTTCGATTTCCCCACGCGGAGAGAGCGCCACTGCGTCCACCAGAAATTCGGTGTTAGGCACCAGCCCGATCTGCACGAAGATACCCTGCAAGTCGACGACATGCGACGTATCGTGATTGCGGTCACGATAGCTAAGGCCAATCACCTTGCTGCCATCGCCCAGCACTTCTGTCGTCAGCGCGGAGGTGATGACCTTCACATTGGGCAGGCTGAACAACTTGCGTTGCAGCACGGCGTCAGCGCGAAGCTGGCTGTCATATTCTATCAGCGTAACGTGGTTCACGATTCCCGCCAAATCGATGGCGGCTTCGACACCGCTATTGCCGCCGCCAATGACGGCCACGTCCTTGCCCTTGAACAGCGGGCCGTCGCAATGCGGGCAATAAGCGACGCCGGCGTTGCGATACTGATCCTCGCCCGGCACGTTCATCTGCCTCCAGCGCGCGCCGGTGGAAAGAATGATCGAGCGAGCCTTCAGCGACGCGCCGCTTTCCAGATGCACTTCATGCAGGCCGCCCTCGACCGCCGCCGGGATCAGCTTGGAAACCTTCTGAAGGTTCATGACATCAACGTCATAATCCTTAACATGGCTCTCAAGCTGCGCGACGAGCTTTGGACCTTCGGTGTGAGGTACGGAGATGAAATTCTCGATCCCCATCGTATCCAGCACCTGCCCGCCAAAACGTTCGGTCACCACACCGGTGCGGATGCCCTTGCGCGCCGTGTAGATCGCAGCGGCAGCACCAGCGGGGCCACCGCCGATGATGAGAACCTCAAATGGCTCCTTGCCCTTCAGCTTTTCGGCCGCGCGGGCGACTGCGCCGCTATCCAGCTTCGCGACAATCTGCTCCAGTTCCATGCGGCCCTGCCCGAAGGGTTCCCCGTTCAGGAAAATCGTAGGCACGGCCATAACCTTGCGCGCATCGACTTCACTCTGGAACAATGCGCCATCGATAGCGACATGGCTGATGCGCGGGTTCAACACGGCCATCAGGTTCAGCGCCTGCACCACATCCGGGCAGTTTTGGCACGACAAGGAGAAGTAGGTTTCGAAGGCATAGTCGCCTTCCAGGTTCTTGACCTGCTCTATCAAATCTTGCGCGGCTTTTGACGGATGGCCGCCGACCTGCAACAGCGCCAGAATAAGCGAGGTAAATTCATGGCCCATCGGCAGGCCCGCGAAGCGCACACCGATATCGGTGCCGGCGCGGCGGATCATGAAGCTCGGCGTACGCTTGTCTCCGTCTTTACGGACGAGCGTGGCCTTGTCAGTAAGGCTGACTATATCCTCAAGCAGCCCGAGCATTTCACGCGATTTGGCGCCGTCGTCCAGCGACGCCACCAGCTCGATCGGCTGGGTGATGTTCACAAGATAGCCCTTTAACTGGGCCTTAACGTTGGCGTCCAACATCGTTCAAACTCCGATAGTATTCGATAGTGGGAGAGCGCGGGGCAACACCCCGGAGAAGAACGTCATGTTCCTCTCCGGGTTGCCTGCGACCCTCGGGGGGGGTTAGCCGATTTTAGATCTTGCCGACGAGATCGAAGGAAGGAGCAAGCGTCGTTTCGCCTTCTTCCCACTTCGCGGGGCAAACTTCGCCGGGGTGTGCGGCGACATACTGAGCGGCCTTGGTCTTCCGCAGCAGTTCCGCTGCATTGCGGCCAACGCCTTCAGACGTGATTTCCATGAACTGCACGATGCCTTCAGGATCGACCAGGAAGGTCGCACGGTCAGCAAGGCCAGCGCCTTCGCGCATCACGCCAAAGTTGTTGGTGATCGTGCCGCTTGCATCGCCCAGCATGGTATATTCGATCTTGCCGATGGCGGGCGAAGTCTCATGCCATGCCTTGTG
>JBPPMC010000128.1:0-10773 GCA_051305835.1 Sphingobium sp.
GATCCTCTGACGCCTCAACGTCAGGTGGGGACCATGTGAGTCGGGCCGGAACCCGGTCAGGGACAGCCCCCTTGGATGTGATTATCGCCTCAGGGATGTTCGCTAAAGCTCGTACCAGGCAGTGCCCGCCGTTAGTATATCTAGGGTGCCGCGGAGGCGGGGGCAAGCCTTTCCACCACGCCTTCGAGACGATCGGCCAGAGTTTCCAGCGTCTGTGCAACGGCATCGTTGCTTTCCTCAAGCGGCAGGCGGACCTGACGACCCGCAGCTTCGCGTTTCAGGTCGTTGATCTCGTCGGCCAGAAAGAGCGCCGCAAACAGCAATTGCCGGACTTCTGTAAGGCCCGGCGTCGCCTGCCGCGCAACACTCGCCTTGGTATCGACGATCCCGGCCAGATATCCCAGATGGCCTTCTTCACCATCCCGGCAATGCACGGCATAATGCCGCCCGGCGATGGTCAGCGTCACTTCAGCCATGTGGCTTGCCCTTTAGATCGGCGATCAAGCTGTCCAACTCATTGAGCGCGGCCTCGACCTTCGTGCGATCGATGGAAACCGTAGGCGGCGCAGATGCCCGTTTTTCAGCGGCCCGTTCGAGCCGCAATAGCGCATTTTCCAGTCGGCCCATGGCCTGCATCATGCGGTCGCTCGACATTGCCCGAGCATAGCAGCAAGTTTGTCAGAAACAAAAGTCCTGATGTTACCGCAGGGTGAAGTGCATAGGTATAACGTCCGATGACGTTGCGCCGCCATATGAACAAATGGTTGCTGCGGTTGACGCCCGCGCCTTCTGGCGACAAATGGGGGCCAATTCACGACTCGCCTCTCCGTCGCCTTTTAAGGCGGCAACCTGGCATAACCTTCGACCGGGAAGACCAGACGCACCGATGACCGTATCTGAAACAATGCTCGCCAACGCCATAAGGGCATTGTCCATGGATGCGGTGCAGGCCGCCAATAGCGGCCATCCGGGTATGCCGATGGGCATGGCGGACGCCGCGACGGTGCTGTTCCGGGAATTTCTGAAATTCGATCCGTCAGTGCCGAAATGGGCAGATCGCGATCGTTTCGTGCTGTCGGCGGGTCATGGCTCGATGCTGATCTACAGCCTTTTGCATCTGACTGGCTATGCCCGGCCGACGATCGAGGACATCCGCAACTTCCGCCAATTGCACAGCCCGTGCGCCGGGCACCCCGAGAATTTCGAACTGGCCGGTGTCGAGACGACGACCGGACCGCTGGGGCAGGGACTTGCCACCGCTGTCGGCCTGGCGATTGCAGAGCGTCACCTCAATTCGACGTTCGGTGACGATCTGGTTGATCACCGCACGTGGGTCATCGCTGGCGACGGTTGCCTGATGGAAGGCATCAATCACGAGGCCATCGGATTGGCCGGGCATTTGGGCCTTGGCCGCCTGATCGTGCTTTGGGACGACAACAAGATCACCATCGATGGCTCGGTGAGCCTGTCGAGCAGCGAGGATATTCCGGCACGCTATATGGCGACCGGATGGCATGTGGTGTCGTGTGATGGCCACAATCCCGCCGATGTGCGCCGCGCGCTGGCGGAGGCCGTGGCCGATCCACGCCCCTCGCTAGTCGCCTGCGCCACGAAGATCGGATATGGTTCGCCGAACAAGGGCGGCACTTCGGGCGTGCATGGCTCGCCGCTAGGTGCCGACGAAGTAACCGCCTCGCGCCTGTTCCTTGGTTGGGAGCATGACGCTTTCGTTCTTCCCGATGACGTCGTCGCCGAATGGCGCAAGGCTGGCACCCGCGGTTCGGAAGTTCGCGCGGCATGGGAAAGTCGGCTTGCCGGTCATGCCGACGCCAAGGAATTCGAGCGCCGGATGGCGGGCGAACTCCCCACCGGGTTCAGCCTGGAAGCCTATATCGACAGCTTGATCGCCAATCCGCAAAAGGTGGCGACTCGTCGCGCGAGCGAGCTGGCGCTGGGCGCGATCAACGATCTGCTGCCCGAAACGCTGGGCGGTTCGGCCGATCTTACCGGATCGAACAACACCAAGACCAAGTCGACCACGCCGCTGACGAAGGACGATTATTCGGGCCGTTACGTCTATTACGGCATCCGTGAGTTCGGCATGTCGGCGGCCATGAACGGCATGGCGCTGCATGGCGGTGTCATTCCTTATGGCGGCACATTCCTTGTCTTTTCCGATTATTGCCGCTCGGCCATCCGCATGTCCGCTTTGCAGCGCGCCCGTGTCATCTATGTCATGACGCATGACAGCATCGGCCTTGGCGAAGATGGCCCGACCCATCAGCCGGTCGAGCATGTCATGAGCCTGCGCATGATCCCCAACCTGGACGTGTATCGCCCTTGCGACATCGTCGAGACGGCGGAATGCTGGGAATTGTCGTTGCAGGATGCGGACGGACCATCGCTTCTGGCACTGACGCGTCAGAACCTGTCGCAGCTTCGCACCGAAAAGAGCGAGAACCTTTCGGCCAAGGGCGCTTATCGCCTGCGCGCCGCCAAGGAGGATCGCCGCGTCGTGCTGATGGCGACGGGGTCGGAAGTCGAGATCGCGGTGCAGGTCGCGGAGGCGCTCGAAGCAGCCGGTCTTGGCGCGGACGTCGTGTCCATGCCCAACTGGGCGCGCTTCGATGCCCAGCCCGAAGCCTATCGCGACGATGTTCTTCCTGATGGCGTCCTACGTGTCTCCATTGAGGCAGGCGTGACATTCGGGTGGGAACGCTACACCGGCATTAGCGGGTTGCGCTTCGGTATCGATACATTCGGCGCATCGGCCCCGATCGATGCGCTTTACGATCATTTCGGCCTCACCGCCGCAAAGATAACGCCGCAAATCGTCGCGGCGCTCGACATCTAATAACAGGAGCTAGTGCAGATGGCTGTCAAAGTAGCAATTAACGGTTTTGGACGCATCGGTCGCTTGGTCGCCCGCGCCATATTGGAGCGTACCGATCATGACCTCGAACTGGTCAGCATCAACGACCTGGGCGATGCGAAGGCCAATGCACTGCTCTTCAAGCGCGACAGCGTCCACGGCCCGTTCGCCGGTGAAGTAAGCGTCGATGGCGACGCACTTGTTGTAAACGGCAAGCGCATTGCCGTCACCGCCGAGCGCGATCCCGCCAAGCTGCCACATGCGGCGCAGGGTGTCGTGATTGCTCTGGAATGCACCGGTTTCTTCGCAGACAAGGCCAGCGCCTCCAAGCATCTTGAAGCAGGCGCAAAGCGCGTCGTCATCTCCGCACCTGCCAAGAATGCCGACAAGACGATCGTGTTCGGCGTGAACCATGAGACGCTGACGGCGGACGACATCGTCATCTCTAACGCATCGTGCACGACCAACTGCCTCGCGCCATTGGCCAAGGTGCTGAACGACAATATCGGCATCGAGCGCGGCCTGATGACCACGATCCACAGCTACACGAACGACCAGAAGATCCTCGACCAGATCCACAGCGATCCTCGCCGCGCGCGCGCTGCCGCGATGTCGATGATCCCGACGACGACCGGTGCCGCCCGTGCAGTCGGCGAAGTGATGCCCGAACTGAAGGGCAAGCTGGACGGTTCTTCGATCCGCGTGCCGACCCCGAACGTCTCGGTCGTCGACCTTACCTTTACACCGAAGCGCGACACGACCGTTGAGGAAGTGAACAGCCTGTTGAAGGCAGCTTCGGAATCCGGCCCTCTGAAGGGCGTCCTCGCCTATACCGACGAGCCGCTGGTTTCGATCGACTTCAACGGCGACCCGGCTAGTTCGACCGTCGACAGCCTTGAAACGGCGGTCATCGACGGCAAGCTGGTCCGCGTGCTGAGCTGGTACGATAATGAATGGGGCTTCTCGAACCGCATGGTCGACACGACCGGCGTGGTCGCAGGCCTGATCTAAAAATCGAATTTCGCCCGCTGATCACCGGATCGGCGGGCGATTTTGCACGTGATCGCATGCATTGGCTACAGGGGAATACATTGGCTAAGCCGTTCAAGACGCTCGACGATATGGGAGACCTCACTGGCAAGGCCGTGCTGGTTCGCGAAGATCTCAACGTTCCGATGCAGGACGGCGCCATTACGGATGACACTCGGCTCCGCTCTGCAATGCCGACCGTATTGGAACTGGCGGACCGCGGCGCAAAGGTGCTTATCCTCGCGCATTTCGGCCGTCCGAAAGGCCAGAAGTCGCCGGATATGTCCCTGAGCCTCGTGACGCGTGCGCTCGGCCATGTTCTGGGTCGCGATGTGCAGTTTATTCCCGATTGTCAGGGGCCGGCTGCGGCCGATGGCATCGCCGTGATGCGCGGCGGTGATATCGCGATCCTGGAGAATACGCGCTTTCATGCGGGCGAAGAAAAGAATGATCCGGCGCTGATCAAGGCCATGGCGGCGCTGGGCGATTATTATGTGAATGACGCCTTCTCCGCCGCGCACCGCGCGCATGTCTCGACCGAAGGACTTGCGCACAAGCTGCCCGCTTTCGCCGGTCGTGCAATGGAGGCTGAACTTGATGCTTTGCAGAAGGCACTCGGCGAACCCGAAAAGCCGGTTGCTGCCGTCGTCGGTGGGGCCAAGGTGTCGTCCAAGCTCGACGTGCTGACCCACCTCGTCACGAAGGTCGATCACCTCATCATCGGTGGCGGGATGGCCAACACGTTCCTGGCGGCACGCGGCGTCAATGTGGGCAAGTCGCTCTGCGAGCATGATCTTGCTGCGACCGCCGAGAGCATTCTCGACGCGGCCGAAGCGGCGGGATGCACGATCCATCTGCCCTATGACGTAGTGGTGTCGAAGGAATTCGCGGCGAACCCGCCGTCCGTCCGTACCTGCAACGTCCACGAAGTTGCAGCGGATGAAATGATCCTCGATGTTGGTCCGTCTGCCGTCGAAGCGCTTGGCGATGTCCTCAAGACCTGCAAGACGCTGGTCTGGAATGGCCCGCTCGGCGCGTTCGAAATGGCGCCGTTCGACAGGGCGACCGTCGCCCTCGCGCAGACTGCTGCGGCGTTGACCAAGGAAGGCTCGCTGGTCTCGGTCGCCGGCGGTGGCGACACGGTCGCGGCGCTGAACCATGCCGGAGTAGCGGCCGACTTCACGTTCGTTTCGACCGCCGGCGGTGCTTTCCTCGAATGGATGGAAGGCAAGGAACTGCCGGGCGTGAAAGCCCTGATGACAGCTTGAGATCCATGCTGCGCTGCGGCATGGGATTTTAGATTTCCGCGCTTACCGGCGTATAACCCCCAACAACAAAGGAGTATGTGCAGATGCTCGATCAAGAGATGACGACGAAAATTGCCGAGGGCAAAGGCTTTATTGCGGCGCTTGACCAGAGTGGTGGTTCCACCCCCAAGGCGCTGAAGGGCTATGGCATCGAGGAAGGTGCGTGGAGCACCGACGAAGAAATGTACGGCCTTATTCACGACATGCGTAGCCGCATCATCACCTCGCCCTGCTTCAATGGTGAAAAGGTGATCGGCGCGATCTTGTTCGAACGCACGATGGATGGTCAGGTGGACGGCAAGCCCGTTCCCCATGCTCTGAAGGACCGCGGCGTCGTTCCCTTCATCAAGATCGACAAGGGTCTTGAGGACGAAGCCAATGGCGTTCAGTTGATGAAGCCCATGCCCGATCTGAATGCTCTGCTAAGCCGCTCGAAGGCGCTGGGCGTCTATGGCACCAAGGAGCGTTCGGTCATCAACCTTGCCAATCGCGAGGGCATTGCCGCCATCGTGAAGCAGCAGGTTGAAGTGGGTCAGCAAGTGCTCGCAGCCGGCCTGATGCCGATGCTGGAGCCGGAACTCAATATCAAAAGCCCTGAGCGCGCCGAAGCCGAACAGATCCTGCTTGAAGAGCTGCTGAAGGCGCTGGACGCGATGCCGGGCGACGACAAGGTGATGTTGAAGCTGTCCATCCCGGCCAAATCCGGCCTGTTCGATCCTCTGGTCGATCATCCCCGCGTCCTGCGCGTCGTCGCCCTGTCCGGTGGTTTTGAACGCCCGGAGGCATGCGCGGAACTTGCCAAGAATCGCGGCATGATCGCGAGCTTCAGCCGCGCTTTGCTACAAGATCTGCGCTTCCAGATGAGCGACGAAGAGTTCAACAGCTCGCTGGGCGGCGCGATCGACGAGATCCACACGGCCTCGACCGTCAAGGCCTGAACCTTCCTTGCTTCCACCGTCATTCCCACTTTCGCGGGGATGACGGGTGGGGTAGGGGCGTGGCATGACCGATTTTACCGAAGAAGACCTGAAGCTATCGCCTGAATTTGCCGCGCAGTTCGGCCAGCCCGGCTTTCGCCCGGCCTGTCAGCTTTATCTGATCTCCCCGCCCTCGATCGACGAGCGTTTTGCCGATACTCTGGCGATCGCTCTGGACGCCGGCAAGGTCGCTGCGTTTCAGCTACGTTTGAAAGGTTTGGACGACCACGCGATTGCCGCGCTGGCGGAACCGCTCCAGCGAATCTGCGTGGATCGCGAAGTTGCTTTCATTATCAACGACAGCATCGGCCTTGCCAAGCGGCTCGGGGCCGATGGCGTGCATCTGGGACAGGGTGATGGTGACGCGCGCGATGCGCGTGCGCAACTCGGGCCGAAGGTGCAAATCGGCGTGACTTGCCACGACAGCCGCCATCTTGCCATGGAAGCGGGTGAGGCTGGGGCTGACTATGTGGCATTCGGAGCCTTTTATCCGACGACGACGAAGGACGTGCAGCATATCGCGGACCCGGCGCTGCTCGGCTGGTGGACGACCGTGTTCGAACTACCATGCGTCGCCATCGGCGGAATTACGCCGGAAAACGCGCGGCCTTTGATCGAGGCGGGCGCGGATTTCATCGCCGCGTCCAGCGCAGTCTGGCAGCATCCCGATGGCGCAGCCGCTGGCGTGAAAGCGTTCAACGAAATACTCACGCCCCGCTCCTGAACTCTGCTGCCTGTTCGTGCGTTAAGCAGTGCACATCCGAGTAAGGGGCATATATGCGCAATAGAGTTTTGCTGACGGCAATGGTGACACTGGCGGGCTGTGGTCCGTCTGATGGAAATGGTACAGCCAACACCAATTCGGCGGCACCCGTTGCAGCGCAAAAGCCACTCGATCCGCAGGCGGTAATTGCGACGGCCTATGGCTTTACCGATGCCGGGCCGGACAAATCCGCGCCGACCAACCCCGTCATGCAGGCACAGGCTACGCTCGACAGCCTTGGTTTCTCGCCAAAGATCATCGATGGCAAGCCCGGTCGGGACTTTGAACTGGCGTTGCGTGGTTTTCAGATTGCGAAAGGCCTGCCGGACACGGGGAAGCTGGACGAAAAGACCACTGCGGCTTTGGCGCAATGGAAAGACCGTCCGGCAACGCGCCTGATCCGCATACCCGAAGGATTCGCCAAGGCTGCGTTCGTGCCGAATATGCCGAAGGACGCGAAGGAAAAGGCGAAGCTGCCCAGCCTTGCCTATCGCGATATCGCCGAGATGCTGGCCGAGCGGTTCCACACGACGCCCGCGACGCTGGTTGCGCTTAATCCCGCCAATGGGCGAGCGGATGGCGTTCTGCGCGTGCCCAATGTTGGTGAAGTCGATCTGACGGATGCGCCGGATAACGCGCAGTGGCGGGAGACATTGATGCAACTTGGCGTCTCCGCAAAGCAACCCAAAGCAGACCGCGTCGTAGTCGACAAGTCGGAAGGTGTCCTTCGCGCCTATGCCGAGGATGGCAAATTGATTGCCCAATTCCCCGCGACAATGGGCAGCGAGCATGATCCGCTGCCGTTGGGTGACTGGACGATAAAGGGTGTCAGCCGCAACCCGCAGTTTCACTATAATCCCAAACTGTTCTGGGACGTCAGCGATAGTGAGGACAGTGTGACGCTACCCGCTGGTCCCAACAGCGACGTGGGAGTCGTGTGGATCGATTTGTCCAAGCCGCATTATGGTATTCACGGCACGCCCAATCCCGAATTGATTGGCCGCAGCGAAAGTCATGGCTGCATCCGCCTCACCAATTGGGATGCCGTGCGCCTCGCGCAAATGGTTGGGACCGGTGTGAAGGCGCATTTCCAGGGTTAGGCTGCTCTTGCCCTTCGGGCCGTGCCGCTGTAAGGCCCGCCACCGGCTCTTTCCTAATCCTGAATAGCGAGATACGCGCATGAAGATCAGCGGCGTGGACATTCGTCCTGGCAATAATATCGAGTATGAAGGCGGCCTGTGGCGCGCCGTCAAGATCCAGCATACGCAGCCTGGCAAGGGCGGCGCCTATATGCAGGTCGAACTCAAGAACCTGATCGACGGCCGCAAGAACAACGTCCGCTTCCGCTCTGCCGAAAGCGTCGAGCGTATTCGCCTCGATACCAAGGATTTCCAGTATCTTTATTCGGAAGGCGACATGCTCGTCTTCATGGACCAGGAAACTTACGAGCAGATCAATTTGCCCGCAGAACTGCTGGGCGATGCGGCTGACTTCCTGCAGGACGGCATGGAAGTCACCCTTGAAATGTACGATGAGCGGCCGATTTCCGTACAACTGCCTGACACGATCGAAGCGACTGTCGTGGAAGCGGATGCGGTGGTGAAGGGGCAGACGGCCTCTGCTTCCTACAAGCCCGCGATCCTCGACAATGGCGTTCGCGTCATGGTTCCGCCGCACATCGTCAGCGGCACGCGCATCGTCGTGGACGTATATGCCCGCGAATATGTGAAGCGCGCCGAAGCGTAAAAACACTCACTCTCTCCTCGCCGGAGAGACCAAGGAAATAATATGGCATCGCATTCAGGCCTCCTGACCGTCATGGAGCGCGCCGCCCGCAAGGCCGCCCCGCGCCTTCGCCGCGATTTTGGTGAAGTCGAACATCTGCAAGTCTCCAAGAAAGGCCCGGCGGATTTCGTCACCATGGCCGACAAGCGGGCGGAGCAGACCGTCGTCGAGGAACTGCAGAAGGCGCGTCCCGATTGGGGCATCCTTGCCGAAGAAGGCGGGGAAACGCCGGGCGACCCCACCAAGCCGCGCTGGATCATCGATCCGCTGGACGGCACCACCAACTTTCTGCACGGCATTCCGCATTTCGCCATTGCGATCGCCGTCGAAGAGCCAATGCCGAACGGCAAGCGGGAGATCACCACGGGCCTCATCTATCAACCCATTACCGATGAGAGCTATTGGGCGGAAAAGAACCGGGGCGCTTGGCTGCATGACCGCCGCCTGCGTGTGTCTGCTCGTCGTGATCTGAATGACTCGCTGATTGCCACTGGTATTCCGTTCATGGGGCACGGCGACATGGCGCAGTGGAGCCGCATCTTTGGCGCGGTTGCGCCATCGGTCGCCGGTATTCGCCGCTTTGGCGCGGCGACGCTCGACTTGGCGCATGTCGCATCGGGCCGCTACGACGCCTATTGGGAAAGCGGCCTGAAAACCTGGGACATGGCTGCGGGCATGTTGATGGTGCGGGAAGCGGGCGGGTTCGTCACCGATTTTCGCGGCGGCGACCAAGTGATCGAGCGGCGCGAAGTCCTTGCCGGAAATGACGTGATCCATAGCAAGTTGCACAAGCTTTTGGCGGGCGCGCTGCGTTGATCGGGTGGTCAGCGGTGTCGCTCATCTAACGGCACGCTCGCCTCTACCCACGATCGACAATTGAGAATCATTCTCACACCCGCACGCACTTGCTTCGCGGGTGCAGCAGTCCTAAAGCCCACCAATCAAGCCAATTTCCGCCAAGGGGAATCCGTTGGTCGACCTCGCCCAATATCTGCCGATCTTGATTTTTCTGGCCGTAGCCCTAGCTTTGTCTAGCGCATTTGTGTTCCTGCCGATGGCGGTCGCCCGCCTGACGGGAGCGCATCAGCCGGATGCTGCCAAGCTAAGCGAATATGAATGCGGCTTCCCCGCTTTTGAGGAGCCGCGCAGTCAATTCGACGTGCGGTTTTATCTGGTGGCGATTTTGTTCATCATTTTCGATCTGGAGGCAGCATTTCTGTTTCCCTGGGCTGTAAGCCTTGATCAGATCGGTTGGGCGGGTTGGGCGACGATGATGGTTTTCATCTTCGAGCTCGTTCTTGGCCTTATATACGCGTGGAAGAAGGGAGCACTCGATTGGGAGTAGAACTCAGCCCGGTCGTCCCGCCGCATGGCACTTTGCCGGACGCCAGTTTCTTTAACGATCTCAACAGTGAAGTGAATGACAAGGGGTTCCTGGTCACTTCGACGGAAGATCTGTTCACCTGGGCGCGCACCGGTTCGCTGTGGTGGATGACGTTCGGCCTCGCTTGCTGCGCGGTCGAGATGATCCATGTCAACATGCCGCGGTACGACATGGAACGCTTCGGCGCCGCGCCCCGCGCGTCTCCGCGCCAGAGCGACGTGATGATTGTCGCTGGTACGCTGTGCAACAAGATGGCCCCGGCGCTTCGTCGCGTGTACGATCAGATGTCGGAACCGAAATACGTCATTTCGATGGGTAGCTGTGCCAATGGCGGTGGCTATTACCACTATAGCTATAGCGTAGTACGTGGCTGCGATCGGATCGTGCCTGTGGACATCTATGTACCGGGCTGCCCGCCGACCGCAGAGGCGCTGCTCTATGGCGTGATGCAGTTGCAGCGGAAGATCCGCCGCATCGGGACGATCGAGCGCTAAGATGCAGAATAACACCCCCAGCCGTTCGTTTCGAGCGAAGTCGAGAAACCTGATCCAGGCGCAGCGCGGGCGTATCTCGACTGCGCTCGATACGAACGGAGGTCTGTGATGGGCCATTCCGCACCGAAGATCGCGATCATCGACGGCATCGCCGAAGAACTG
>JBPPMC010000129.1:0-41264 GCA_051305835.1 Sphingobium sp.
CCTCGACGTCAACAATAAGGCCATCGCCAAAGCCATCAGGCATTCAAAAGGCAGCTATCGCTTTCGTTTCGAACCATGAAATCCGGCCATCTCGTTTGTCGTCACCCGGCTACCGAATTTGTCGTTGCACATTCTGCCTTTCTGCAACACCGAAACCATGTCCCTGCACCTGACCGAGATATCACTCGCTATCGCTCCTGGCGCTCACGCGGTCGTGCTGATGGATCAGGCCGGATGGCACATGACCGGAAAGCTCGTCGTGCCCGACAACATCAGCATCATCGCGCTGCCGGCCAAATGCCCCGAACTCAACCCGGTCGAGAACATCTGGCAGTTCATGCGCGATAACTGGCTCTCAAACCGCATCTTCACCTCCTACGACAACATCGTCGACCATTGCTGCGAGGCTTGGAACAAGCTGGTCGATCAGCCGTGGCACCTCATGACCATCGGCCGCCGCAAATGGGCACGTGGGTCATGATCAATGCCGGTTGGTACAACTTATAATAACGCATTGTCTCATATACTGAGATTTGTCTCATTTCTCATTGACTGACTGACGGGTGGGAGATATCTCCGATCGAACACTGCAGGTGGGAGCGCCACGCGCTGCAGAGAGAAAACAGGGGCGCAGGAGGGGAGATATTGACCATGAAACATCTCAAGCTTTGTGCTTCCGTGATCGCTATTTGCGTTGTGTGGTGCGGTCAGGCTTCCGCGCAAGACTCCGCAGGCGGTACACCCGCAACGGTCCCCCCGGAGCAAGCCGGTCCCGACGTCGAAGCCACAGGCGACCAGCAGGAGGGGATCGGCGATATCATCGTGACGGCACAACGGCGATCAGAGTCGCTCCAGCGCGTTCCGATCGCAATCACCGCTTTGACATCCACAGCGCTCGAAAATGCCAGCAGGTGGGCGACAGCAGCCTGCTTTATGCCTCCTACAGTCGCGGGTTCAAAAGCGGTGTCTTCAGTACGTCCAGTCCTTTCGCGCCCGCGGTTTCACCGGAAACG
Source organism: Sphingobium sp. (assembly GCA_051305835.1). Classification (GTDB taxonomy): domain Bacteria; phylum Pseudomonadota; class Alphaproteobacteria; order Sphingomonadales; family Sphingomonadaceae; genus Sphingobium. The sequence continues at coordinate 1,014 of JBPPMC010000129.1, forward strand.
CTCGACGCCTACGAACTCGGCGCAAAGACCGATCTCTTCGATCGGACGCTGCGGCTGAACCTGTCCGGCTACTATTATCGTTACTCCGATATTCAACTGCAGGCGATCAACGCCGCGGGCGCCACGCAGCTCGTCAACGCCGCGCTCGGACATATCAAGGGCGCGGAAGCGGAAATCACCTACGCGCCGCGCATCGCGGTCGGGCACCTGCAGTTCAATGTCAATCTGACCTATCTCCACGCAAAATACGTCTCTTTCCCCAACGCGATCATCCTCACGCCTCGGCCGACGGGCGGAAATGTGCAGACACGTGGCGACCTTTCAGGGTCAGACGTGCTTTTCTCGCCGCGCTTCACGTCCAGCGTCACGGCGAATTACGAGCGTCCCATCGCGTCCGATTACAAGATCGGAGGCAGTATCACCTGGTATCATAATGACGGCTTCTTCTGGGATACGCAAAACCGCGTCCGCCAGCCTTCCTATGACATAGTCAATGGTCAGCTGACGCTCTCCCTGCCCAAGGATCAGGTCAAGGTCCGGCTGTTCGGACGCAACCTGCTGGACAAGAAATATTACTCCCAGGTGTCCCCCAGTCCCACGGGTGACATTCAGCAGCCGGCCGCCCCGCGCACCTACGGCATCGCGTTCGATTTTGCCCTCTAGAGTATCCGTGATGGTCAAGCGAGTGATTTGACCCAGAGGCGGTCTGCTTTGAGCAGGGCGTTTGCGGTGACGACGAGCTTTCGCATGACAGCGGTGATGGCGACTTTGGCGGGCTTTCCTGCAGCGATGAGCTGCTGATACTTGTCCTTGAGGTCTGGGTTGAAGCGGGCGGCGACGAGGGCAGGCATGTAGAGGGCCTGTCGGACGTTGGCGCGGCCGCCGCGGATGAAGCTCTTGCCTTTCCACTGGCCGGACTGGCGCGCGACGGGAGCGAGGCCGGCAAGCGAGGCGGCCTCTTTGTTTTCGAGCGTGCCGAGTTCGGGCATGGTGGCGACGAGCTGGTTGGCGGTGAGGGTTCCGACGCCGTCGATGCTGGTGAGGATTTGGTGACGCCGGGCGAGATCGGCATCGGCGGCGATGATCGCGGCGATCTCGGCGTCGAGCGCTTCGAGATGGCGGGCGATCTGTTCGAGACGCTGTTTGCAGTGGCGCTTGAGCAGGGCGACGGTGAGATTTTTCTCGCGGTTCTTGAGCGCGGTACGATCGCGCACAAGCCCATCGCGCGCATTGACCAGTTCGGCCAACAGCGCCTGTTGTGCGCTTCTTGCAGGCCTGATCGGCGGCTGCAGCGTGGCGGCCATGCGCGCCAGCAAGGCCGCGTCGATCCGGTCGGTCTTGGCAAGTGTCCCGGTGGCCTGGGCGAAACGGCGAGCACGCTCGGGGTTAAGCTTGACGCAGGGCATGTGCGCCAAGGCCTGTTCCAGCGCGCGGTGGTAAGTTCCGGTCGCCTCATAGGCGATCCGCTCGATCTCCCATTGGCGGGGCCAGGCAATCAAGGACTTGTACCCCTTGGCCGAGTTGGCGAACTGCCGGTCGATCCCGGCAGGGTGGGCATGACAATCGAGCGTTGCTTTGGAGATGTCGATGCCGATGGTTTGTGGTAGAGGTTCGCTCATCTTTTCCGCTGTCCCATGCTTGTCATCCGGGCCGAAAGACCCCGGTATCCGTTCGGGCCGACACGAAAAGAAAGGGGCGATCCCACTCTAACCCGGTCCCTCAACGACCGGCATTTTCGCGATCCGTCCCCTTCCGCCCGTTCCGGGGTGGCCACCCCGGAACGGGCATCGCATCATCACCCAAACGGACAGCAAAGTCATAAGACAAGCATTTTCTAGTCAGGTGGAATCACCTGACGACTCGGAAAAGGCGGAAAACAAAAGACAAATAGGGCATGATCCGATTCAATCTGATCGGATCATGCTCCAGCAGCAGCGGAAAGAGGCCCTTCCAACTCCCGGCAAGTACGAGGCAGTGGCCATCGATAGAAGGAACCTGGGCGAGCGTTGTTCCTGGCGACACGCTACACGGTCTGCCCCTGGAGCATCAACCGGCATGCCTGCGATCGATCGCCGATGATGCCGGAGCTCCCTGGAAGCGATCGCGATCGACGAAATGCGCCGGCGCAACGCCAGTATTGATGCCGTCATGCCGATCTGTGCCAAGTGGGACCGATCGAACGATGACATTGTGACGTGATATCCACGGCTTCACCGCACATTGAGCCCTAACTCGCTCAAGAGCTGGCCGGCCTGTTCGCGTGAGATCGTCGCTCCGCGAAACAGGCTGGCGTCGACGAGCCGCAAGCCGCCTAGGTCAGCCTCGCAGGTCGGCGCCATCGAAACGCGAGCCTGTCATGTTCGCATCGCGGAGGCTGCACTCCTCGAAGATCGTCGCGCGAAAGTCGCATTTGCGCAGATCGGCCTGCCCGAAGTCGATCTTCTTCAAAACTTGCTTCCGGAACGAATATCCCGGCAGCTTGGCGTGGATCAACAAGGTTTCCTCAAAGCGAATATCGAGGGATTTCGCGTCTGAAAGGTCCGCGCCCGTCAGCTTGCACCGCTCAAATGTCGCAGCGGCGAGGGTCGACCGCCGCAGGACGCAATTGTTGAAGTCGCTGGCGAGGAAATTTGCGTCGCTCAGATCGGCCCCGGTGAACTGGGCATGGGCGGCGTGGCAAGACCGCCAGACCGTGCCTTCCAGCTTCGAGCCGGTGAAATCGGCGCGGCGCAGGTTGCATCGCTCGAACGTCCAGCGGGACAGATCCAGCCCGGCAAGGTCGACTTCCTCCAGATCGCCATCGATCAGATGTGAGGGCGACGACGACGCGCGCAGACGTTCGACATCGGCTCGCGTCAGCGCCCGCTCGCGAACGGAACGATCGGAAGACAGACCATCCATTGGGACCTCGTAACGCGGTCCGGCAGCGTTATCCATGGTCGGCCTCGCATATCCGCGCAATGGCGATGACGGCAGCGATGGTTAGCTGACCTTCGCGCCGGAAAACTGTCCGTGCCCGATATATGGTCCAGATTTCTTCAAGTTAGGGGATCGAGCCAATTCCCTGTCAGGACGTTTCCTTCCGAGGTCGCGTAAAGAGACGTGCCGTCGCTTTGCCCTGCCGTAAAAGCTCCATCGCCTCGTTGATATCCTCGAAGGCAAACTCCTGCACCGCAGGGAGAAGATTCCCTTCCGCGATCTGCTCATAGGCGAGTTCAAGATCTTCGCGAGATCCGCCCAAGGATGAGAGCAGCCTGATCTTTTTCGTGACGAAAGGCGATGTGGCCAGCACCATCGTATCAGCACCGAGTCCCACAAGAACGACCCGAGCCTCCGGCGGCGCGATCTTGACGGCCTGATCCGTGGTGACGCTCACACCCGCGAAGTCGATGATCACCGACGGCTTGAGGTCCTTCAGGGCGGCGATGTCGGTGAAACATTGCCGCGCACCCGCCTCGATGGCGGCCGGGAACGTGCTTTCGTTCACATCCACTCCAAACACCTTGCCGCCGCACAGATGCGCAATCCGTACAGCGTTTATGCCGAGGCCACCCAGGCCGATGATCGCGACGGTATCGCCCAGGCGCACATCGCCGGTGGTGCGTACAGCATGGAAGGCAGTGACGACCGCATCGGTCGTTACGGCCGCGACCTCGAACGAGACCCCTTCGGGTATATGCATCAGTCGTGACGCGCGAACCATGCATTGCTCGGCATAACCACCATCGACATGCAGACCTGGAGCGCTTCCCCCGTCAGGCCCCTCATGCGTGCCAGGCCCAAGCGTCGCGCCGGCCTCGTCGCGACCGGCGCGGAGACATACCGCCACACGATCGCCGATCTCGAAGGCGGTTACACCTTCACCCAAAGAGGCGACCGTTCCGGCCACCTCATGGCCCAGGATGATAGGATAGTGGCTGAGCCAGTTCACCCCCGGACCATCGACGATCGTGCAATCGGAATGGCACATACCCGCGGCCTCGACATCGATAACCACCCACCCCGGCTTTGCGACCGGCGGTGGGACCTCAACAGCTGCCAAGGGCTCGCCCGGACCTGTAAACTGCATGGCGCGCACGATATTCTCCTGTAGCTCCGAAAAAGGATGCTGGGTCACGCTGCGTTGAATAGGACGCCGATCGCGCGTTCCAGCTTTTCGCTTTCGCATCGCTTTTCAACAAAAAGCGGTTACCCGCTTTCTCGCAGGATGATCTAGCCGTTCAGCGTCAACGGCCGGACCGGATTTGTGCCGTCCCAGTCGATGGCCGCCTGCCTGATCGTTTCAAACGCCGCGCGCGTCACGGCGCTGCCTTCTCCGAACTCGATCACGGTACCGGAGTGATCCTCGGTTTCGAGGTAGGCGAAACGCCCTGCTCCCACAAGCTTGCCCGAAGACGCCACCTTATATCCCAGGCGCGCATATTCGGCCAGATTCTCCTCGAATGGCCGTCCGTTGAACGTGCATAAATGATGCAAGCCACTGCCGACCCGGCTTCGGAAATCCGCATAATGCGACGGTGCATCATTATGTTGCTGGATTAGCTCGATCTGAAGGTTCCCCGAATAGGCGAGCGCGATCGAGATATCGGGATCGCAGCGTTGTCCGCGAAACTGATAGTCCTCGAGCGCAAGATGCGGCGCCTTGAAAAACGGACCGACACCAAGCACGGAAACCCAGTGATTGATGGCTCCGTCAAGGTCCTCCACGACGTAGCCGTTTTGCCACGCCGGACCAAAGATTCGACTCATATCCTATGTCCTGCTGGCGACGTCCGCGGTTTCTCTCGCGCTGGCGAGCGATGCGCCGCGGACGTCGATAGATCACGCCAGGAATTCTTCTACGGCGGGGCTGACCTTGTCACGCTGTTCCACAAATGGAACATGCCCGGCATCAGCAACCCTGACGATGCGAGCATTGGCGATCGCCGCCTGAAACTCGTCGGCATAGTGTATTGGCGTCAGCCGATCGTCCGCACCCCAGACCAGCAAGGTGTCCGCGGTGATCCGGCGCAACCGCCGCCCCAGGCCTCGCTCGGGTATCGGATGGATGAAATGCCCGCTCCCGGCCAGCGCCAGGAACCGCGCAATGAACGCCTCTCGCGCCTCGTCCGGATCGCTGGGATCGGTCAACCGCTCCACCACTTCGGGGCGGCTCTGATCATGATAGAGCAGAGCGCGTCTGGTCGCTTCCGAAGCGAGCAGATGATCCTCGACCGGATGATTGTCGTTCCACAGTCCCATCGCATCGATCAGGACGAGGCGCCGCACCTTGCCCGGATAGGTTGCAGCATATTCCGCCGCGACCATGCCACCGAAACTGTGGCCGATGAGATCGAAATCCTCGAGCCCGAGCGCTGTGAAGAGGTCGTCATAATAAAGGACGAGTTCCCAGAAACCAGGGAGGCTCTTGAGGTCGTCCGCATCGACGCTGCCGGGATGAGCCGGCGCGTGGACCGCGAAGTTCCTGGAAAGATCCTCCAGCAGCCCGTTCCATTCCTGACCGAAGGCACCGTGGAGGAACACGACCGGCCTGCCCTCCCCCTTGGTCAGCACGGGATTGGCGGCGAACGGGCCGGGATGAGCGACCGTGGCGACAGAAGCGGTCATGCCAGCGCCTCCGTCTGCTCGGTTGCCGGCTGGGGCGTCTTGCTCGCCCCTTGCGGCCACCAATGATCGACGTAACCCTGCTTGTCCCAATAGTCCCGGATGCGGGGCATCACCTTCTCGGCAAAGAGCTTGGTGCTGTATTTGGTCAGATCCGTGTCCATCGACTGAACCTGCATCAGCAGCATGAAGTGACCGCAGCGCAGGCTCTTGGCGGCCTCGGTCAGTTCGTGGACAACCCGATCGGGGCAGCCGGCAATAACCCGCTTGTCGCCGGTGAAGTCCGCCCAGGTCTGCTCATAGGGGCTCTTCATTTTGGGCCGCGCGGCCTTCGTCATGTTGAATCTGACACTCTCCGCGCTCATGAAGCCGGGGGGCGCCGCAAAATGGGGGGCGACATGCAGCGCCTTGGCGAAGAAGTTCTGTACATGCTTGAAATAGAGGCGTTCGGCCTCCTCGTCGGTGTCGGCGACCAGGACGATCTGCGCAAACCCGGCCCGATAGGGATTATCGTCAAGTCCGGCCCGCTCGACCTCATCCCAGTAGCCCTGCATGAGCGCACGCGAGTTCTGGTAGCCGGTAAAACTGAGGTAATTGTATGTATAATTGTTATCTGTGGCAAACTTCCACGTCTCGATCGATCCGCCACCTGCCAGCCAGATGGGTGGATGTGGTGTCTGAAGCGGCTTGGGCCAGGGGTTGACGTAGCGAAGCTTGTTATACTCGCCGTTGAAGGCGAACGGTCCGGGCCGCGTCCATGCCTGCGTAATCAGGTCATGCGCTTCATAGTAGCGAGGCCGCACCATCGTCGGCGGCGTTCCATACACACCCACGGTGTCCATCGCGGAACCGACCGGAAATCCCGCGACCAGCCGACCGCCGCTGACGCAGTCGAGCAGCGCGAACTCCTCGGCGACGCGGATGGCGGGATTGTAGAGCGGCAGCGTCGCCCCCAGAACGACGATCGCGGCCTGCGATTTGCGCCGGGCCAGCGGCATTGCCACGAGATTCGGCGAGCAGGAAAATCCATAGGCGTTTGAATGATGTTCGTTCACGCCGAGGCCATCGAAGCCCATCTCGTCGGCATATTCCAACTCTTCGAGATTCCAGTTGAAATATTTACCGGCCATCTCGGGGTCGCACAGCACATCATTCGGCGGGGTTACCCAAACGCTGTCATATTTTTCCGTGAAGTCATCGGGGAGATCGCGATACCCCTGGAAGTGGAACCAGATACTTTTCATTGCCCATCCTCTCCGGACTAATAGCAGCGCTTGCTGCGCGGCCGATGCTTCACCGAGGGTTATGCCTTCGGCAACCAAAGTGGGCAGGCTGGATCCACCCACTCCCTTATAGCGCCACGCTACGGTTATCCCGGCTATTTTGTCAATATATTCCCACAATAGTAGATCAGCATTATATCTCCTTTTGTGCGACATGGACACGAAATGGATTTCGCCATTCGACCTGCGGCTTTGATGCGGATTCTCACGCAAGCTACATGAGGCCGCAAATGGACGCGGCGCATAAACCCTTCTCGCGGTGGCAAATCCCGGAAACAATCTCCACGCCCGACTCTCGCGTGGACCTCAGGCTGTTTCGTTGATAACGAGACCCAACTCAGCGATCATGATGTCCCGCATGATGAACTTCTGGACTTTCCCGGTGACGGTGAGCGGAAATGTGTCGACAAAGCGGACGTAACGCGGAACCTTCTGGTGCGCGATCTGGCCGCGACAGAAGGCGCGCAGTTCCTCCTCGTCCATGTCATGGCCGTCCGACAGAATGATCCACGCGCAAAGTTCTTCGCCATAGCGTTCGTCCGGCACGCCGAAGACCTGCACATCCTGGACCTTGTGGTGACGGTAGAGATAGTCCTCTATTTCGCGCGGATAGAGGTTCTCGCCGCCGCGGATCACGAGATCCTTGATACGGCCGACAATCTTTCCATAACCTTCCTCATCGATCGTGGCGAGATCGCCGGTGTGCATCCATCCATCGGCGTCCTTGACCTTTACAGTCTGCTCCGCCTCGTCCCAATAACCCAGCATGACCGAATAGCCTCTGGTGCATAGCTCGCCCGGAACACCCCTCGAGACGATCATGCCCGCTTCGTCGACGACCTTGGCCTCCAGATGGGGGTGTATGCGCCCGACCGTCGTCACCCTGCGCTCGAGCGAGTCCTCCTCCCCACTCTGGAAACTCACGGGACTGGTCTCTGTCATGCCGTAGCAGATGGTGATGTCGCCGATGTGCATGCGGTCGATCACCTTGCGCATGATTTCGATCGGACAGGGCGATCCGGCCATGATCCCGGTTCGCAGCGTCGAGAGATCGAAATCGGCGAATTCGGGGTGATCGAGCTCGGCGATATACATGGTCGGGACGCCGTAAAGCGCGGTGCAGCGCTCGGTGGCAACGGTTCTCAGCGTCGCGAGCGGGTCGAAACCTTCCCCCGGATAGATCATCGCCGCGCCGTGCGTGACGCTCGCGAGATTTCCCATGACCATCCCGAAACAATGATATAGCGGCACGGGGATGCAGATCCGGTCCCGGTGCGACAGGGACATCGCCTCGCCCGTGAAATAGCCGTTATTGAGAATGTTGCGATGACTGAGCGTCACACCCTTGGGACTGCCGGTGGTGCCGCTGGTGAACTGGATATTGACCGGATCGTGCGGCGTGTGCGCAGCTTCCGTCGCGCGCAGAACGTCCAGGCCGGCCGCCCGCCCGACTGCCTCGATCGCCGCGAAGGGCATCGCCCCGGGAATCGCGCTTTCACCCATTTGAACGACGAGCCGCAAATGGGGCAGCCGTTCCGCTTGTAGCGCACCGGGCTCCGACTCGTCGAGTTCCGGGGCAAGCGCTCTTATCATTCCGGGATAATCGCTGGTCTTGAACGGCGGCGAGAGGATCAAGGCAGCGCAGCCGACCTTGTTGAGGGCGAACTCCAGTTCGGACAAACGATAGGCCGGGTTGACGGCGACCAGGATCAGTCCGGCTTTGGCCGCCGCAAACTGCGTGATCGCCCATTCCGCCCGATTGAGCGACCAGATTCCGACACGGTCGCCCGGCTTCAATCCCGCCTCGAGAAGGCCGGCGGCGAAAGCCTCGACCCGGTCGCGGAACTCGGTCCAGTTCAGCCGGATTCCTTGCTCGACACATACCAGCGCGTCACTATCGGGCCAGGATTGCGCCGCCCTGTCCAGAGCCTCACCAATCGTGGTTTCCAGGAGCGGAGGCGATGCCGCCCCCTGAACATAACTGTCCAACGTCCCATGCCCTTCCTGCCGGGTTGGCCACTGCTCCGCCATCAACGCCTCGCAAAGCCGGCTATGAACGCGGCTATGTCGGCAAGAGCCTGCTGGCTGCGCTCGAAGGCCGCGTTGACCGTTACGAAACTATGCACCGTACCGGGATAGCGGCACATCATCGTCGGCACGCCGGCCTCGGCCAGCTTGCGTCCGTAGGCCTCGCCATGGCTGCGCAGCAGATCATGCTCGGCCGTGACGATATAGCAGGGCGGAAGATCGGCGTGGCTGCTCGCTCGGATTGGTGCGAAACGCACATCCTTGCGCGTTTCGCGGTCCGGAACATATTGATCGAAAAACCAGCTGATCTCCGGAAGGTTGAGAAAGGGGGAGTCGAAGGCGGCCAGTTCGGGCGCTTCGATATCCCCGTCGGTCGAAGGAACCAGAAGTATCTGGGCCACGAGCCGCGGTCCGCCACGATCGCGCGCGAGAATGCAGAGCACGGCGGCAAGATTGGCTCCCGCGCTGTCTCCCGCCACGATCACCGGGAGATCGCCCCCTTCCCATAGCTGTGAACGATTGCCGGAAATCCATTCCAGGGCTGTGTAGGCATCCTCCACCGCGGTCGGAAAGGGATGTTCGGGCGCCAGGCGATAGTCGACCGAGATGACCAGGCACTGTGTGGCCTTCGCCAGATGGCGGCAAGCGGCATCCGATTGGGCGATGCTCCCCATGGTCCAGCCGCCGCCGTGCATGAAATCGATGATCGCGACCGGCTCGCCTTCCGGGACATAGAGCCGCAGCGGAATCGCGCCATCGGCAACATCGATTTCAAAATCCGTGACACGCGCCATCTCCGGCCCCGGCACCCGCGGGCTCGATGCGACCAGTTCGCGTAGCGTCGATGGCGTCAGGCTGTTCATCGCGGGGAAGCCCGCGGCTTTCATCAGCTCGATATAATTGGCTATTTCAGGGTGCAGTTCCATGCACGGTTCCTCTCTTTTGGTCAGGCCGCTTCGTTGAGCGCCCGAAATGTCACCAGCTGCTCGGCCATCAACCTGAGTTGCGCATCGAGTTCGGGCAGCAGGCAATTGCCGTCGGCGTCGAAGGCCGGTGTCTTTGTATTGAGCGCGATGCCGATCGGCGTTGGCCATCCGCGCAGCGCGTGGGCAACACTTCGCAGGGCATGAAGGGTCGAATTGCAGCCTTGCCAGCCAAAACCCGTGCCGACGCAGCCTATCGGTTTGCCCGTGAAATAGGGTTGGGGATCGGCCGCCATTTCCTCGGTATAGTCCAGGGCGTTCTTGACGAGGCCCGAAATGCCGCCGTGATAGCCCGGCGAGCCGATCACGACGCCATCGGCCGCGCGCAGCGCGGCGATCAAATCGCGTACCCTGGGGCCGTCGGCGACATTCGCCGGCGCGTACATCGGCAGATCGATCGCTTCGCCGGAAAAGATCTGCGTTTGCGCGCCCATATCGCTTGCATGAACAAGAACACGCCGGATTACCGCTTCGGTCGACGAGCCAGCCCGTAAGGTTCCCCCAATCCCTACAATCTTCACCTGCTCTCCCATGTATCCGATCTCCTGATGATGTTCGTTTTAACGTGGCGGCGCGCGCCTATCCCACGAGGCCGCCGCCGAGCGATGGGAGATCGACACGCCGAATGAGCCTGGTCTCCTGAGCCACGACAAGATCCACCGAGGCCTCAAGATAGGCCGGCCAGCCGGCGTCCTTGTCGCGCGCGGCATGACGACGCTCGAAATCCCCCATGTCGTCAAAGCCCCACAGGTGGACGAGCTGATTGAGCGTGCCGACGGCTCCGGTGAACATGCCGATGGGAGGATCGAAATACCGCATCTGGACGGGCATTCCGAGCCGGTCCCAGACATCGATGAAGTCCGCCATACGGCGCGGACGGATCGTATAGACGCGCAGATCGACGAGTGATTTGATATCCGGCATGCGCTCAGACTCCCAGCGCCGCGGCAACACGCGCGCGCGGTCGATGGTCGTTGGCCCCGCGCAGTTGTTCGAAAAGCGGGATCAGGCTCTGTTCTGCTTCGACGGCAAGGAGCAGGTCGCGCGTCCGCGCGGAGCGGGCCGCACCGAATACGGGCCCTGCAAGGCCTTCGAATTTCGCGATCACCTCTTCGTCCGACAAAGGATTGTCCGGCGATCCTCTGGGCGCGTCATTGCGCGATTCAAGGCGCTTGCCAGCGACATCTTCGACGCGAACGATGGTGCGATGATAATGATCAAGCGTCGGATCCGCCACGATGTGTATCCGCGCATAGGCATGGGCGACCGCGGGATCAGCCAAATGGGCGGCAAAGCGCTCGCTATGGTCAGGAAGAATGGCCGTAGCGCCGGACGCGGCTACCGCCAGACAGAAGCGGGTATGGAAGCGCGCTTCATTCGATGTGCGTGGCGGCCCGTCCTTGACCACCGCCGGCATGACATAGGCAGGCATCGCGACTTCGATCGCGCGTGCATCGGACAAGGCCTGGGGATCGCGCTGACGCAGGCTGACCACCGCATCGATCGCGGAATGGATATATCCGCAACATGCGTGAAGCTTGCGCCGCGGCCGCGCCAGCGCCCAATGATCGGTCCCGAATTCCCCGGGTGAAAAACCCCTGGCGACGGTCGCGAAATAACCAATTGGACTTTCAAGGATTTCCGCAGGGCCGCTCAGGCCGGCCCGCGCATAGGAAGCCGCAAGCAACCCCGTATGAGCCGGCGATGCGCCGAACAGCATCGGCTTGATCGTGGAGCCCTTGCCGAAGATCGTTTCCGCAGGGCACCAGCCTGCGAGCGCGGCGGCTATGGCGAGCGCTTCGCGCAGCTGCAGGCGGTCAAGCCCGAACAGACGGCCCGCCGCGGCGGCGGCGCCGACGGCCGACGGGAGACCGACGGGCACCATCCCGCATTCCGAATAGGGCTTCAGTTTCGGGTAGAACATATCGTAGATCCGCGTCGTCACCTCGACGCCGGCAATTGTGGCGACGAGCAGATCTTCGCCCGAGGCCCCCTCGGTCTCCGCGGCCGCGAGCGCTGCAGCCACATTGCCGATGCCGGCATGTCCTCCGGTGAGGTCGTTGATCTCGAAAATGTCGCCCATATAGCCGTTGACGCGTGCAGCGGCCCGCGTAGTCAGCCGCAGCCCAGAACCCAGGACAGAAGCGGGACCGGGCATGTCCTCCGCTTCCTGCAGCAGCTTCGCCTCGGCCGTCACCGAACCGGCGATCATGCAGCCGACGGTATCGAGCAAGGTGAGCGCCCCCTGTCGGCGAACGCGCTCCGGAATATCGGCGAGAGTCAGCCCATTCGCGAAGTCGGCAAGGCGATGAATGATCGCGGGATGAGGCAAGAGGCAGCTCTCCGAAAAAATGCAAGACCGGCATTTTTGTGCCGTTTGATCAATTTATAGCAATCTCTTCAAGTCTCCACAAGCGAGACTCTGTTGCGAAAAGAGATAAGGGCTGCCACACTGTTCCAAACGATCAGGAGGTGGATGTGACAGGAAGACTCGAAGGCAAGGTCGCGGTTATTACCGGCGGCGCAAGCGGAATTGGCCGGGCAGCGGCGCTGATGTTCGTGGCCCAGGGGGCCAGGGTCGTCATAGCAGACCTCAACGCGGTAAAATCGCAGGAGGTTCTCGATCTCGCCACGCAGCAGGGCCATGGTAGCGCGATCATCTCCCAACTGACCGATGTTTCGGAGGAATCGCAGGTAGAGGCGATGATCGGGAGCGCGGTCGACGCGTTCGGTCGCCTCGACATCCTGTTCAACAATGCCGGCGTCGGCGGCGCGATGGCGCCGATCACCGAAACCACCGTCGAGGAGTGGGATCGAACCTCCGACATGCTGCTGCGCTCCGTGTTCCTTGGCATCAAGCACGGCGCGCGCGCGATCCGGCGGCATGGCGATGGCGGATCGATCATCAACACGGCGTCCACCGCCGGGCTTGTTGGCGGAAGCGGTCCGGCGGCTTACTCGGCGGCTAAAAGCGGAGTGGTAAGCCTGACCAAGAGCGCGGCGATCCAGCTCGCCGCCGATCGCATCCGCGTCAATGCGATCGCGCCCGGCGGCATTCATACACCATTGATGCCCGCGTCAAACGACGAGGAGATGCGCCGATTCATGAAAGGCAGGCAGCCATGGCCGGATACCGGACAGTCGGAGGATATCGCTTATGCAGCGCTGTATCTTGGCAGTGACGAAGCGCGCTTCTGCACCGGATCGACCCTGGTCGTGGACGGCGGGTTGCTTGCCTGGGGGCCCGGGCTCTTTCCGCATGCCGAGTCCACCGGACAAAAGGGCTTCACCATGAGCAGCATCGGCGAAGCCGATACCAGCGAGCGCGCACTAATAAGGCCGGTGATCGTGGAGAATGCGGAATGAGTGAACGCGTTGCGATCATCGGATGCGCCGCGCTGCCGGTCGGGAAATGGCAGAGCGTGGCCGGCGCTGAAACCCATGTGCTCGAGCATGAAGTGCTGGCCAGGCTGGTAGTTGACGCCGTCGCCGACGCGGGCATCGTCAAGGACGACATCTCGGCGCTCGTATTCGCCCAGCCGCGCCCTTACACGCTCCAGAAGTATTTCGGAACATTCATGGCCAACTATTTGCGCCTGCCCTGCACGGGCGCGGTAATGGAGGTGATGGGCAACGGCATGACGGCCGGTCTGGCGTTCCAGTCGGCTGTCGACCAGATCAGGCTGGGACGCGCACGAGTGAGCCTCGCGCTGGGCATCAACTTCGAAACGGCGACGTCGGCCATCGACCATATGATGAGTTCGATGCGCGCGACCGGCGACGTCGACTTCCATGTCCCGTTCGGATTTACGCCGATCAGCTGGTACGCGATGGACGCAGCACGCTACATCCACGAATATGGATCCTCACGCGCGGAGCTGGCGAGCGTCGCCGTCAAGAATCGCGGCCACGCCGTCCATAATCCGCTTGCCCAATTCCGTAAGCCGATCACTCTGGAGGAGATTCTGGCGCAGAAGCCGATTGTCGACCCTCTGGGACTTTTCGAGGTCCCACCTCGAAGCGACGGGGCCGTCTGCCTCGTGCTCGCCACCGAGGACGTAGCGCGAGCGACGGGCCAGCCTTATGCACTGATACGCGGCACCGGCTTCTATCATGAGGGCGCGCATCAGATCAGCGAAGTGCCCAATGACATGATCGCCTTCGAGTCGGCGGCGACTGCAGGCCGTCAGGCCTATGCCGAGGCCGGCGTATCCCCCGATGAGATCGATTTTGCCGAACTCTACGCCCCATGCACCATCGTCGAAGTCCTGGTCAGCGAGGCGCTGGGCTTCGCCGCGAGAGGGGAAGGGGCGAAAGCCGCGGCGGCCGGCGAGACGACGCTCGGAGGACGTATTCCCATCTGCACATCGGGCGGCCTGCAATCGCGCGGACACCCCGCCTATGTGACCCCCTTCTACAGCTATGTCGAAGTCATGGACCAGTTGCGCGGCCGCGCGGGCGCGAGACAGGTCAAAGATGCATCACTGGCCCTCACCAGCGCCGAACTCGGCAACTACAACGCCGCCCTTGTCCATATTCTGGAGGCTCGCGGATGACGCTCCCCGCTCTCACCATCGACCGTGTCCGTGCCTATCCGCCCCGGATGACCGCATTTACCTCCCGATTCTGGAATTCTCTTTCGGCGGGCCAATTCGAGACCAGCCATTGCCGCAGCTGCGACAGGCTGAGCTTTCCGCCCAAGCCGATCTGCCCGCATTGCTGGTCGTCCGATATCGGATGGTCGCCGCTTTCCGGCCGCGGACGCCTTTATTCCAGCACCGTCATCCATGCAGCGCCCGCGGTGTTCCAGCCCGAAGCGCCCTATAGCGTGGGCATTGTCGATCTGGACGAAGGCTTGAGGATCGCTACCCGCATCGTGGGGGAGACAACTCCTGCGCTCGACAGCGCGGTCGAGCTTGTCGTTCTGCGCTATACCGACGGTCCACTATATGGCGTGCGCGTCCAGGAGGATGTCTGACGCTCCGGGCATTGTCGAGGAAGTAGAAGCGGTAGCGGATCACATCCTGGGCAGGCTTGAGTTCGCTCTCCTGTCTGGCTGCCGATCCGAGACGCGCGTTCAGCGTGCAGGGAAGACCTGCTGAGGTTCGTCGGGAATTGCGTCGGTCCTGACAGATTGGTCCTCGCGCGCCAAAGTCTTTGCATTGTCGAACTCGCGCGCGGCTGCCGCGAGATAGGCAGTGCGATAAGCACCATGCGCCAGCAGCAATGAGACGAGAGTGATCGGTCCGGCAACAATGGCAATGCAGGCAAAGGCCGATCCCAATGCGCCAGCGCCACTGAAGAAGTTTTCGGCAATGGCGGCCGCCAGCGCCGGTCCGATGCCCAAGCCTATCAGATTCGACGAAACCAAGTAGCCCGCCATGAGCCGCGCGCGCATTTCGCTTGGCGCGACATACTGAATGATAAGCGGTGGAAGGCAGCTCACCGTCGTGCCGCCAAGAAAGATGAGCGCGATCGCTGCGGATGCAACAGAAACGTTGTGGGAAAAACCAAGCAGGATCATCGCGGCGGCCGAGGCCGCCAGGGAATAGCCCATGGCGGTCACAAGTCGCTCGGGCTTGCCCCGGGCCGTCCAGCGCGTCACCAGCCACGGCCACAACGCAGTGCTTCCCAGGCCGAAGGTGACGCCTATGAGCCCGAAAAGATAGCCCGCGTCGGAGGGTGTCAGACCGAATTTGCGGATCAGCAACGTCGGCGTCCACGCAATGAACGTATAGGCCACTATCGTATAGGCTCCAATACCGACGAAAAGGCACCCATAGAGCCTGGCTTCGCTGCGAATATAGGCGAGCGCGTTCGACACCGTCGCATAGGATTGTGTATTCGCCTGGCGCACGCGGACCGGTTCGCGGACCGTGAAGAACATGAGCAAGGCTATCAGCAGCCCCGGGGCACCCACAAGAATGAGCGTGATGCGCCACGGCGCCATTCCGTAGACGGGAGACAAGAACCCTGCAGCCTGAAAGGCCCAGCCACCAAGCACGAAAGCGCCCGACGACATCCCGGCTGCCACAGCGGTGAACGCCGCCGTTGGAGCCGCCCTTTTCTCGCGTGGAAACATATCGGCGAGGAGCGAGACGGCAGCCGGTGATAACACGGCCTCGCCGATCGCTACGCCCGCGCGACAGAAGGCGAGTTCCGTGAATCCCGGTGCAAATGCCGAAGCGAGCGTTGCCAGACTCCACAGCATCACACCGACACACAGAAGACGTATGCGGTGACTGCGATCAAGCATATGAGCAAGAGGAAGCCCCGCGATCGCGTAAAGAACCCCGAAGCCAAGACCGAAAAGGAGCCCGAGTTGCGTGTCCGAGATATGAAGATCAGCGGAAACGGGTTGTGCTAACAGCGCCAGAATCAGCCGATCGAGCATCGACAAGGCGTATAGCAGGCATAGCAATATGGTCGCGTACCACGCATTGGCGGGACTGGTTCTGGTTTCGCGATCGCTAGCTGTCTGTGGCATCCTCCTGTCGTCCTTTTCATGGTTTGAGCGTGCATCAGGTGCATTGGATGGCCGCGGCGATTGCTACGACGAGGGACCTCCACCACCGAAACGGCGAGAGGGAAAAATCAAAATGAAGCTGGCCGAAAGGCACCTTCCGGACACCTCGAGGGCAGTCCTCACCATAACGATCCGGCTGTGTTCGCTTCGCGCGCGGGATTTTTCCCCAACGATCCGCCGCCCCGCAAAGCCGCCAACAACTTGGCTACCGGTTGACGGCTTCGTTGATCCCCGTTGTGAGCCGCCAATGAGCGCCCCAGTAACAAGGAGCGCACAGAAGCACCCGCTCGCACGGCAACGCCATGACGACCGGCGCCTCCTCGCCATTTCCAGCGATCGATAACAAAATCGGAGAATGCCGTGGAGCAGCCGGTGCACAGCTGATCGGCTTGGCCGCGTCCTGCAGCATTGCTGTTGGCTTGGATCGCCTCATAGGCGGCCCGTTCCTTGCCGAGCATTGACATAATCCTCTTCCTGATGGCCGCCGATCATCTTTGTGACCGTTCGGCGGTCAGTTCAGTCGAGACGCGCGGGCATGGGGAAGCGAAAGATCTTAGCGGCATTACGACCCAGCACCCTGATACGGGTCTCTTCGCTCAGATCCTTGAAATTGCGCTCGATGGCTTCGGCCGAATGGGGCCATGTCCCCTCGTGGTGCGGGTAGTCATTTGCCCACAGGACATTGTCGACGAGATTGTGCTTCTCGATGAGATCGAGGCCGGGCTTGTCCTCGCCGAAGGATGCAAAGCCGTTCGCGCGGAAATAGTCGCTGGGAAGCGCCTTGAGCTTGGGTCTGACCCAGAAATGATGCTTGAGATACGCTTCGTCCATCGCATCGAGCATCCATGCGAGCCAACCGATCCCGGTTTCGATCGTTCCGAAGCGCAGCTTTGGAAATCGCTCCGCGACACCCGATGAGCAGATATGCACGAGCGGTTCAATCGTCGGGGCCAGCGAGTGGACGACATAATTGATCACCGCCCCGCCAAGGCCCCGCGCCGAACGTGGATCCTTGCCGGTGGATACGTGAAACGTCGCTGCCAGGTCATGATCCTGCAACGCGGCCCATATCGGGTCGAACTCGACCTTGTTGTAGTTGAGCTCGCCGACGCTATGCGGGCCGAAGAGCGGCTTCGACGGCAAGGTGACGTGACGGAAACCCAGTTTCGCGACGCGTTCGATCTCCGTCATCGTGCCCTCGATATCGCCGGTGGCAAGTGCGGCGGCGGGGGAAAGGCGGTCGATATGCGGCCCGAACTGTTCCCATGCCCAGTCGTTGTAAACGCGGCACTGCGCCTGCGCGAACACGGGGTCGGGCGTCGCCCACATTGCAAGGCCCTTATTGGGGAAGATCACCTCTCCATCGATCCCGTCGAGATCATCGTCCCTCAGCCGGTCGAGCGGGTCGGCACCAGCCTTGGAGCGAACTTGGTCCTCGCCTTCCAGTGCCGCGAGATTGATCCGGTCGGCCTTCTCATAGCCCTCGCTCTTGCGCCACTGCACGCCGTGCTCGTCGATCCAGATTCGGGGAAGGCGATCGCGATATTTCGGATCGATCCGCTCTGCCCAAAGATTGGCAGGCTCGTTGGCGTGACAATCGGCGGAGATCATCAGCAGCTTGTTGGGGGCACCGGGCCGTGCCGAATATTTCCATCCCGGCGCCCCCGGGGTCTCCAATCGCCATCTGTTCGGCTCGTTGACGACGATTGCGGCCCTCCGTTCCGCGACATCCTGCTCGCTCATTGCTTCTCTCCTCAGCTTATGATCTCGACATTCCGAGCTTGGACGGCGACCTTGGCACTCCTAACCTGCCGCCCTTGCCGCGGTGGTCGCCTTTGACAGTGCCAGTGGGAAGCTCCCGAAGGCCCCGGCTTCTTTCAGGGCGGTAATCTCCTCGGTCCCGATCCCCAGCACCTCTTCGAGGATCTCAGCCGAGTGCTGGCCGATTGCCGGGGCTGCCACCGGATCGGCCACCGGGGTTGCGCTGAAATGGAAAGGCAGAGCGACGTTCGGGATTTCGCCCGCAGTCGGATGGGGAATTCGTGTGACCAGCCCGCTTTCGCGCGTTACGTCGGACTCCAGCGCTGCCGGGAGTGTGCGGACCTCGCCGGCGGCGACACCGGCTTCGCGCAGGATTGGCCCCCAATGCGCCCAGACATTCTGTGCGAACGCGGCATCCAGGATCTCGAACAGTTCTTCCCGCCGCCGCAGCCTTCCCCCGCGGTCCTGCAGCTCAGGGTCTTCCGCCACATCCGGCCGGCCGATCGCCCGAAAAAGACGCTGGAAGATCGCGGTGCTCGAACAGGAAATATAGAAGGGCGTATCCTTCGCATGGAAGACGCCGGTCGGCGAGGTATCGTTACTCGTATTGCCGTTGCGCTGAGGCACGACTCCGCTCATGAGATATTGAAGCGTGGCAAAGCCGATCATCGAGATTGCCGTGTCGTAGAGCGACAGGTCGACGCGCTGGCCCTTGCCGTTCCGGTTGCGTGCGATAACGGCGGCAAGCACCGCATTGCAGGCCATCATGCCTGTCGATGTGTCCATCACGATCGACTGGGCCCTCACGCCGTCACGATCGGCGTAGCCGTTCATGGAGATGAAGCCGCTTTCGGCCTGGATGACCGGGTCGAAGCCCAGCCGGTCGGCAAAGGCGCCGGTGCGCCCGTAGGCCGAGACGGAGCAATAGATCAGGCCTGGGTTGGCCTGGGACAGCACATCATATCCCAGTCCCAGACGCTCCATCACGCCGGTCGAGAAATTCTCCACCACGATGTCCGCCTGCTCGGCGAGCGACTTCGCCAAAGACAGTCCGGCCTCGCTCTTGAGATTAAGAACGAGGCTGCGCTTGTTGCGGTTCGTCCACAGGAACGGCGCTCCTTCCCCGCCCAGATCCGGTTCGGCCGGTGGATAGTGGCGGAAGTCGTCGCCGCGCGCATTCTCTATCTTGATCACATCGGCGCCAAGATCAGCCAGCATCATCGTGCAAAAGGGTCCCGCAACGAAATGCGTGAAATCGACGACGCGCAAGCCCTGTAGTGGGGTCTCGGCGGCCGCCGGTCGCGGTTCGTGGGCGGGGAAGCGTTTGAAAGGTCGTTCCTGGGTCATTATGCTGTGATTTCCATCGCATGTGAAGATTTACTGGAGTTCCTGACCGGCGAAGGCACCTTCCAGGAAGCGGTTTGGCTTAAGAAAAAATGAGAGGACGAGCGCTCCATGCGGAGCGCGGGCAAGGTGGCGATTGCCTTTCGGCCGCCAGACAAAGTCGCCTTCCCGCACCTCGCCCTCATCATCGACGATGCTGCCTGACAGCACATAGGTCTGTTCGATTTCCACATGTTCATGCAGCGGCAGCGCAGTCCCGGGCTGCCAGCGGAAGAGCGCCGTAAGGAGGCCACTGCTCTTGTCCTGAAAGAGTATTTTCATCTCGATGCCCGGCGTGGGCGTTGCCTTCCAGGGCAGGCTCGCGACATCGATATAGCGTGAGGTCAACGGGCCGAGGGGAGTGGCCTCGTCGAGCGGCACATCCGCCACTTCAGGACCTCCCATGACCGTGCCTTTCGTGGGCAGCCCGGGCCACCACAGCACCGAACGGACGATCGCTGCGGCGGCGGAGACAATTTGAAAATCTCATGAACTCCCCTCCCATGGTTGCTCTTCACGATTCATCTTTTACATGAAGTCCCATTATGCGCGAATTAGCAAGAGTCGCAACAATTTTAGAAAGGATGTCGCTATGTCGATGGAAAACAGCGCGG
The DNA here is from genome assembly GCA_051305835.1 of Sphingobium sp. Classification (GTDB taxonomy): domain Bacteria; phylum Pseudomonadota; class Alphaproteobacteria; order Sphingomonadales; family Sphingomonadaceae; genus Sphingobium. Next base: position 21,196 of record JBPPMC010000129.1, read on the forward strand.
AGAAGGCAGTGCGTTTGACGCTGCTCGAAGGCCATGTAGCGCTCGTCGAGCTGTGCCGTCCCGAAGTGCGTAACGCCGTGAATTCGGAGCTCGCCCGCCAGCTCGAGGAAGCGGTTGAGGCGACCGAGCAAAGCGCCAACGTGCGCGTGGTGGTGCTCGCTGGCCAGGGCGACATGTTCTGCTCCGGCGCGGATCTCAAGATCGTTTCAGCCGGCGGTCTGGACACGCTCTTCACCGGGAAAGGTGGCTTTGCAGGCTTCAACCATGCGGTCCGGTCAAAGCCGTGGATCGCGGCGGTCAACGGGTTCGCTGTCGCGGGCGGCTGCGAAATGGCCCTTGCGTGCGATATGATCGTGGCGGCCGAGGATGCAGCTTTTGCGCTCCCGGAGGTCGCGCGCGGCCTGATCGCGTCGGCCGGCGGGCTTTACCGCCTGCCGCGGGCGATACCGCGCAACGTCGCGATCGAACTCATTGCGACCGGAGGCAGGCTTCCGGCGGTCAGGGCCCATGCGCTTGGGATGGTCAACCGGCTCGCACCCGCAAAGGAAGCCGTGCCTGCCGCGCTCGCCCTGGCTGCCGAGATCACTGCCAATGCACCGATTGCCGTGCAGGAGAGCCTCACGGTGGCCCGTCTGGCGTTCGACCAGGATGAACGGGACCTGCGCCGCCTCGGGGATGAGGCTCAGCAGCGCGTCATGTCGACCGACGATTTTCAGGAGGGACCGCGCGCCTTCGTTGAGAAGCGGCCCGCTCGGTGGAACGGACGGTGACACCACGTGCCGCCGGGTGGATGGGCTGGCACCTCGGATCGATGCTTTTGTTCAGGGAGGCGGGTGATGCCTACCTCGTTGTTTCCTATCTGGCATTTCCCGACAAGAACCGTGAAAGTAGCTGTGCGCCGAGCCGTTTTAAGAAAGCCTGCACGCGGCCGGACCTTCCGACCTACGGTATCGAGGAACCAAAGCAGCGTACCCCGCCATATGCCGTGTAGACTCGCTTGATACCTGCGATATAGCATGGCATGCCCAAGCTGCGCTATTCGCCCCTTGATGAAGCCACCTTTGTAGAAGCCGAAGCGACCGAGCGTTCCGTAGGCATCATAGCCTCCAAGGGCCACAAGCCCGCCGAAATCCTTATAAGTGGCAGGCGGGACCACTTCGCCGGCAATCAGTTTTCGGGAGATGCCGCGAGAGGTATTGCGCATGCTGGCTTGCTGCCTGGGCGGTGGTTGGAACGGGGACATCACGGCCCGGAAGCTGAGGGCTGGCGCAATCACCGAGCGCATAGATATCATTGTCGCCTGCTGTCCTCAGGGTAGGTCCTACAATGAGTTGACCGCTTCGCGTTCGTTCGAGATCGGCGAGTGTATCGATCAATGGCGGCGCCTTGACACCGGCGGCCCAGACCTTCAGTTCCGCCCCGACGAGTTCATCGCCGTTTAACGTGAAACCATTCGCATCCACAGAAGACACGCGCGCTCCAGTGCGGACGGTCACGCCCAGTTGCTGCAACTTGTTGAGCGCAGCCTCGGCAACCGGTTCGGGGAATGGCCCAAGCAACCTCGGCCCGGACTCCACGAGGATAACTTCGAGATGGCTGGAAGCGCCGGCTATTCCGTACCGCTCCGCTACGGTGGCGACCTGGATGAGTTCGGCCGCCAACTCGACACCGGTTGCCCCGCCACCCACTATGCCCACTCTGAGCTTTCTTCCAAGAGCGATGCTCTTGACCAGATGCACACGCAGCCGGTCACTGAACGCCACGGCGTCAGACCTTGTGTCGATCCGAAGACAATACGCGGCGACACCGGGGTCCCGAAGTCGTTTGCGCGGCTGCCGACCGACAGAACCAGCGTGTCATAGGGCACGCCACGTTGTGGAACGATTTCCTCACCCTCTATCGTCAGGGGCGCTAGGAAGACCATGTGTTGCTGTCGATCCACCCTGATGGCTTCGCCAAACTCATAGCGAAATCCATGCGTCAGCGCCCGGGCCGCGAAGACGGTTTCCTGCAGTCCTGCATCCGCCGTCCCCGCTGCAATGGTATGCAGCATCGGCTTCCATACGTACGCTGGCTCCCGGTCGATCAACGTGACGGACAGATGTTGAGCACCGGTCCTTTTCCCGGCAAGCCGCGTTGCGATCTCCAGCCCGGCGACACCGCCACCGACTACCACCAATCTGTACTTTTCGGCCATTCGGGCCCCTCTTTCAACTCTTCCGTTCATCCATGCCAACCGACAGGACCGCTTTAAGGTTGCGGCACGGCAGTGCCTCCTGGAGGAAGCTGTGGAACGTAAACGAGTAGCATCTCCAGCGTGATACCTAAACGGGAACGCATGTCGACGGTTCAGCTGAAGCTGGTATCGTTCCAGAAGGTCTCCTTCGGGCAATCCCCTTTCAAGGCCACAGAGTTCCGCTTTGCGTGAACAGACTCTTTAGCGTCAATCCGCCTGGCCAGCGAGATGTCGACCTGCGATATAGCCGAACGTCATGATCGGCCCGAGCGTGATTCCGCCACCTGGATAATTGCCACCCATGATGCTCGCTGCATCGTTCCCGACAGCGTAGAGGCCGGGAATCGGGTCGCCACGAGCGTCTCGCACCCGCGCATAGCGGTCGGTCCGGATTCCGTCGAAAGTTCCCAGATCGCCCGGCGTGACTTTGACTGCATAATAGGGGCCCTTGCCTACCGGCGCGACGCACGGATTGGGCTGGTGATCGGGATCGCCGAGATAGCGGTTATAGAGGTTTCCGCCTTTTCCGAATTCGGGATCCTCTCCATGCTCCGCGCCGATGTTGAAGGTGCGGACGGTTTCTGCCAGCCCTTTGGGATCGATGCCGGTGATCCTGGCCAGGTCGGCAAGCGTCTTGCCCCTCAACAGATAGCCGCTGCGGGTGTAGAGGCTGGTCGGCATCGGGAAGGCCTTCGCAAAGCCCAGACCGTATTTGCGATAGGTCTTGTGGTCGCACAGGAGCCAGGCCGCTGTCTCGCCCTCCCCTTCGCAGGTCCGGATGATGGCGCTGGCGACATCATGATAGGAATCGGATTCGTTGCAGAAGCGCTTTCCCCGCCGGTTGACGGCAATGACGCCGGGCTTCTGCCGATCGATCAGATGCGGGAACACGCCGAATTTCCCCTTGCCGAGCGGCACCTTCGAAACCGGAATCCAGGCCGCCGGATTGGGAAGATCGCTCTGAAACTGGCCGCCCGCCTTCTCGGCCATGCGCAGCCCATCGCCTGTGTTGCCGCCAGGCGCCGGCGACAAATGCGTGTCTCCCCTTTGCTCGTGCGGGAACAGCGCATGACGGCGCACAATATCCTGAGGGAAGCCGCCGCACGCGACGACGACCCCGCGACGAGCGGCAATCTCCTGCCGCCCGTGTGCTCCTTCGATCACCGCTCCCGTTACTGCGCCATCGGTCTGCAACAATTCGACCGCCTTGGTCTCAGTCAGGATCGGAATGCCCAGATCGAACGCGGATTTGGCGAGACGCGCGGCAAGCGCGTTGCCGCTGGTCAGGCGCATCCCCCGCTGATAGCGGATGAGTTCATAGCCGTGCAGCGCGAGTCGTTTGGCGACATAGATGGCCGAGGTGAGCGACTTTGTCGCGTTGAAGAAATGCTTCACCTCGTTGCCCGAGTTGAACATCATGCCAACAAAGGTGATCGTGCGCAGCGGAGGCCGCAGGCGCTTTACCTCCTTCCCAAGCCTTGCGGCATCGAACGGCTCTGCGACGATCGAGCGACCGCCCGACACGCCGCCATCCTGCAACGGATGATAGTCGGGAAATGCCGGTGACGGCAGGAAACGGACGTCGGTTTCCCGCTCGAAGAAATCGAGCATCTCGGGTCCCTTGTCGAGGAATGCCTCGACCCGGTCAGCGTCGTAGAAATTGCCGGTTTCGCGCTCGAGATAGGTCCGCGCTGCCTCCTTGCTGTCGATACAGCCGACGGCTGCGCTCTGCGAATTGTTCGGCACCCAAAGAAATCCGCCGGAAAACGCGGTCGTGCCTCCGTAGTACGGTTCTTTCTCGATCACCAGGACGTCGAGGCCAGCCTTCTTCGCGGTAATCGCCGTCGACAGCCCGCCCGCTCCCGAACCGATCACGAGGACGTCGACGGTTCTGCTAGTGGCTTCAGTCATTGCCCGTCTCCCAACGCCCCATTTTCAAAGATCCATCAGCTTGGCGATGATATTGCGCTGAATTTCGTTGCTGCCGCCCCCGATCGGTCCAACGCGGGAGTCGCGGAAGAACATCTGCATGTCATATTCGGTGGAATAACCGGCGCCGCCCATCACCTGCAGGCCCATGTCCGCGCACCGGAAGTTGTTCTCGGAGCTGACGATCTTCGCGATCGACGTTTCGCGAACGGCATCGAAGCCCCCGTCGAGCAGTTCGGCCACGCGCCAGGTCGCCTGCCGGGCGGTTTCGGCCATGATCGCCATGTCGGCGAGCTTGTGCTGGATCACCTGGAACGAGGAGATCGGCTGATCGAACTGGATCCGCTGCTTGGCATAGTCAGCCGCATAGTCGGTGATCTTGAAGCAATGGCCGCTCGATATCGCCGACAGGCAAAGACGCTCAACGTTCAGGCACCCCATCAGGCTCTTCCACGCGCCATTCTCCGCGCCAAGCAGATGCGTGGCTGGCACGCGCACGTCGGTCAGGAATATCTCGTTGGCATGTGTGGTCTTGCGCCCCAGCATCTTGAGCGGCCGAATCTCGACCCCGGGCGCACGCGCATCGACCAGGAAGACGCTGAGGCCGCGATGGCGCTGGGCGCTCGGGTCGGTCTTGGCGATGACGACCAGATAGTCGGCGACATGGGCGCAGGTGATCCAGATCTTCTGGCCATTGAGAATGTAGTCATCGCCATCGCGCACGGCCGACGTCTTCAGGCCGGCGACATCCGAACCGGTGCCCGGCTCCGACATCGCAAGCGCGAGCTTGACCTCGCCGCTGATGATCTTGGGAACGAATTCCCGCTTGAGCGCTTCGCTGCCGTTCTTGACGACGTGCATGCCGGCATAGATCACCGTCGTCATATAGGCCTGGGCGATGCCCGTGTAATAATAGCCCAGGGTCTCGACAAACGCCGTCAGATCCTTGTGGCTGCCGCCCATTCCGCCATATTCTTCCGGATAGAACAGCCCCATGAACCCCGCCTCCGCGAGCGCGTCATAAGCTTCGTGGGGAAATTCGCCCTTCTCATCGAGCTGGCGGATGAGAGGCCATGGCAACGTCCGATCGAGCAGTTCGAGCACATTGGCGCGGATGAGGTTCTGATCCTCGGTGAGGCCGGCGAGGTTGATATTTTCCACGATATTCTGTTCCTTATTCGGAAGCGCTATTGGCAGGCCGCGCCCGGACCATCGTGGTCATGAGCCCGCTCTGCACGACGTCGCCATGCTGATTCAAAAGTTCCATGCGCCGCACGAGGACGCCGCGATCCGGCTTCGACGTCTTCCGCGCCTCCACGACCGTCGACCGCAGCGTGACGGTGTCGCCGATGAATACGGGTTTGAAGAACTTCCAGTCGTCGATCCCCAGTGCCGCGATCGCCGTGCCGTCGAGATAGCCTATCCTGGCGCTGAGTCCCGTGCAGATCGAAAGGCACAATGTGCCGTGCGCGATGCGCTGGCCGATGGGCGATTTTCGGGAATATTCAGCATCGGTGTGCATCGGATTGGTGTCGCCCGAAATCCAGGAATAGGTGACGATCTCCGTCTCTGTCACGGTTCGTCCGGGACTGATGTCCACCTGCCCGACCGCAAATTCCTCGATAAATTTACCTGCCATCATCCTTCCCGCTGCGCCATGCTCCTGCGCTTATGCAGCAACTCGTAACGTTGATGCGGCCGCAGGATCGCTGGTGTGACACGGCCGCGTGTGCCGCTTGGGTCCGACCTATTGCCCGAGGGCCATTCTTGTCAAGGAAATCATTAGGATTCGCGCATATGGAGATTTATGCAAATATTGTTCGCGGCGGTATGCGCGCTGTGAACTGCTATGCCCCCGCTTAGCCCGGCGTCGCCGAAATCAAGCATGCCCGCACGAGTCCCGCCGCCACGTGAGCAGGGTCAGGACTTGCAAAGTCGCACCTTATGAGAATTTGATGCGTGCCTCCAAGGCATACACTTCCCGTAGGGGGTCCTGCATCAGGTGGATCCCGTACGAGTCTGCGGCACGCGCAATGTCGATGGGCATTGCGTCAGGCAGTCGTGTAGAGAACCGAATAAGGACGCTTGGCAAGTGCCCAAGCAATGGGAGAGAAGAAGTGGCGAAGCTGGATATCACCGAACATCCGACGACGATCGATCGCGCACTGGAGAACGAGTCTCTGACACCGCTGCAGCGTCAGATGCTTGAAAATTATCATCGCCATTCGCTTCTTGAAATCAGCGGCCAATGGGAGAGGATTTTCGAACCAGGCATGTTCGTCGATGAACCCCATTATATTCTTTCCTTCAAAGGTGGTGGCATTGAGGTCAAGGGTCTGCAAAATCTCAAGGACTTCTACAAAGCGGTCGGGCAGCCTGTGATTGTTTTGCAGCATCAGGAACTGCATCTCTCCGAACGATCCTTTACCTCGATTTCGACGTCCAATCATTTTGTGACTGGAGCCGCGCTCGCGGCAATGGGCTTTCCGCCCGAGAACCTGGACGGCCTGTATATCCGCCGAAAGATGGGTCTGACGTTCTGGATTTTCGACGAGCGTGGGCGATTGATCGGAGAACGCGGGGGCGAAGCGGGTCCGGTCGAGACCATCGAAGTGGCGCCTGAAGATTTCATCACACCAGAGGAGGCAAGAGCGGTGCTTGACCCCCTTGTGAGGCCCCTCCCCCAGTTCAACGGCTAGGTCATCCCACGGACCTGGACATGCCGGGCGTTGTCTCCGCCGCCCTGTCCAGGTCCTCCAGCCGCGCCCAATATCTTTTGGGCGCGCGGCCAAATATCCGCTTGAAGGCATTGCCGAACGCGCCCTCCGAGGAGTAGCCTATGGAGGAGGCGATCGCGGCAACCGATTTGTCACCCTTGCGAAGCGCATCACGGGCAAGGTGCATTCGCCAGCGAATGAGATAGTCGAGAGGAGGCAGGCCGACACAGTCCTTGAACTTTCGGGCAAAATCGGACCTGGACATACCGTCACTCGCCGCCAATTCGCCGACCCTCCAGTTTTGCCGAACATCCGCATGCATCAATCTCAGTGCTTTGCCGATCTTCGGATCCCCCAAGGCTCCGAGCCAACCCGCAGGTGCTCGACTGGCCACATAGGCGCGTAGGGCCTGAATCAGCAGGATATCGCCCAGTCGGCTCGTCACGATGGAGGTGCCCATCCGGTGTGCGCCCAGTTCATCGTCCAGGAGGTGAAGGGTCTCGCGCAGGACCTTGGATGCCGGATTGTCTGCGGGGATGTGAATCAACGCCGGCAGGACGTCCATCAGCAAAGCGGCGTTACTCTCGTCGAAGAGAAAACTGCCGGCAAGCAGGACCGTGTCATTGCCGATATAATGGACGGCGTTTCCCTCCGCTGAGGCATAGAGCGCCGAACCGTCGACCGGCGGCTGCGAAGGATCGCTTGCAAGGACGTAGGTCGGGCAATTGGTCATCAGATAGGTGTCGCCAGCCTCTAGCCGACACGGCTCGCCGCCGTGCAGAGTGAGCCAACAGCTTCCGCGCAATGCTGCGCCAAATTTGATTTGAGGCTGCGGCGCGAAATGGACTGCCCAATCGCCGCCCGCTTCAAAGCGGGCAGAGAGCACCGCTTTGACCTGAAGCAGCCCAAAAACGTCCGACAGGGGATCCATGGGCAACTCTTGGACGATGGCGACGATACTCTGGAGTTTGTCGCATAGATAATCCTCAACGTCACGCTAAACCTGGTGTGTCGGCGAAGGAGGAAACACGCATGCCTAGCGTTCGAACGTCGATCTGCCTTTTCTGCGTGTCCGGACTCGTAGATGCAAGCGCTGCCCACGCGCAGACGCAGAGCCGTCATCTGCTGGCGATCTCGGACATCGACATGATGGCGACGAGCTATCACGACGATCAACTCGGTCCGCCACTCAATCAGGTCGATACTCTCTCCATCTTTGACCTGGCATCGCATTCCGAAAAGGCGATAGCATCGACTCCGGCATCGAATGCCATGAATTCGCCCGCCAACACTATGGTTGTGACCCCCGACGGCCGGCTGGCGCTCGTTGCTGCCACCTGGGAACAGCGTACCGCCGGAAGCACCACGGTCAGCGATCTTTCAAGAGGGCGGCATTTGCGCGCCTACGATATCAGCGATCGCGCCAATCCGCGCTTTGTTGGCGAAAAAGAGGTGATGCCCAATCCCACGGGCATCGCGGTCAGGCCGGGCGGTGACTTTGCGGTGGTGATCGGAGGGCCGATCTCAGAGGGTTTTTTTTCGTGCCGGTCGCAGATGGCCGGCTGGGTACCCCCCGCAGGGTCGCGGTGCCCCTTGCCCCACGGTCCGATCTCGGCAGGGAAGTGGCACCGCAAGTTCGCTGGCACCCGTCCGGAAAAGTTCTGGCTGCCTTGCTCGCAGCGCGCTCTCAGGTCGCTTTCTTCCGGGTGGAAGTGCCCGCGGGCGCGCGCCCCCGTTTGACGCCCTGGGGAACCGTGCAGGTCAACAAATACCCCCTCGTGGGGGAGTTTTCACCGGACGGCCGCTTCTTCTTCACCAGTGACGTGCAATGGGGGGCGGATGTCCCGCGCGGATATGAAACACTGTCTGAAGGCGTGGTCACCACAACCAGCCTTGCTCCGCTCGGTGACCGTGCCGCCAGGCCGGGTCACATCGTAGTAGGTGCGACCCACGGCGGCTTCAATGCCGAGTTCATGGCGATCAGCCCGGATGGCAAGCTGCTGGCGCTCGCCAGTATCGGCGGAACATCCAGGCCGAGCGACGATCCGGCCTATGATCCCAATGCCGCGCTGACACTCTTTTCCATCGATCCGCAGACTGGTCGCCTGTCACATGCCGGTCACTGGCCGTTCGTCGCGACCAACCCCCAAGGCCTCGCTTTCGACGCATCAGGCGCGCTGCTCTATGTCGGCATAGGTGAGTATCGCGGCGAAGAGGCGCCGCTAAAAGGGGCAATTGAGATCTGGGACGTGATCCCTGGCCCGAGTCCGTCCCTGGCCCGCACCGATCGCAGATTTCGCGCGCCGCGCGGTGTCCACACAATCGCCATCGCGAATTGAAAACCGGGCGCCGATCGTAAGATGAAGGCGCTCCCACCCTGTCACGCCCGTCGCGCGACAATCCTCGATCGCAGGAGAAAGGCATGAAGTATAAACTGCTGGGAGATACCGGAGTCTTCGTTTCGCGACTTTGCCTGGGCACCATGACTTTCGGCGGCCGGGCGCTGCCACCCTATGATAAAGTCGGAGGACTTGATCAGAAGGAGGCGCAGGGAATCGTCGACCGTGCCTTGGACGCCGGCGTGAACTTCATCGACACAGCGAATGTCTACGCGGCTGGAGAATCCGAGACGCTGCTCGGCGAGGCGATCAAGGCGCGCCGGAACGAGGTTGTCCTGGCGACGAAGTTCCATTCATCCATGGGTACCGGACCGAACAGGAGCGGCCAATCGCGATTTCACATGATGACGGCGCTGGAAGACAGTCTGAAGCGGCTGCAGACCGACCGCATCGACCTGTACCAGATTCACAATTTCGACCCGCTGACGCCGTTTGAGGAAGTGCTGCGCGCGCTCGACGATGCCGTGCGGCAGGGCAAGGTTCGCTATATTGGCTGCTCTAACCTTGCCGCGTGGCAGGTCATGAAAGCACTCGGCGTCTCGGCGCTCCGCAATCTCGAACGCTTTGTGTCGGTGCAAGCCTATTACTCGCTCGCCGGCCGCGATCTGGAACATGACATCATCCCTATGGTCGAGGACCAGAGGATCGGGCTGATGGCATGGAGCCCGCTCGCGGGTGGCTTTCTCTCGGGGAAGTATGACAGGCATACCGAGCATGGCGCCTCGCGTCGCGACAAGGTCGAATTCCCGCCGATCGATCGCAACAGAACTTTCGACATCATCGACGTCCTCAGGGACATCGCTGCTCGGCACGGTGTCAGCGCGGCGCAAATCGCCCTTGGCTGGCTGCTCGCAAAGCCTGCGGTGACATCCGTTATCGTCGGCGCCAGACGAGTGGATCAACTCGAAGACAATCTGGGGGCCCTCGATGTCGTCCTCTCACAGCAGGACGTTGAGGAATTGGACAGGGTGAGCGACACCGGTCCGCACTATCCCAATTGGCTCCAGGCAGGCACCCTCAAAGCGAGAACACCCCAGAGCTCGTAACGAAAGCGCGGAAGACATCGGTCCGGTAGCGGGGTTTCGTGTAAACTACGCGCCCCGCTCCACATCGCGTCGAAGCGTGGTGGGCGGGACATTCGGCACGTAGTCCATCGGTTACAGAAAGATTGGAAATCAAGAAAAAGCGGGCGGCGATCGATCCGATCACCGCCCAGTGGGGAGATCTGCGGCATGAACGGTCAGCATTTCTGTCGCCGGATGGGGCCTACGGATACGGAGTTGAGAAACGGCCAATCCAGCAAATACCCACAGCGATAGCGAACAGCGTCGCGCTCCTGTCCAAACCGACTATGCGAGGAAGTCGCCGATCAGGCCGGTCGCTTCCTCGCGACGTTCAAGCTGAGGCACATGCCCTGCCCCCTTGATGAGTTCGACCCGGGCGCCTCCAATCAGGGCCGCAAACTCGTCGGCATAGGCCGGTGGCGTGAGCCTGTCTTCGGCGCCCCAAACGACGAGCGTTGGCGCCGATATGCGCCGCAGGCGCTTGTGGAGACCGCGCTCGGGAATGGGGTGAATGAAGTGCGACGTGCTGGCAAGCGCCATGAACTGGTTGATATGGGCTTCCTGCGCGGCGGCCGGATCCTCCGGCGCCTTGAGGTGATCCAGCACCACATCCGATTGCGCGTCGTGAAAGCGCATCGCTATACGGGCCTGCGACGAGGCGAGCAGATGGTCGGCGACGGGATGATTGTCGTTCCATAGGCCCATCGCATCGATCAGCACCAGCTTCTTCACGCGATCCGGAAAGCTCGCCGCATATTCTGCCGCGACCATACCACCAAAACTATGACCGATGAGATCGAAGCGCTCCAGTCCCAGTGCACGGAACAGGTCATCATAATAGAGGATGAGATCCCACAGGCTGTCGAGATGCTCCAGGTCGGACATGTCGACGCTGCCGGGATGCGCAGGGGCATAGACTTCATGGACCTCGGAGATATCGTCGAGAAATCCGCTCCATTCCTGCCCGAAGGGGCCGTGAAGATAGACGACTGGCGTACCCGTGCCACGAATGATCACGGGATTCGCCGCGAAGAGGCCCGGATGCGCAACCTGCGCTATCGTGCCGTTGCTCATGCCGGTACTCCCACCTTGATAACGCTGGTATCAGCTTGCGAATTGCGCGTGGCGCCCAATGGCCACCAATGATCGCGATAGCCCTCCTTGTCCCAGATCGTGCGGATGCGCGGCATCACCTTTTCCGCGAACAGGCGCGTGTTGTGCTCGGTCAGTTCCCGGTCCATCGACTGGATCTGAAGAATGACCATCAGATGGCCGACACGCAGGCTGCGGATTGCTTCCTCCAGCCCGGCCACGACCGTATCGGGGCTTCCGCCGATCACCCGCTTGCTCTTCTCGGTATAGTCGGCCCAGGTAAGGTCGTAGGGACTTGTGACGCTACCGAATGCCGAACCCGCACTTTTGGCGAGGGCGGCCTTGACGCTATCGACCGTCTGGAAGCCCGGCGGCGCCGCGAAATGCGGGGCGACATGTAGCGACTTGGCGTAGAAGTTCTGGATGTGCTTGAGGTAGAGCTTCTCGGCGTCCGCGTCGGTGTCGCCGACCACGACGAGTTGCGCGAAGCCCGCCCGATAGGGATTGTCGTCCAGACCGGCCTTCTCGACCTGGTCCCAATAGCCCTGCATAAGGTTCTTGGCCGCCAGATGGCCGCTGAAGCTCAGGTAGCTGTAAGTGTAATTGTTGTCAGTCGCGAACTTCCATGTCTCGATCGAACCGCCCCCTGCAAGCCAGACCGGCGGATGGGGCTTCTGCAGCGGCTTGGGCCAGGGATTGACATAGCGCAGCTTGTTGAAGCGCCCATTGAAGGGAAAGGGTCCCGGCTTGGTCCAGGCCTGCATGATGAGATCATGGGCCTCATAATAGCGGGGCCGAACTTCGGTCGGCGGCAAGCCATAGCAGCCCACCGTATCCATCGGCGATCCGACCGGGAAGCCGGCGACCAGGCGCCCTCCACTAAGACAGTCCAGCGTGGCGAATTCTTCCGCAACCCTGATCGCAGGGTTGTAGAGCGGAAGCGTATTTCCCAGTACCACAATTGCGGCATCGGACCGGCGGTTGGCGAGGATCGACGCGATGAGATTGGGCGAAACCGGGAAGCCATAGGCATTCTGGTGGTGCTCGTTGACGCCCACGCCGTCAAAGCCGAGTTCGTCGGCAAGCTCAAGTTCCTCGATGTTCCATTTGAGGTACTTGCTGACCATCGCTGGGTCGCAAAGTTCGTCATTGGGCGGAGTGACCCAGACGCTATCATATTTCTGGGGAAAATCATCCGGCAGGTCGCGGTAGCCCTGCATGTGGAACCAGATGCTCTTCATTTCGCTCTCCCTTCTCGTATTATGAGATTATCACCAATATATCGCCCTCGGACGAACGCTTCTTGACCGATCACGACAATATCATGATGATTGACGCCATGGCATCGACCGCCCATCCTGGAGCACTTTTTCATCTCGAAAGCTTTTTGCGTTCGGAGGGATTGCCTGTGAGCAAGACGCTCGCTCGGCACGCACGCGCCGCATCCCTGACCGACAATGCGATCGACGCCGTTTCTCCTTCGCTGATCATTCAGGCGCTGGAGGACAGCGCGACCACCACTGGTCGGCCGGATTTGGCGGTCGCCTTCTCCCAATGGGTGAACATTCGAGGTTTCGGGCCGCTCAGCCTTCTAGGCGAGCAGTGCCCTACTCTCCGTTATGCGATCGAAGCCCGTCGGCGCTACATGCACGTTGTAAACGGGGCATACAGCATGGATCTCGAACTGATCGAGGACGAGGCCCATATCCTGCACACGGTCCTCCCCTCCTTTCGGGAGCGCGCGGGCCAATTTCTCGCCGGCGTCATGGTTTTCACCGTCAGGCTCGCGCGACGCGCGCTCGGACCGGGCTGGTCGCCATTACGGGTGGAATTCGGTTATGAGCGTCATGCCGATCTGCGCAGTTACGATCGTTTCTTTCATTGTCCGGTGAGCTTCGGCGCCGAGCGCTTCGCCGTCGTCTGTCCCCGCGCCGACATCGACCGACCGCTGCCAGGTCATGATCCGGACATGCTCGCTTTTGTGGAGGGGCATTTACAGAAGCTCGCGCATGAATGGCCGAGCAGCCTGGAGGCACAGGTCGAACGCCTGATCGCGGCCAATCTGGAAGCAGGTCTCGCCACACTGGATCATATCGCCGAAATCCTGGCGATGAGTCCGCGCACCTTGCAACGCGGACTGGATGCATCGGAAACCAGCTTCGCCGATATATTGGCCCTCGTGCGTCGCAAGGTCGCCGTTTCGTTCTTTCAGGAAGCGCCACGCCGACCGATCATCGTGCTGGCGCATCTTCTGGGCTATTCGGATGCAAGCACCGTCAGCCGGTTCCTGGCCTCGACGTTCGGAATGTCCGGAAGGGAGCTTAGGCGGCGCGTCATGGCGGGATTGCCACTTTCTTGATCCGACATTGCGGAATGCCTGACATCGGCAAGGGATGTCCCCCCTGGCGGCTTTCGTCTACCGGCCGGCGAACATCTTGCAAAGCAAACACCAGCCTCACGCAAACATATGGTCAGGCTTGCATGGCTAGCCGCATTGGTGTGGGCAAAGGGCGGGTTCCGACGACTCGCAGACCATAGCCTTCGAGTCCGACCAGCGTGTTGCGCCGAGAATTGGTCAACAATTCGAGATCTTGCAGTCCAAGATCGAGCAGGATCTGCGCGCCGACACCGTAATCCCGGAGTACCGGCGTGGATATGTCGGTTTGATGCACCCGGGACGCCCTGATGAGATCCGTGTAGCGCATCGTTTCGAAGTTCCGCACCATGACCAGCACGCCCGCGCCTTCACGGCCGATCATGTCCATCGCCATTTCGAGAAGATGCGGTCGGCCGCCGACCTGCGCCAGCGCGTCGTCAAAGATCGAGTAATTATGCATGCGCACCAGCGTCGGGCGGGTGGGAACCGGCGTACCTTTGATAAGCGCGAGATGCTCGCTCCCCTCGGTATCGTTTCGATAGACTCGGGCGGTCCACGCACCGCCATACTCGCTGACGAAGCGTTCCTCATGAACCATCTCGATCAGGACATCGGTCCGGCGTCGATAGGCGATCAGGTCCGCTATCGTCCCAATGTTCAACCGGTGCTGCTCGGCGAAGCGGATGAGCTCAGGCATGCGTGCCATCGTGCCGTCTTCGTTCATGATCTCACAGATCACACCCGAGGGGTTGAGACCGGCGAGCCGGGAGAAATCCACAGCAGCCTCGGTATGTCCGGCGCGAATCAGCACACCGCCCTCGCGCGCCACGAGAGGGAAGACATGCCCCGGGGAAACGATAGTATCGGCGCCCTTGGTCGGGTCGATCGCCACCTGTATGGTGCGGGACCGATCCGCTGCAGAGATACCTGTCGTCACGCCCTCTCGCGCCTCGATGGAGACCGTAAAGGCGGTTTCGTGGCGCGTGCCGTTGGTCTGCGCCATTGCGGGGAGCTGCAACTCACCAACACGGGCACGCGTCATCGCCAGGCAGATCAGGCCTCGCCCGTGTCGCGCCATGAAGTTGACGGCGTCCGGTGTTGCGAACTGCGCCGGAATGATCAGGTCGCCCTCATTCTCCCGAGCCTCGTCGTCGACGAGGATAAACATCCGACCGGCCCTTGCATCCTCGATCAACGCTTCCGTCGTGGCAATTCCCGCCATTATATCTCATCCTAGTCATCTGCTTACTCACATCATGCACTCCATAACTGAGTCTCGCAAGACGGGATTCTTATTGATTCACGATCAGCGCCCGGTCGGAGGGACATGCAACCTCTACTGCCTCGTCGAGCTTTCACCGGAAATGGCGTTTCTGAGAGCGACCAACACAGGGGATTCCAGTCCTCTCGGCCTCCCATAATGTGTCGCGTACATGATACCGATATCGCGTCGCAGTTCGAACCCGGCCAGCCGCGGCCGGGCCACGTCTGGCGCTTTGAATCCTTCGGGCATGACCGTTACCCCCATGCCCGCGGCAACCAGCGCCAGCGCACGATCGTCGCTCGTCGTGCGCGCAGCGAAGAAGGGGCGCACGCCGCGGCTGGTAAAATGTTGGCTTGTCTCAGCCAGTACTTCACAGTGCCGACGCACGATCATCACATTGTCGGCGAGAGATTCCGCCGGAATGACTGTCTCACGCGCTAGGGGATGGTCGACGGAAAGCGCCAGGGCATAGCCCTCGCTACGGAGTATTTCGCTTTCGAAGCGACTGCCGTCCTCCCGTACCAGGGTCAGCGCGGCATCGATCCGGCCGCGGCCAAGCCGCTCGACAAGGTCACGTTCGCGCCCTTCAACCAGTTCGACACGCTCGTCCACTGCCGCCGTCGCCAGCCCCCTGGCAAAGACCGCGATCCAGGCCGAGGGGATCGTGGCAAGCACGCCAAGACGGATCGTGCTCCGCGCGGGCGCCTCCGTCATGGAGCGTTCGAACAGGTTGAAATCGCCCTCGATCCTGCGGGCATGCACTGCGAGATGCGCTCCTGCTTCCGTCAACTCCACCCGGCGATTGGTTCGGTGGAAAAGCGGCTTGTCGAGCAGGCGTTCCAGCTTGGCGATGCCGACAGATAGTGTTGGCTGGGATACATTGCACTGCGCAGCTGCCTTGGAAAAGTTTCCCTTGTCGATCACAGCCAGGAAGTAGCGAAGCAAATAGCGGTCTATCATAGACACTGTCTATGCTATGCTTTCGCACCTTTCAATTTTTCTCTCATCCGAAGTTTTCCTATGGAGCAGGAAACTCAGGAGTGGATGATGGCGGACTTCGATTTTGCGCTCGGCGAGATGGCCGAGACCATTCGTGACACAACGCAAAGGTTCGCTGCCGAGAGGATTGCCCCCCTCGCCGCGCGGATCGATGCCGAGGACTGGTTCCCGCGCGAGCTTTGGCCTGAAATGGGCGCGCTCGGCCTGCATGGCATCACCGTCGAGGAGGAGGATGGCGGCCTGGGGCTGGGCTATCTCGAGCACGTCGTGGCGCAGGAAGAAATCGCGTGTGCGTCCGGTTCGATCGGTCTGAGTTATGGCGCGCATTCGAACCTGTGCGTCAACCAGTTGCGCCGTTGGGGCAATGCCGAGCAGAAGCGCCGATATCTCCCGAAGCTGATCTCGGGCGAGCATGTCGGGAGCCTCGCGATGTCGGAGGCTGGAGCAGGTTCCGATGTCGTCTCGATGAAGCTGCGGGCCGACAGGAAGGGCGACCGCTACATCCTCAACGGAACGAAGTTCTGGATTACCAACGCCGCTTATGCCGACACCCTGGTCGTCTATGCCAAGACCGGCGAAGGATCGCGCGGCATTTCCACCTTCATCATCGAGAAAGACATGCCCGGTTTCTCGATCGGCCAGAAGATCGACAAGATGGGCATGCGCGGCTCACCCACTGCCGAACTCGTATTCGACGACTGCGAAGTGCCTGAAGAGAATGTGATGGGTTCGCTGAACGGCGGTGTCGGCATTCTCATGTCGGGCCTCGACTTTGAGCGGACCGTGCTCGCGGGGATCCAGCTGGGCATCATGCAGGCCTGCCTTGATGTCGTTCTGCCCTATCTTCGCGAACGCAAGCAGTTCGGCAAGCCGATCGGCGCCTTTCAGCTCATGCAGGCGAAGGTCGCCGACATGTATGTGGCGCTCAATTCCGCACGAGCCTATGTTTATGCGGTGGCGCGGGCGTGCGATTCAGGTCGGACCACCCGCTTTGACGCCGCCGGCGCGATCCTGCTCGCCAGTGAGAATGCGATGAAAGTGTCGCTCGAGGCCGTGCAGGCGTTGGGCGGCGCCGGCTATACGAAGGATTGGCCGGTCGAACGCTTCATGCGCGATGCCAAGCTGCTGGATATTGGTGCTGGCACCAATGAAATCAGGCGCATGCTGATTGGACGGGAGCTGCTGGGCGTATGACGGTTCTCAAGACCCTCGCCAATGTCGGCTCGCCCGATTTTGCCGCCAATGCCGCGCACAACGGCGCGCTTGCGGCCGACTTGCGGGCAAAGGTCGCGACCGCCGCACTGGGCGGCTCGGACGCGGCGCGGGAGAGGCATGTTGCCCGCGGCAAGCTGCTGCCGCGCGACCGTGTCCATCGTGTGCTTGATCCAGGATCGCCCTTCCTTGAGATCGGCGCGCTGGCCGCGAACGGCATGTATGGCAACAGCCACGCGCCCGACGGCGCGCCGGGGGCCGGCGCGATCGGCGGGATCGGACGGGTTTCCGGTCGCGAGTGCATGATCGTCGCCAATGATCCCACGGTGAAGGGCGGCGCCTATTTCCCGATGACGGTGAAGAAGCATCTGCGCGCGCAGGAGATCGCCAGGGAGAACCGCCTGCCCTGCATCTATCTGGTCGACAGCGGCGGCGCGAACTTGCCCCATCAGGCGGAGGTCTTCCCCGACCGAGAGCATTTCGGGCGCATCTTCTACAATCAGGCGCAGATGTCGGCGGAAGGTATTCCCCAGATCGCTTGTGTCATGGGCAGTTGCACCGCCGGCGGCGCCTATGTCCCGGCCATGTCCGACGAAAGCGTCATCGTGCGCAATCAGGGAACGATTTTCCTGGCTGGCCCGCCTCTCGTGAAGGCGGCGACCGGCGAAGTGATCAGCGCCGAGGAACTGGGCGGCGCGGACACGCACGGGCGCAAATCGGGCGTCGTCGACCATGTAGCCGAAAATGACGAGCATGCGCTGCTGATCGTTCGGGATATCGCTGCGAGCTTCAATAGCGTGAAGGCGGTCGATATCGACCTCGCCGATCCGGTGGCGCCGAAATATGATCCGCACGAGTTGTACGGCATCATTCCGACTGACGTTCGCGCGCCCTATGACGTGCGCGAAGTCATCGCGCGGATCGTCGACGGCAGCGAATTGCACGAGTTCAAGGCGCTCTACGGCACGACGCTCGTGTGCGGTTTCGCCCGCATCTGGGGCATGCCGGTCGCCATCCTCGCCAATAACGGCGTGCTCTTCAGCGAAAGCGCCCAGAAAGGCGCGCATTTCATCGAACTCGCATGCCAGCGCCGTGTGCCGCTGCTCTTCCTCCAGAACATCTCCGGCTTCATGGTTGGCGGCAAATATGAGGCGGAAGGCATCGCCAAGCATGGCGCCAAGCTCGTCACCGCGGTCGCGACCGCGAGCGTGCCGAAGATCACGGTGCTGATCGGTGGCAGCTTCGGCGCGGGCAATTACGGCATGTGCGGGCGCGCCTACCAGCCGCGCTTCCTGTTCACCTGGCCCAATGCGCGGATCAGCGTCATGGGCGGCGAGCAGGCGGCCTCGGTGCTCGCCACCGTCCATCGCGACGCTGACAAATGGACACCGGAAGAAACCGAAGCCTTCAAGGGACCGATCCGTCAGAAATATGAGGACGAGGGCAATCCCTATTACGCCACCGCAAGGCTTTGGGACGACGGGATCATTGACCCCGCCCAGACCCGCGACGTCCTGGGCCTGGCTTTTGCGGCGGCGCTCAACGCCCCGATCCCGGAGCGCGCGCGCTTTGGCCTGTTCAGGATGTAATGATGATCGAGTCCCTTCTTATCGCCAACCGGGGCGAGATCGCCCGCCGGATCATCCGCACCGCCAGACGCCTGGGCGTTCGCACGATCGCAGTCCATAGCGACGTCGACGCAGCTATGCCCTTCGTGCGCGAGGCGGACGAGACGGTGTGCATCGGACCGGCCGCCGCCCGCGAAAGCTACCTTGTCCCGGAGAAAATTCTCGCCGCGGCGAAGCAGACGGGCGCGGCCGCGATCCATCCGGGCTATGGCTTTTTGTCGGAGAATGCCGAGTTCGCCGAAGCCGTCCAGGCGGCAGGGCTGGTCTGGGTCGGCGCACCGCCCGCCAGCATCCGCGCCATGGGCCTTAAGGATGCCGCCAAGGCGCTGATGATCGCTGCGGGCGTCCCCGTAACGCCCGGATATATGGGGGAGGATCAAAGCCCCGAGCATCTCCATGTGCAGGCGCGCGCGATCGGCTATCCCGTCCTGATCAAGGCGGTGGCGGGCGGCGGCGGAAAAGGCATGCGCCGGGTCGATGACGACGACGCGTTCATCGACGCCCTTGCCTCATGTCAGCGGGAAGCCGCGTCTTCCTTCGGCAACGACCAAGTGTTGATCGAGAAATATATCCTCGGACCCCGTCACATCGAGGTCCAGGTTTTTGGCGACACGCAGGGCAACGTGGTTCACCTGTTCGAGCGCGACTGCTCGCTGCAGCGTCGGCACCAGAAGGTCATCGAGGAGGCCCCCGCCCCCGGCATGGATCCGGTCACGCGCGCGGCGATCTGTGACGCCGCGGTGAAAGCGGCGAAGGCCGTCGACTATGTCGGCGCCGGCACTATCGAGTTCATCGCCGATGCCAGCGAAGGCCTGCGCGCCGATCGCATCTGGTTCATGGAGATGAATACGCGACTTCAGGTCGAGCATCCGGTGACAGAAGCGATCACCGGCCAGGATCTGGTCGAGTGGCAGTTGCGCGTCGCCAGTGGCGAGCCCCTGCCCCTCCATCAGGATCAGCTGGTGATCGATGGCTGGGCGATGGAAGCGCGGCTCTATGCCGAGAATCCCGTGACGGGATTTCTGCCTTCGACCGGCCCGCTCGACCGCCTGCGCTTTCCGTCGGGCGTCCGCATCGACAGCGGCGTGGAGGAAGGCGGAGAGGTCACACCCTATTATGATCCGATGATCGCCAAGCTGATCGTCGCTGCGC
>JBPPMC010000147.1:0-2377 GCA_051305835.1 Sphingobium sp.
ACCTTGGCTCATCGCATGGGCGTTGGTAGTTACTCCGTTTGCGATGCTACTTGTACGTTTCGTCAGACGCTTCATGCTTTGAGTTGAGGAGTTATCTTTGCAGAAGCACGATTACAGAAACACGGTTCGGACGGATTGATGCTTAGTTGATGCACGTTATGGTCGATGTCCGACCGGCATCTTTCTCTCTGACGACAATCGGGCTTTTCCCGCCGCCATCCGTGTGATTGCCGTCAGGCGATGGAGGCACCGCAGGGCTTCTGACATTACCCATCGAGTGCTGATACGCTGCATTTTGGGATACACTACGAGATAGTAAGGTCTGTGGTGTATGCGTCGAGGCGGACCGGTTGAGCGCATACGGGGAAGGGAGCGTCATGAACTTGCTAAAGCGAAGTCAGTTGGCACGGGCCTTTTTTCTAGCTTTGATCGGACCCGTTATCGGAGCGATTTTCGCAGTAGTGGCCACGCCATTCCTAATTTTTGGGTTCATGTTGTTTGGTGGTCGCTTGTGGCTTTGGATTTACGAAATGGGATTCGCGCCAAGCGTAGCAACCACAGCTTTGGTTATTTTTCTACAGACGTCTGGATTAAGAATTGTGACCGCCACCGCAATAACAATTGCTGCATCGTCAATTATCACTGCCGCATGGTGGATATTGTACGTTGGATTTTCGCCAGATAAATCTGGTTTCATCAGCTTCGTCCTGTATGGCTCCTTTTCAGGTTTCGCGCTGAGCTTGATCAACTATAAAATAGTTAAAGATGGTATGCCACTTCCTAAAAGTGACCCATTGCAAGCGGACTGATTTGCCATTTTTTTGGCGCTGAATGCACGACAATCAGGCCATAGCCGCCGAGTTGCGAACTTCCGGCGGCCTGATTACGATGGTGCCGAAAGGTGACGCTTGTGATTGTAGCCGTGCTGATCGTGTCCACCATCTTCGCGCTGGCGATGATTGGTCTGTCTATCTGGGCAAACGCGCACTTCCGGGAAAGTGAGAGGTTGCCGATGCAGTGGAGGCTTTCGCGGTCAGAGCCGCTTTCCAAGTTGATCAACTGGTCTGCTCCCCGCATTCTCGCTCTTAGTTTTACCCCGTTTCTCGCAATCTGTGTGCTGGGGCTAATCTGTGTTGGAGCGATGACGCTTACACCGAGGCCGGGGCAGGAGTGGATGCTATTGCCTGCCTTGATGTTCATAGGCACCACATTTGTCGCGGCTCATGCGTTACACATTTGGCTGATCGATAAGACTTTGAAGCACGACGGCAGATAACGCACGCCAATCAGGCGATAGCCGCCGCCTTTGATGTGATTGCTGTCAGGCTCGGAGGGACAAACGAGAAGCCTACTTACGGTATTCGGTTGAGAAGCTGCCGGACGTGAGGTGGGCCGCAATATTCGGGTTCGTCATATCCTCCGATACGGTACTTGTTCCGTCAAAGTGGCGATCCTTGAAGCCGGTCCACCACGGAAACCGCCTTTCTATTCCGGTTGTCACAGGCTCATCGGTGATTTGCACGGTAAGGCTCTTCAAACGGTAGCCGGAACCGAAGATGGCGGAGAGGTCGTCGGGTTTCACCCGCTCGATGCTCTTGGGCGCGCGAATATCGCGAAACCGGACCATGTAGGGTAGATATTGCGCGCGATCCTTCGGCACGTTCTGGCCCCATAGATAATGAACATCACGGTTGGCCCGTATCCATGTCAGCGAGCGGGCGGCATCACCTTCTCGTTCCTCGGCGGTGCTGAGCGGTCCTTCGTGTCGCGGCGCGCGGATACCTGGAATGCCACCGGCCCAATCGGGATTGTTCTCCGTCCGTAGCAGGACGAACAGGGTTTCGCCTTTTGGCAGATCGACCGCGACCGCTTCGCCCGTTACTGTCGCACCGGAGAGACCGCGATCCCAAATCGTTTGGATAACGCTCGATCCGGTACTTATGCCTTCCGGCGTCTCGACCTCCGCCGTCAGGCGATACCGGATCGGCTCAAAATAGACGCGGCTGCTGCCCACGTCCCCCGGCTCGCATCCGGCAAGCAACATCGCAGCACCGCCAGCGAGCAGCGCAAGCATCGCCCGTCGCGCCAACATGCCATGGCCCCGATCTTTCATCCCGTTACACCTATCTATTCTTAGCCGTAGGTAGCGGGATTTTCTTAAGAAACGGGCGACCAGTCGGAAATCAGGCGATAGCCGCCGCCCACCATGTGTTTGTCGTCAGGGGAAAAGCTGTCGGTCGCCCATCGACCATTTGTCGCCGCTCAGCGCGCCTGCTATTGATCCCGTATGACGATATCAGGGGCTGGACGGCTATCGAAGCTTTTGCAGCGTCAGCGACGTTCTGTTGCCATGACCGAAAAGATCAAAATATGGTCG
>JBPPMC010000178.1:0-5471 GCA_051305835.1 Sphingobium sp.
CGCTGGACGATGCCGCCTTCGTCGCGCGCTTTGGCGCGTTGTTCGAGCATTCGCCATGGGTGGTGGAGCGTGCCGCGATGTTGCGCCCCTTCGATGACATTCACGCTGGGCTGATGCGGGCCGTCTATGCTGCCACGCAGGACGAACAACTTGCATTGATCCGCGCGCACCCCGAACTGGCGGGCAAGGCAGCCGTCGATCGCACCCTCTCCGAAGCATCCGCCGCAGAACAGGCTTCCGCTGGACTGGACAGACTCACGCCCGAGGAATTCGACCGCTTCCACGCGCTCAACACGGCCTACCGCGCGCGGTTCGACTTCCCCTTCATCATCTGCGTGCGTCTTACCGACAAATCCGGCATATTGGCCGCCATGGAGGCGCGTCTCCAGAATGATCGCGACGCAGAAATCGCGACGGCGCTCGATCAGATCGGCGAGATCGTGCGGCTGCGTCTGGAGGATCTGCCATGACCTCGCCCGACGCCGCTGGCCTTTCTGCCCTAGAGGCGGAATTAAAGCGGCAGCTTGTGCTGATTGGCCATGGCGGTGCCGACTGGACGCGCTCGCGCACGCATGCCGAGGGCCATGTCTACGACGCCCTCATCGTAGGCGGCGGCCAAAGCGGACTTGCCGCCGCGTTCGGCCTGCTGCGCGAGCGCGTGTCGAACATCCTCATCCTCGACGACAGCCCGGCAGGCTACGAAGGGCCATGGGACACCTATGCGCGGATGATCACGCTGCGCACGCCCAAGGATCTCAATCCGATCGACTTCGGCATCCCCGCGCTCAGTTACCGCGCATTCTGGGAAGCGCAGCACGGGGTAGAGAGTTGGGCGGCGGTGGACAAGATCGCGCGGGGCGACTGGATGGCCTATCTGCGCTGGTACAGGCATGCGCTCGCCCTGCCGGTGCGCAACGACACGCGTGTAACCCTGATCGAACCCCTCGGCGGAGGTCTGCATCGCCTGCATCTGAATGGACAGCCGTCACTTCTGGCGCGAAAGATCGTGCTGGCAACGGGCATTCAGGGCGGCGGCGAATGGCACGTGCCGCCGATGATCCGCGACGCCCTTCCGCGCAACCTCTATGCACACACCAGCGAGCCGATCGACTATGCCGCTTTGGCGGGCAAGCGCATCGGCATATTGGGCGGGGGCGCGTCGGCTTTCGACAATGCCAATGCCGCTCTTTTGCTAGGCGTGGCGGAAGCGCATGTCTTCATCCGGCGCAAGATCCTGCCGCGTATCAATCCCATCCGCTACATGGAGCGCGTCGGCTTTACTGGCCGCTATCCGGTATTAAGCGATGCCGATAAATATACCGTGATGGCAACGTTTCTTGGTCATAACCAACCACCGACCAACGACACGTTCGAGCGCGCGTCTGCCCGGCCGGGCTTCGCCCTGCATCTCGGCGCACCATGGCTTTCCGTCGCACAAGTCGATCAGCGGGTGCGCGTCGAGACGCCGCAAGGCGCTTGCGAATTCGACTTCCTGGTCCTGTCGACCGGCCTCATCAGTGACCCCGGGCTGCGGCCTGAACTTGGCCTGATTGCGGACAAGATCGCGCGATGGGCCGATCGGTTCACGCCCATGTCGGGCACCGAAAACGCGCTGATCGATGCGCATCCCTATCTCGGCGCGGGCTTCGAACTTTTGCCGCGCGAAGAAGAGGATGCCGACGCCCTGCATGGCCTGTTCGCTTTCAATTACTCGGCACTGGTCAGTCTTGGCCTGTCCGCGTCAGCCCTGTCGGGTCTGCAAACCGCCCTCCCCCGACTAGTGAGAGGCGTCACGGATCAATTGTTCCTCGACGACCGCGAGGCACTGGTTGCCGACCTGATACGCTATGACGAAGCGGAATTCCTCGGCGAATGGCCCAAACGACAGGAAGATGCCGCAGCATGAGCAGCCTCTCCACCCATATTCTCGATACTGCGCATGGCTGCCCCGCCGCTGGAGTGGCGCTGCGGTTGTCGACCGGCGCAGGCCTGGCGCTTTTTACCGGCGTGACCAACGCGGATGGTCGCTGCCCCGACCTGCCGCCCCTGGAAATGGGCCGCTATCGCCTCGAATTTCATGTCGCGGCCTATTTTCGTGCCAAAGGCGTCACGCTCCCGGAGCCGCCGTTCCTTGATGTCATCAGGATCGACTTCGGCATATCCGATGGCGGCGGGCATTATCATGTGCCGCTGCTCGTCTCGCCTTATGGCTATTCGACCTACCGGGGCAGTTGAGATGGCGATCCGTTTCCTTCTCGACGCCGAAATCGTCGAACTTTCGGATGTCGATCCCACCGCGACCCTGCTCGATCATCTGCGCTATACGATGGGCAGGACCGGAACCAAGGAAGGCTGCGCCGAAGGGGACTGCGGTGCGTGCACGGTGCTCGTCGGGGAACTTGGCCAAGACGGCGATTCGATATGCTGGCGGGCAGTGAACGCCTGCATCCTCTTCCTGCCGATGTTGCACGGCAAGGCGCTGCTGACGGTCGAAAACTTGGCAAGGAATGGCATACTCAATCCGCTGCAAGCCTGCATGGCGCAAAACGGCAGCTCGCAATGCGGTTTTTGCACGCCCGGTTTCGTCATGTCGCTCTATGGGCGTTGCATCGGTGCCAGCGGACATGCGCTGCCCGTGGCCGATATGCTGGCGGGCAACCTTTGTCGCTGCACCGGCTATGGCCCGATCCTGTCGGCTGCCAACGCAGTCCCGGCATTGGAACGCGATGACAGCCACCTCATCACGGCGCTGAAATCGCTCGACACCTCTGAAGTGATCGCAGGCGACTATGGCGAGCGCAAATGGTTCCTGCCGCGAACCACCCAAGCATTGACGGAAATACTGGTGGATCACCCCGGGGCGCGCATAGTTGCCGGAGCGACGGATGTGGGGCTGTGGGTGACCAAGGGATTGCGCACGCTGGAAACGCTGGTCTTCATCGGTGACATTCCCGAACTTCGCTCCGTTGCGGAAACGCCGGAAGGACTGACCATCGGTGCGGGGGTCCGCTATGCCGATGCACATGACGCCTTTGCCAGGTTGCACCCGGATCTTGGCGAATTGATCCGGCGTCTGGGCGGGCTTCAGGTACGGAACGCCGCGACGATCGGCGGCAACATCGCCAACGGATCACCCATCGGAGATGGCCCGCCCGCACTTATCGCACTTGGCGCAACACTGACCCTGCGCAGCGCGGCAGGCCGCCGGGCGATGCCGCTGGAGGACTATTTCCTGGACTATGGCAAGCAGGACCGGCGTGCCGGGGAGTTCGTCGAAAGTATCCAGATCCCCCGGCCCGGCCCCAATGTCATTGTGCATATGTCGAAACTCTCTCGCCGCTTCGACAGCGATATTTCCGCTGTGTGCGGCGCGTTCCTCCTCACCGTGCAGGATGGCCTGATCACGCGCGCGCGCATTGCGTTCGGCGGCATGGCGGCGACGCCGCGCCGGGCGAACGGATGTGAAGGTGTGCTTGTCGGCCAGCCTTTTACACGCGACACCATCGAAAGCGCCGCCGACGCCCTGCGCATCGATTACGCGCCGCTGGACGACGTACGCGGCAGCGCCGCCTATCGCACCGAAGTCGCCTCCAATCTTCTCCTGCGCCTCTGGCACAAGTCTCGGGGTGACGCCGTCTCCGTATTGGATCTGGAGGCGGCAAGTGGCTGAACGCGATCCAACATGGCCGGTGCTGACCAAGCCCGCTCACCCGCATGACAGCGCCCATCTCCATGTGAGCGGCACGGCCAGCTATGCCGACGATGAGCCTGAACCGGCGAACATGCTCCATCTCGCCTTTGGTCAGAGCAGCGAGGCGCACGCCCGGATCACGCACATGGACCTTGATGCCGTGCGTGCGGCGGACGGCGTGGTGGCGGTGTTTACGGCGACTGATATTCCCGGAGCCAACGACGTCAGCCCGGTGGCGCATGACGATCGTCTGCTCGCCGATGGCGAAGTATATTGCGTCGGTCAGGCCATGTTCCTCGTTGCCGCGACAAGCCAGATTGCCGCGCGCAAAGCCGCAAGGCTGGGTCGGATTACCTATGAACCGTTGCCCGCCCATCTGACGATCCGGCAGGCACAAGACGCCGCGTCGCTTCTGGAGCCGACGCAACGCATGGCGCGGGGCGATGCGCAGGCGGCGCTCGGCATTGCGCCGCATCGCGCATCCGGCAGCTTCGCTATGGGCGGCCAGGATCACTTCTATCTCGAAGGGCAAGTCGCCGTCGCCAAGCCCGGAGAGGACGGACAGATCCACATCCTCAGTTCCACCCAGCATCCCAGTGAAATCCAGCATCTGGTCGCGCATATGCTGGGCCGCACGTCTGCCGACATCACAGTCGAAGTGCGGCGCATGGGCGGGGCGTTTGGTGGCAAGGAAACGCAGGCAGCCCTGTTCGCAGCAGCAGCCGCACTGGTCGCTGCCAGGACCAGGCGACCCGCCAAGTTCCGGTGCGACCGCGACGACGACATGATTATGACCGGCAAGCGTCATGACTTCGAAATCGCCTACGACGTCGGGTTCGATGCGGAGGGGCATATCCTCGCGCTCCACCTGCGGCTGGCATCGCGTTGCGGCGCGACTGTCGATCTTTCTCCGGCGATCAACGATCGCGCCATGTTCCACAGCGACAATTGCTACTGGCTGCCAAACGTCGAAATAATCTCCGAGCGACTGAAGACGAACACCGTCTCCGCAACGGCGTTCCGGGGCTTCGGCGGGCCGCAGGGCATGTTCGCGATCGAGCGTATCATGGACGACGTCGCCACCCGTATCGGACGCGATCCGCTGGATGTGCGCATCGCCAATCTTTACCGTCCGGGCTGCGACACAACGCCCTATGGCATGACGGTCGCAGACAATATTGCGCCGCAGATCATCGCCCGGCTCCGCGCCGATGCCCGCTATGACGCCCGATGCGCAGAGATCGCTGCATTCAACGCGCGTAGCCCGATCCTTAAAAAAGGCATCGCACTCACTCCCGTCAAGTTCGGGATCAGCTTCACCACCACGCATCTCAATCAGGCCGGTGCGCTCGTCCATGTCTATGCAGACGGCAGCATTCAGATCAACCATGGCGGCACGGAGATGGGCCAGGGTCTCTACATCAAGGTGGCGCAAGTCGTTGCGGAAGTCTTCGCCGTGCCAGTGTCGCGGGTCCGGATCACCGCGACCCGCACCGATAAAGTGCCCAACACGTCAGCCACCGCCGCCTCATCCGGCGCGGATCTCAACGGCATGGCCGCTTATAATGCGGCGATGACTATCCGTGAACGCCTGACTGCTTTCCTCACGCGCACATTCGGTTGCGTCGAAGAGGACATTCATTTCACGGCGGACGGCGTCATCGCCGGTGCGGAGCAACTGTCGTTCGGCGCGCTGTGCCGCAAAGCGCATATCGGCCGGATATCGCTCTCCGCAACCGGCTTCTATGCGACGCCGGATATCGCCTATGACCGGGAGGCG
>JBPPMC010000191.1:0-3624 GCA_051305835.1 Sphingobium sp.
GTCTGGTAATAGCGGCGATACCGACCTTGGATCGCTTCGATATACGGTTCGGTCGATGTCGGCGGCGCGAGATGGAGGAAGCACCTCCGGATCGGAATCGAGGTCGAACAGGTGTTGCGCATCGGCATCGGCGAACTCCCGCAGGAGAAGCCGATCCGATTCGTCGGCGGGGGTCACAAGCGGGAATCCGGACAGTACGTGAAAAAGCCCGGCGGGGCTCGATTGCTCGCCGGGAAAGGTGGTTCGAATTGGGCAAGCTTACCGGCGGAAAAGGCCGCGCCGCAGCAGACGGTGCTGGCAGAACGGCGCCGGTTCGTAGACCGGGACGAACTGGGGCGGGGGGCAAAGTTCGTCAGGGATTTCTGGAACAGTGACGTCGATCAAGTGAGTTTTCGTATTTTCAACGAAAATCCCTTTTAATTCACGTGTTGTAACAAATCCAGACCTTTTAAACTGGATTCGAATGATCTGGGTTGTAGGATTTGCTGGGTTGACTGGGATCTGTATCTTGAATTTTCCGTCTGATGAGACAACAGAAGCCAAGCCCTTTTTTGGAGAGGCAGGGTCGATTACGTTGTCAATCTGGAGATCTATGTCGTAGCTATCCACACCTTGAACGACCGAGCTAAGTCTTGAAACTGTGATTGTCACCGATTCGTTCACAATTGGCTCCCCCTTTAGGTTGAAGAGCTTACCTTCTACAGTTGCTTGACCTACAGCTTTTCTGTCACCGGAAAGGATGATTGCCAACACGATTGTAGCGATGGAAGAGAGACGCACGGGAGAGACTCCTGAAGTTATGGACGTGGCTGGCGGTAGTGCCAATTTACTAGTTCGCTGCACAAATTGTCATTTGCTGGCCAACAGCTTGAATTCAAAAGGACTCATGTCCATCGGGACAACTGTGCCTCCTTTACCCTGAAGAACGAGCATAATGGCGACGTATTCTCTAGAGTTTGGTTCTGTAACATCCAGAGTATTTGAAACTCTGCCTTCATTGTCGGTACGAAACTTTATCTGTCGATACATTGGTTTTGACGATGTGCTATCTGGAGTAACCAAGAACGCAACCCTGCTTTCAATGTCAAAGCTCACCGATTTATACGATAAATCGAGAGCAAATGAATCATGCGACTTATCGAAGGCGACGTTTTGCTCGATCCAGATGATCCTTTCAGTGGAATTATCATTGTTAGGATACGCCTTCTTAATCCAACTTATCCAATTGTCGAAACTTTCTTGATTTGGAGACATGGTTTTGGACTTTGCTAGTTTTTCATTTAGGTACATAACTGAGGCTGGGATGTCTTTTGCAGTAAACGACTCGCGGTATTTCTGGTTGGGCAAAAGCTTGTTTGCGCCTAGTAAAAACATTATGATGCCAATCATTGAAATCCAGCCGAAAGTCCAACGGCCAAATTGAGTAGATGGGCGATCGAATGCTCGCCGTACGCGGTATTTCGCTGGTGTGCCTATTGCTTCCGCTCGTCTTCTGCGCAACATAAATGATGTCCATGCTAGAGTCAGCAAGACCATGACCACGTAGATGCAAATCACAATCCTTTCGCGATCTTCACCTTTGGCAACTGCGGTCAGCGCGACTCCTTGAGCCACCGCAAACCCCGCCAGCGCAACGAATGCGCTATACCCTTCCTTGGTCGGGCTGTAGGGTGTTTTGATGCCAAAGCCCAATACCCATAGCAGGACACGCCATAGAAGGCACCATAGATCGACGCACAACCATTTCATCACGACGCAAGGCATGATCATGACTTATGTGCTTGATTGTCGATCAGAACGAAAGACTCAGGGCAAATATGCACTCTCCTTGTCGCTTGGCAAATCGCGCTCACCCTTGTCGAATGGATTTCTGCGAGTTGTTGCCTTCCAATCGGCCCGATTCATGTCGTCCGAAAGAAAGCGAATCGCTTGCCAATCGATAGAATTCCTCCATGCCGCGATTGGTGATCCTCGAGGGGCCGGGCCTCGGCCGCCGGTTCGAGCTGGCCGAGGGCACCACCGTCGTCGGGCGGCACACCGCTGCCGCCGTCAGCATCCTCGATGCGCGCGCCTCGCGCCGGCACTGCGAACTCGTCCGCACCGCCGGCACCGTCGCACTCCGCGACCTCAGCAGCGGCAACGGCACGATCCTCAACGGCCACACGGTCGAACGCGCCGAACTTCGCCACGGCGACCGCCTCCAAATCGGCGATACGCTCTTCCTCTTCGCCACCGACGATACCGCGTCCCTTCCCAAATCGCCTTCCTACAAAGCCGCGCACTTCTCCCTGGAAGGCGAATCGGGGCCGCACTCGGCGATCCTTCGCAGCATCCCCGTTGACGACGGCAGCCGTATCCTCCAAGCCCCCGAGGCGGCCGGCACCGATTGGCTGCGCCGCCGGCTGGCGAACCTCGCGGTGCTGTACGAAGCCTCGCACGCCGTCGCGGACATCCTCGACGTGGATGAATTGCTGGGCCGGATCGTCGAACTGGTCGTGAAGACCACCGAAGCCGATCAAGGCTGCGCGGTGCTGGTCGATGCCGAAACCCACGAATTCCGCCCCACGGCGATCCGCAAGCGCCCCGGCGCGCCGGCCGGCGAGCTAACGCTCAGCCGCACCGTGATTGAACATGTGTTGGAACACAAGCGCGGCATCCTAGTCTCCGACGCCGGCGCGGACGAACGCTTCAGCGGGGGCGAGAGCATCGCCAAATACCGGCTGCGCGAAATCGTATGTGTGCCGATGAAGGGCCGGCAGGAAACGGTCGGGGTGCTGTTTCTCGATACACACGCTGCGCCAAATACACACACCAATCCCAGCGATCCGGTGAAGTTCACCGAGGATCACTTGCGCTTGGCCGTGGCGGTGGCACACCAGGCGGCCGTCGCCGTGGAAGGGCAGCGCTATTATCAAGCAATGCTGCAGGCCGAGCGCCTTGCCGCCGTGGGGCAAACCATCGCGGCCCTATCGCACAGCATCAAGAACATCATGCAGGGCGTGCGCTTCGGTTCGGACCTGGTGCGGATGGGTTTGCCGAGCCTCGATGCGGAACTGCTGGGCAAGGGATGGAAGCTGGTCGAAAAGAACCAGAAGCGCATCGACGACCTGATGCTCGACATGCTCAGCTATTCGAAGGAGCGCGAAGCCGGGTTCGAGCCGACCGATCTCAACGGGCTGGTTTCGGAAGTCGTCGAATCGTTGAGGGGACGAGCGGCCGAGAAGGAAATTGAATTAACGTTCGTGCCGATGACTTCGTTGCCGCCGGTGCCATGCGATCCGGATGGGTTGCATCATGCCTTGATGAACGTCATCGGGAACGCGCTCGATGCGGTCGAAGGGGCCGTTCATCCGGCCGTCCATGTGGCCATTCATGGGGCCGTTCTTGTCCCCATTCCGGTGGTCGAAATCGTAGTGCGGGACAACGGCTCCGGAGTGCCTGTGGATCGCCGGGAGACCATTTTTCGTCCGTTCGTCAGTTCGAAGGGCGGGCGAGGAACGGGCCTGGGCCTGCCGGTGAGCCGGAAGATCCTGCGCGAACACGGTGGCGATGTGATCGTGCGGGATGGCGAAAGTGGAGGGGCGGAGTTCGTGTTGCAGTTACCGCTGACTCCCCCTCTCCGTT
>JBPPMC010000201.1:0-2999 GCA_051305835.1 Sphingobium sp.
CAACTGCTGCTGGTACGCGTCGGGCACCTGCTGCGACGCCGGCTTCTTGAGATCCCACTGGGCGAAGGCGTTGTTCTGTTCCAGGTACGGCAGGATCAGCACGGCCCACGTAGCCCAGCCGTCCGGATCGAGCGAGTTGCCGCCGAGCCAGGAGGGGGGCAGGGTGTCGTAGTCGTTGTGGTAGGCGTGGGCGGCGAGGCCGATCTGCTTGAGGTTGTTGGAACATTGGATCCGTGCGGCCGCGTCGCGCACCTTCTGCACAGCCGGCAGCAGCAGCCCGATCAGGATCGCGATGATGGCGATCACCACGAGCAGCTCGATCAAGGTGAAACCCGAACGTCGAATCGTTCCGCGCATTGCCACACCTCCTCTGAAGATCCATCTCCAATATCGCACTATAATGATGAACTTGGTAACCTATTTCAACCCCGCCGTGCAAAGGGACCCTCTTCCGACAAGACGATGTGAATATCAATGAAGATCGTTTAATATTTAGAACAACACAAGTGATTCTTTGGCAACGCTTTATGGATGAACGAGTAAAATTAGCTTGCGATTTGACAACTTGACGGAGTGGCAGATCCAAGTGGAACTCAATCAACACGAAACCGATAAACTTGGTAAGCTATCGAGCAGGCACGTTCCACCACAGATGGATTCATGACTTTGCCAACGGAACCACCGGCGTTCGACAGTGACCGCGAAGCCCACTTCGAGGCGTATGCCGGCGGACTGCGCACCGTGTTTCTCCGCACCGACCAGTTCCTGCGATTCCGGGCCTACCTGCGGGGCCTGCTCTCGCCGATGCCGCGGAAGAACGTCGAGGCGATCGCGGCGGCGGCCTCGGCGGCCATCATGGTCGAAGCCGACCTGGCGCAGGCCCTTCAGCACTTCGTCAGCCATAGCCCGTGGGATCATCGTCGGTTGATCGCGGCGGCGCGGCAACGGTCGCAGGCGCAACGCGACGATCCCGGAGCGGTCTGGATCGTCCATGACGGCGCGTTTCCCAAGAAAGGGCTGCATTCCGTAGGGGTGCATCGCCAATTCGCCCGGTCGCTGGGGAAGAAGATCAACTGCCAGGTGGGCGTGTTCGTGGCGCAAGCGGGGCCGCGTGGATACCATCCGCTGGCGGCGCAACTCTACCTGCCGGGGGCGTGGCTGCGCGAGGATGGCAACGCGCCGTTGGTGCCGGAGGAACATCGCGCGTCGCGCACCAAGGCCGAGATCGCGTTGCAACTGCTCGAGGGACTGCGGGCCGAGGGAGAGCCGACACGTCCCGTACTACCCGACGGCGGCTACGAGGATGCGGAGTTCACCGAGGAGCTGGCGCGAAAGGGCTTCTTCGTCCATCCGGGCGGTTCGCAGTTGGCGGAAGCCGCTGCCTCCGGGTTCGACCGCCTCCGCAATGAGTTGGGGCTGGATCACTTCGAAGGACGGACTTGGAACGGCTGGCATCATCATGTCGCGATAGTGGTCGCGGCGGCACATTTCAGCGCGGTAGAATCATCACAGATTTAATCATGATTATGAGGTTGACAGAGTGGGAATGTGAAGCGGATTTGACTGGCAACGCACCTCACAATCGTTAAGATCGTGCAAGTCGGAGCCTAGTTGCGGGAGAATTCCCACAAATCGCAAGGTTCCGGTTCGACTGCCGACTGGCTCGCTTGGACGGCCAGTTGGTAGATCGCTTGAATCCGGGCCTGCTGATCCGCTCCGAAAGCAGTCAGTGGCAACGGGACGAACGCCACCAGCGGATTGGCTTGTTCGAGTTCGAGGAAGTATTCGCGGAGGCGATGACCGAGCATGGTTTCACTCCGAGGGCCGTTGAATCACTACTAACATCGTCAACAATGTCGTGATTCATTGGGAATCCTAACCTCGATACTCAGGAAAGCAACTGGTGGGCATCGGTTTCGTTCGGATATTCCGGTCGCCAGCCTGTCGCAGGCGATCGTTTCCATGGTTTCTCGCCCCGGTTTAGGCCGATGGCGGGCATCACCCACGAGGATGGATACATGACCGGCGCAATGATGATGGATCGCACTTCGATGGCCGGCATGGGCTCCGGAATGCCCATGATGGGCCCGACCGGCGGCATGACGGGCGCAATGCCCAACATGGTGATGGTGCCGCGCTGCACCATGACGATGGAGAAGATGAAGAACGGGATGAAGATGACCTGCGTGTGCGACGATCCGACCGCCTGCACCATGATGCAAAACCTCTGCACCATGATGGCCGGGGGCATGTGCAGCGTCTGCTGCATGATGAACGGCATGATGGTGTGCTGCTGCAACCTGACGATGGGCGCCTGCAAGGTCGAGATGACGAAGGATGGCTGCATGGTGATGTGCACCAGCGGCGACAAGGCCTGCTGCGACATGCTCCATGGCTGTTGCGACTGCATGGCCGCCTGCATGAAGGGCGGCTGCACCTGCTGCCTGATGATGGGCGGCACGCCAGTCTGCTGCTGCGTGTGCTGAGAATTCGGTAGCCGCGAGGCGTAGCGGAGCGCTCCGCTGCGCGTCGCGGCTAACCAGCATTCACCCAAGTCGATCCAATTCCTGCAAGCGCCGGTCGGCGTCGAAGGTCGGGGGCGGCAACGGCTCCGCCAGCCGCATCGCATCCTCTTCGCTCAGCCCCGGTCGCGATTCGCCGACGCCCCGGAATACGGGCAGTCCCTTCTTCATCGCGATGATCTCGCGGCGCGTGCGCCCCTTCGGCGAATCCGGCCACTTGCCGATGCGTTCGCGGAACTCGAAGAAGTGCGGCGCGACCGCCTGGATGTACTTCCAATACCCGGGGTTGTCCGTCTGGATCGTGAACGAGCCCCCTTGCGCGAGCGCGCGGTGCGCGAGTGCCAGGAAGCGCGGCGTGATCAATCGTTTCGCGACGAGCGCGGGATCGTAGTACGGCTGCGGATGGTAGCAGTGGATCTCCGCGACCGACCCCGGTGCAACGTATCGTTCCACCATTTCCAATCCACCCAGCACGGC
>JBPPMC010000212.1:0-8096 GCA_051305835.1 Sphingobium sp.
GGCGCAATGGCCAAGTATCCGATCGGCGCCAAGCTGTCGGGCCGCGTGACCAACATCACCGAATATGGTGCGTTCGTCGAACTGGAGCCGGGCATCGAAGGCCTGGTCCATGTCAGCGAAATGAGCTGGACAAAGAAGAACGTCCATCCCGGCAAGATCGTTTCGACCAGCCAGGAAGTCGAAGTTCTAGTTCTCGAAGTCGACAGCGAAAAGCGTCGCATCTCGCTTGGTCTCAAGCAGGCCCAGAGCAATCCATGGGATGCCTTTGCAGACAAGCACCCGGTCGGCTCCGTCGTCGAAGGCGAAGTCAAGAACGCGACCGAATTCGGCCTGTTCATCGGCCTGGACGGCGACGTGGACGGCATGGTTCACATGTCCGACATCGCATGGGGCATTTCGGGCGAGGACGCATTGGCGCTCCATCGCAAGGGCGAAGCCGTATCGGCAATCGTTCTCGACATCGACGTCGAGAAGGAGCGCATCTCGCTTGGCATGAAGCAGCTTGAGAAGGGCGCACCTGCCGTCGGCAGCGCCGGCACCGCCTCTTCGGGCGCGGGCCTCAACAAGAACGCGATCGTCACCGTGACGGTTCTGGAAGTCCGCGATGGCGGCCTTGAAGTGCAGACGGGCGAAGACGGCGCGACCGGCTTCATCAAGCGCAGCGACCTTGGCCGCGACCGCGACGAGCAGCGCCCCGAGCGTTACCAGCCCGGCCAGAAGTTCGATGCGATGGTCATCGGCTTCGACCGTGCCAAGAAGCCTAACTTCTCCGTCAAGGCGATGCAGATCGCCGAAGAGAAGCAGGCCGTTGCGCAATATGGTTCGTCGGACAGCGGCGCATCGCTGGGCGACATCCTGGGCGAAGCGCTCAAGGCGAAGAACGAAGGCTGATTACTCGATCAGCTTGACGCTACGGCAAGGCCGAGCGTCTTTACTTAAAGGAACGGCGTGGCAGACTTACTGCCACGCCGTTTTTATGTGCCTGAATGTCGCTGTTACTATGGACCTGCCCGAATTTGGTACAGCACGTTGATTTCACACGAAAGTCTATAGAGGTCGTTGCATTGTCATAACCTTCAGTTTTGATTAAGGCTAAAGATTGGAAGCATGTGGGGTGCATTCATCTTGGGGAGGGACAATGATCCGCTCGGAATTGATTCAGATGCTGGCCGACGAGAACCAGGAACTGACATTGCAGGAAGTCGAACGGATCGTGGATCTGTTCTTCCGTGAAATAATCGAGCGCCTTGCAGCCGGAGGACGTGTGGAATTGCGCGGGTTCGGCGCATTCACCACGCGGGATCGGGATGCCCGGACGGGACGTAATCCGCGCACGGGGGAAACGGTGCCGGTCACCGCCAAACGCGTTCCCTACTTCAAGCCCGGCAAGGAAATGCGCGAGCGTCTGAACACGAAATAGGCCGCGATGCTGCATGCTGGCGTGGGGCCAGACATGTGCGGCGGGTCTTTACAGTGCGCGGCGAAGCATAGCATTTCCAATCCGCGAAAATGCGGTTAAGGCACCTCTTGTCGCCCAATGGCGATGATCGCGCGTGGACGTGGCGAAACCGGTAGACGCGGCAGACTTAAAATCTGCTTCCTATGGAGTGCGGGTTCGAGTCCCGCCGTCCGCACCAGCCTGGACTTCCAATGCTCGGGCCAGATCAACCCTTAGCCTTGCGCCGGGTTTCCCACCCTTTCCTGGCCGCAGCAGAGCGATCGCTGGCCGAGCGTTGGGCCGATGCGGCACCGCCACGTTTTCCACCTTTTTTAGCCGACGCATGCGTATCGGGCTTGCCGCGACCGGAGCCGGATTTGTTCCCGCCGCCCGATTCCCTGTTCACCGTCGCCCAGGCTCTGCGTTCCGCTTCATCATCGGGAACACCGCGATCCTCATAGCCTTCTGCGATATGCGCGGCCTTTCGCTTTTGCTTGTCGGTATAGCTGCTCTTGTCACCTTGAGGCATGACTGACATCTCCTTGGCCCCCCGCCCCAATAACGCAAAGAACGGCGCTGGTTTCCACGCCGTTGCGGGGACTTAGGAACGGCAATGGCCAAAGCGCGTTGTCGCGATTGGATTGCGTTGCCGCTTATGGCAATTAAGGGGATCGCGGCGGCTGCCAGACCGACAGCACGCCGCTTACAGGGGGACAATGCTCAAATGCCATCGGGATTGATTGCGCTGCTGGATGACGTTGCCGGCATCGCCAGACTTGCCGCATCTTCGCTGGACGATGTCGCCGCGGCGGCCGGCAAGGCGGGCACCAAGGCGGCCGGCGTCGTGATCGATGATGCCGCCGTGACGCCACGCTATGTCGTCGGCCTGACGCCGGATCGTGAATTGCCGATCATCTGGAAGATTGCGCTCGGGTCGCTCCGTAACAAAATTCTGTTCCTGCTCCCTGCCGCCCTGTTGATAAGTGGCCTTGCGCCATGGGCATTGACGCCGCTGCTGATGGTCGGCGGCGCTTATCTCTGTTTCGAGGCATCGGAAAAGCTGTTCGAAGCCATGCAGGGAGGTCCGGCGCATCCGATCGAGGAACTGGCGGAGGATGCCGACCCCAAGGCGTTGGAGGATCGGCAGGTATCCGGCGCGATCCGCACCGACTTCATCCTGTCGGGCGAGATCATGGCGATTTCGCTGGCGACGGTCTCAGACGTACCGCTGTGGGAGCAGGCCATCGTGCTTGCCGTCGTATCGTTGCTGATCACGGCGGGCGTCTATGGCGTCGTCGCCCTGATCGTGAAGATGGACGACATCGGCCTGCATATGGCGACCAAGCCCGACGCGATGAACCAGAGCATCGGGCGCGGGCTGGTTTCCACCATGCCGATCCTGATGCGCGCGCTTTCGGTGATCGGCACCGCGGCAATGCTGTGGGTCGGTGGTGGCATATTGGTGCATGGCCTGGAGAGCTTCGGCCTGCATGCGGTGCCCGAAACGCTCCATCACTGGTCGGTCGCGGCCGGTGAAGCGACTGGCCCGCTGCATGCCGTGGTGGAATGGGCGGTGTACGCGCTCGGCTCCGGCATTGCAGGGCTGATCGTCGGCGGGCTGATCGTGGCCGTGGTCCACAAGATCAAACATTAGCCGCCTACGGGTTGGCGTGGCGGATGGCAGGGGCTAGACCGGACCGATCAGCCTTCAGGAACCGCCCCTCTTCATGTTTCGCCGCACCGCCCTTCCCGCCTTTGCCGTAGCCGCCGCTGCGTCAGTGGTGGGATTGGCGGCCTGCACCGAAAAGCAGAAAGGCCCGGTCGTCGTCAGCGTGATCGGCACGCAGCAACAGCTTGTGCAGCCATTGCGCGATGTCCTCAGCCCGGCGTCCAAGTTGATGCTGGAAGCGACGGCGCAGGGACTCGTGGCATTCGATGCGCAGGGCGATGTGCTGCCTGCACTTGCGCAGCGCTGGATCGTGCAGGACGATGGCCTGAGTTACATATTCCGGCTGCGGCGCGCCACATGGCCCAATGGCGCTCCGGTCACGTCGAGCGACGTCGCATTCCTCCTGCGCAACCGGATCGCGGCAAACCTTGCGCTCGATCCCAATGGCGATCTCGCCGCGATCGAGGAAGTGTCGTCGATGACCGGCGAGGTGCTGGAGATACGTCTCTCCGTGCCCCGCCCCTATCTGCTCCAGATGCTGGCCCAGCCGCAAATGGCGATCACGCGGCGCGACGGCGGCACCGGGCCGTATCGCAAGGAAAAGCGGCGGGATGCCTGGTTCCTGCGCCCGGTTACGGATGATGACGAGGATGACGACACGCCGATACCGGCGTGGGAGAACCGCGTGCTGCGGGCTGAACGTGCCTCCATGGCGATCGTCCGGTTCCGGGCGGGCCTTGCCTCGCTGGTGCTTGGCGGGCGTTATAGCGACTTGCCGTTGCTGAACCGCGCGGGCCTCAAAAATCAGGAAGTCCGAGTTGATCCGGTACAGGGGTTGTTCGGACTTGCGGTTATTGGCCGTGGCGATTTCTTGGGGGACGATGGCGTGCGGGCGGGGATCAACATGGCCATCGACCGGGATCAACTGCCTAATGCTTTTGCGCTGGGGGGATGGACCGTGACGGACCGGTTGCTGCCGCAGCAGCTCGATCTTCCCGGCCCGCCCACCGCCCCTCCATGGGAGGAAAATACGATCGAGGAGCGGCGCGCAACGGCGCGTGCGGCAATCTCCCGCTGGAGCGCCGGGAATGGTGCGGTGCCGGTGCTGCGCATTGCCTTGCCGAAGGGATCGGGTTCGCGGCTGCTCTACACGCTTGTCGCCCGTGATCTGTCGCGGATCGGGGTGCCCAGTCGGCAAGTGGGCCTGGAGGATGCTGCCGACCTGAAACTGGTGGATGAGGTGGCGGCCTATGACAGTGCGCTATGGTATCTTGGCCGTATAAGTTGCGCGCGCAAGGTGCATTGCGATGTCACCGCGCAGGAGCGGCTGGTCGAGGCGACCATGGCGACCAGCGTGGCGGAAGTTCAGGCGCGGCTATCGCAGGCCGAAGCGCTGACGGTGGCGCATAATGGCTATATCCCTCTGGGCGCGCCGGTGCGCTGGTCGCTGGCCGCGCGGGCGCTGACCGGCTTTGCGCCATCGACGCGTGCGCGTCACCCATTGAACCAGTTGTTCCGCACCACCAATTAAGGTGGAGAGGAGTAAACGCGTTGGCCTTTTCGCAGGATCAGTTTGACCGCATCGCGCGGGATTTGCCGGGCTTTGGAAGCGACCCAGCGTCGGTGCGTCGCCGTATCGATGCGATGGAGCAAATGCTGGAGGGCATGTTCGTGCTGCCCGGCACGAACCGCCGCGTGGGGTTGGACAGCATCGTCGGCCTGATCCCGGTCGTCGGCGACATCGCCACGGCGGCGATGGGCGCATGGATGGTGTGGGAAGCACGCAATCTGGGCATGTCGAAGTGGCAATTGACGCGCATGGCGGCCAATGTTGGCTTCGATACGGTGCTGGGCGCGGTCCCGCTGGTGGGCGATGTGTTCGACTTTTTCTTCAAGTCCAATACGAAGAACCTGAAGATCATCCGCAAGCATCTCGACAAGCATCACCCCGGCACGGTGACGATCGACCGGTAACAGTTATTGCGGGTTTTGCGGGCGGATGCGCAGGGTTTCGGCGGGTTTCAGTCCACCCTGATGCGCCGGGCAGCGTGCATTGCGGAAGCTCTTGTCCAGGCACAGCCAGATTTCATCCAGCCATCCGTCTCGCGTGGCTGTGACACGCATCATGTCGGGACGGACGCCGCGATTGGCGTCGGCAAAGGCGCTGGCGAACGCGCTTGCGGTGATGCTACCCCGCGCAGCCAGCGCGCTCATGTCCGGGAAGCGCAGCTTCTGGTACATCGCGCGCGAGCGGTCGAAAAACTGGTCGGGCCGGATGGGCTGACCATTGGCGCGCATGCAGGTGCCATGCTTGGCCCATTCATGCTGGATCAGTTGCGCAGAGGGCGTCACACACAGATTTTTGGCTATGGTCGCGCGCGGCAGGACAGATGTGGCGCGGCAATATTGCGGCCAGTCCTCGCCCTCGCCATCAGGCCAAAGCCCGTGCAGCGTGAACCCGAATTTCGCGGTCCTGTTGTCGCACTGGAAGGCGTCACGCCCGCCGCTCTTGCCCGCGCAATATTGCGGCGTCCATGTGATCGCCAGCGTGTAGCCCCCGATCGGCAGTACGCGTTTCGGCTGGCTCGGCGATGGCAAGTCCGGACGCGGGCGCGGAATAGCGCGCGGCGGTGTGCATTGCTCCACTTGCGCCATCGCGACGCCCGGAATGAGCATGAGCGCTGCGGCAATGGCTTGCTTATACATGCGCGAAATCCAGTCCTACATCGGCGGCGGGAGCAGATTGCGTCAGCCGCCCCACGCTTACATAGGTGACGCCCGTCTGGGCAATGGCGTGGATCGTGTCCAGCCGCACGCCGCCAGACGCCTCGGTCGGCACGCGCCCACCCACCAGCGTCACTGCGCCGCGCAAGGTGGGCGGATCCATATTGTCGAGCAGCAAGTGTGTCGCGCCCGCGCTTAACGCCGGTTCGATCTGATCGACGCGATCCACTTCGACGATGATGTTCGCGATGCCCGCCGCGACGGCGCGCCGCACCGCTTCGCCGACTGACCCGGCGACCGCCACGTGATTGTCCTTGATCATCGCGGCATCCCACAGGCCCATGCGATGATTGGTCGCGCCGCCCATCCGCGTTGCATATTTCTCCAGCACGCGTAGGCCCGGAATGGTCTTGCGGGTGTCGAGCAATGTCGCGCCTGTTCCCCTGATCGCGTCGACATAGGTGCGCGTCATCGTGGCGATGCCGGTGAGATGCTGCACGGTGTTCAGCGCGGAACGCTCCGCCTTCAGCATCGCCCGCGCCTTGCCCTTCAGGCGCATCAGCTCTGTGCCCGCTGCGACTTGCTGCCCGTCCTCCACGAGCATCTCGATCTCCACATCCGGATCGAGCGCCCGGAAAAATTCTGCCGCGATCGGCAGTCCGGCAACCGTCACCGAGTCACGGCTGTCCATGACGCCGGTGAACAGTGCGTCTGCGGGAATCACGGCAGCGGAGGTGATATCCCCCACCTCGCCCAGATCCTCTGCCAGCGTCGCAGCCACGAAGGCGTCCAGGTCGAACCCGGCCAGAGCAAAAGTCGTCACGCGCATTGCTCCGCAATAGTTACGACGAGCGGATCTTCACCACTCAGAATCGCCTGAAGTTCCGAAGCGCGCAGCCCGTGACGGTCGAGCAGCGGCACCATCTCCACGTCACGCGCCTTGCCCGTGCGATACGCCATCAGACCCATGACATCGAGCGAGGCGTCGCCCTGCGCCGTCTCCTGCAGCTTTTGCACCATGCAACTGCATGTGGCCGCGGCGACATTGCCTGCCTGGCAATCCTTCTGGAACGCGACGATATGTTCCTGCGGCGTGCGCGAAGTAATGGCCTCCGCCGAAGCGGGCTGAGACATGCACGCAGACGCTGGCAGGATCAGCAGCGCCAACTTCGACACATCAGCGCGCACCCAGATCCCCCTGCCCCACGGTGCCGCTCGCCATTTCCAGCATCCGGTCGAGCGACTTGCGCGCCTGCAAGCGCAGCGTCTCATCCATCTCGATCCGCGGCTGCAGATCGCGCAGCGCTACGTAGAGCTTCTCCATCGTGTTGAGCGCCATGTAGGGGCAGATGTTGCAGTTGCAGTTGCCGTCCGCACCGGGCGCGCCGATGAAGGTCTTCTCCGGCACCGCGCGTTCCATCTGGTGAATGATGTGCGGTTCGGTCGCGACGATCAGCGTGTCGCCGGGCATCGACTTGGCGAATTCCAGGATGCCGCTGGTCGATCCGACATAATCGGCATGATCGACGATCGCGGGCGGACATTCGGGATGCGCGGCGATGGGCGCGCCGGGATATTGCGCCTGCAACTTCAGCAACTCGGTCTCGCTGAAGGCTTCATGCACGATGCACACGCCCGGCCACAGCAACATCTCCCGCCCTAGCTTGCGCGACAGATAGCCGCCCAGATGCTTGTCGGGGCCGAAGATGATCTTCTGCTCCTTCGGGATCTGGCTCAGGATCTTTTCCGCAGAGCTGCTTGTGACGATGATGTCGGACAGCGCCTTCACTTCGGCGGAACAGTTGATGTAGCTGAGCGCAATATGATCGGGATGCGCCTCGCGGAACGCCTTGAACTGCGCAGGGGGGCAACTGTCCTCCAGAGAACAGCCTGCGTCCATGTCGGGCAGGATCACGATCTTTTCCGGAGAGAGAATCTTGGCCGTCTCCGCCATGAAGCGCACGCCGCAAAAGGCGATGACTTCGGCATCCGTCTCCGCAGCCTTGCGCGACAATTCCAGCGAATCGCCGACGAAATCGGACAAGTCCTGAATTTCGGGCCGCTGGTAATAATGGCCCAGGATAACGGCGTTGCGCTCCTTGCGCAGCCGCTCGATCTCCGCGCGAAGGTCCACGCCCTTCAGGCTCCCGCCAATTCCACCTCTGGCATCCATCTGCTTGGTCTTTCCATATGGCCACGTGCTTCGCGGCCCGCTTTATTAGGGATCAACGCGCCCGCATAGCAAAACCGCGCGCCGCTGTTCGA
>JBPPMC010000220.1:0-8136 GCA_051305835.1 Sphingobium sp.
GCCAAAGCCTGAAATGGACTGGCGGCCTATTCCGGGAAGAGGATGTTCATGTCGAAGCTGGCCGTAGTCGAGAAGCTGGAAACCATGCGCGAGGCTGCCCGCATGGGTGGCGGCGAGAAGCGGATTGCCGCCCAGCATGCGAAGGGACGGCTGACTGCGCGCGAGCGGCTCGACGTGCTGCTTGACGAAGGCAGCTTCGAGGAACTCGACATGTATGTCGAGCATAACTGCACCGACTTCGGCATGGAAGAGACCAAGATCCCCGGCGATGGCGTCGTCACGGGATCGGGCACCATCAACGGGCGGCTGGTGTTCGTGTTCAGCCAGGACTTCACCGTGTTCGGTGGTTCCTTGTCAGAACGGCATGCGCAGAAGATCTGCAAGATCATGGACATGGCGCTGAAGGTCGGCGCGCCCGTCATCGGTATCAACGACAGCGGTGGCGCGCGCATCCAGGAAGGTGTGGCGTCGCTTGGCGGTTATGCCGAAGTCTTCCAGCGCAATGTGCTGGCAAGCGGCGTCGTGCCGCAGATCAGCCTGATCATGGGTCCATGCGCGGGCGGCGCGGTCTATTCGCCTGCCATGACCGACTTCATCTTCATGGTGAAGGATAGCAGTTACATGTTCGTCACTGGCCCCGACGTGGTGAAGACGGTCACAAACGAGATTGTCACACAAGAGGAACTCGGCGGGGCCGTGACGCATACGACGAAATCGGGCGTCGCGGATGTGGCGTTCGAGAACGACATCGAAGCGCTGCTTTCCACGCGCGATTTCATCGACTTCCTGCCCGCGTCGAACCGCGAGTCCGCGCCTGAGCGCCCGACTGCCGATGATTGGGATCGAATCGAGGAAAGCCTGGACACGCTGATCCCGGCTAATGCCAATCAGCCCTACGACATGCATGAATTGATCCGAAAGGTGCTGGACGAAGGCGACTTCTTCGAAGTGCAGCCTGCCCATGCCGGTAACATTCTGTGCGGGTTTGGCCGGGTCGAGGGGCGGACCGTCGGGATCGTCGCTAATCAGCCGATGGTGCTTGCGGGCTGCCTCGACATTGGTGCGTCCAAGAAGGCGGGGCGCTTCGTGCGCTTCTGTGACGCGTTCGACATTCCGATCATCACCTTCGTCGATGTGCCGGGCTTCCTGCCTGGCGTGGGACAGGAGCATAACGGCATCATCAAGCATGGCGCGAAACTGCTGTTCGCCTATGCCGAAGCGACGGTGCCGAAGATCACGATCATCACGCGCAAGGCCTATGGTGGCGCGTACGATGTTATGGCCTCCAAGCATCTGCGCGGCGATTTGAACTATGCGTGGCCGACTGCGGAAATTGCGGTGATGGGGGCGAAGGGCGCGGTCGAGATCATCTTCCGGGGCAAGACGCCCGAAGAGATTGCCGAACGTACGAAGGAATATGAGGACCGCTTTGCCAACCCCTTCGTGGCAGCGTCCAAGGGCTTTATCGACGAAGTGATCCAGCCGCACTCGACCCGGAAGCGGATCGCGCTGGGTCTGCGGAAGCTGCGCAACAAGGTGCTGGAAAATCCGTGGAAGAAGCACGACAACATTCCGCTGTGAGGATGTCGCAATGAAACTCGGCCGTCTTAATCATATCGGTGTGGCTACGCCCTCGATGGACAAGAGCATCGCTTATTATCGTGACGTGATGGGCGCGACCAAGATCCATGAGCCGTTCGACTTGCCTGCGCAGGGCGTGAAGGTGTGTTTTGTTGATACGCCCGGCGAGGATGGCACCAATGGCACGCAGATTGAGCTGATCGAGCCGTTGGGCGACGCATCCCCCATTCATGGCTTCATTGCCAAGAACCCGGCGGGCGGTCAGCATCACATGTGCTACGAAGTGGGCGACATCCACGAAGCGAAAGCGTGGTTCGAGGCGAAGGGCGCCAAGGTGCTGGGCGAACCAAGGATCGGCGCACACGGTACGCCGATCTTCTTCGTGCATCCCAAGGACATGAACGGTGTCCTCACCGAAATCATGGAAACTCCTAAGGACGGCGCCCATTGAGTGACTACCGCGCCATAATTGTATCCGTGACGGATGGTGTGGGTGTGCTGTCGCTCAATCGACCGGAGCGGCGCAATGCCCTTACGCCAGAGATGTCTGACGAGATCATCCGTGCGATCGAGGCTTTCCCAGCCCTTGGCGTGCGTTCGATCCTGCTGAAAGGCGAAGGAAAGGCTTTTTGCAGCGGCGCTGATCTGCAAGGCGAAGAGGGTTTGCCGGATGACGTGGGCGAAATGCTGGAAAAGCATTTTCACCCCTGCGTCGAAGCACTCGTCAGATCGCGATTACCTATTGTG
This sequence comes from Sphingobium sp., assembly GCA_051305835.1. Taxonomy (GTDB): domain Bacteria; phylum Pseudomonadota; class Alphaproteobacteria; order Sphingomonadales; family Sphingomonadaceae; genus Sphingobium. Next base: position 2,329 of record JBPPMC010000220.1, read on the forward strand.
GCAGAGGTTCAGGGAGCAGCCGCTGGCATGGGATCGTCGCTGGCGCTGGCCTGTGATTTCGTGGTGGCTGGCAACTCTGCGTATTTCGTCCAGTCTTTCATCAATCTCGGGCTGGTGCCCGATGGTGGCGCGACCTGGATGCTGCCGCGTCTCATCGGTCGTGCAAGGGCGACGCAATTGATGATGCTCGGCGAAGCGCTGCCCGCAGAGACCGCAGCGGATTGGGGTTTGATATACAAGGCGGTGAACGACGCGGCATTGGCTGGCGAGGCGCTGGCATTGGCCCGGCGTCTGTCGGCAATGCCAACGGTCGCGTTGGGGCTGATCCGCAAGGGCATAGCCGAAACACAAGAATCGGGTTTCTCGCAGGGGCTGGCGCTGGAACGCGCGCACCAGCGGGACGCGGGACGCAGTGCGGATTTCAAGGAGGGCGTGCAGGCCTTCCTCGCAAAGCGTCCCGCCAAGTTTGAGGGCAAGTAATGAGCGATAAACCGACACTCGACCAGTGGGCCGCGGCCGCGGCCAAGGAAGTCAAGGGCAAGGATCTGACGTGGCAGACGCCCGAAGGTATTGCTGTCAAGCCGCTCTATACGGCGGAGGACGTTACGGCGGACCCGGGCCTCCCCGGTTTCGCGCCCTATACGCGCGGCGTCCGCGCCAGCATGTATGCGGGGCGCCCGTGGACGATCCGCCAATATGCGGGCTTCTCCACCGCCGAAGAATCGAACGCCTTTTACAAACGCAACCTCGCAGCGGGGCAAAAGGGTCTTTCGGTCGCCTTCGATCTCGCGACGCACCGGGGCTATGACAGCGACCATCCGCGCGTCACCGGCGACGTGGGAAAGGCAGGCGTGGCCATCGACACGCTCGAAGACATGAAAATTCTGTTCGACGGTATTCCGCTCGACAAGATGTCGGTCTCAATGACGATGAATGGCGCGGTCATTCCGATCCTCGCCTTCTTCATCGTCGCGGGCGAGGAACAGGGGGTCGATCGCAAGCTGCTCGACGGGACCATCCAGAACGACATCCTCAAGGAGTTCATGGTTCGCAACACCTACATCTACCCGCCGGAACCCTCGATGCGGATCATCTCCGACATCTTCGGCTATACTTCGCGGGAGATGCCCAAGTTCAACAGCATCTCAATCTCCGGCTATCACATGCAGGAAGCCGGTGCGACACAGGTGCAGGAACTGGCGTTCACCATCGCGGACGGTATGGAATATGTGAAATACGGCGTCGCCTCCGGGCTGGACATCGACAAGTTCGCCGGTCGCCTCAGCTTCTTCTTCGCCATCGGCATGAACTTCTTCATGGAAATCGCCAAGCTGCGCGCGGCGCGCGTGCTGTGGCACCGGGCCATGACGACGCTGGGCGCGCAGGATGAACGCAGCAAGATGCTCCGCACGCACTGTCAGACGAGCGGCGTGTCGCTGACCGAGCAGGATCCGTACAACAATGTGATCCGTACCACGGTTGAAGCTATGGCCTCCATGCTTGGTGGCACGCAGTCGCTGCACACCAATGCGCTGGACGAGGCTATCGCCTTGCCGACGGACTTCTCCGCCCGCATCGCGCGCAATACGCAAATCATCATCCAGGAAGAAACGGGGATGACCAAGGTCGTCGATCCCCTGGGCGGATCCTATTATATCGAGGCGCTGACGCAGGAACTGGTCGACAAGGCACAGGAGATCATCGACCGCGTACAGGCCGAAGGGGGCATGGCGAAGGCCGTGGCCGCAGGCTGGCCCAAGGCGATGATCGAAACGGCGGCAGCGGCACGACAGGCGCGCGTGGACCGCGCCGATGACGTGATCGTGGGCGTGAACAAGTACCGCCTCGCCACCGAGGATTTTCTCGAAACGCTTGACATCGACAATGCCAAGGTCCGCGAGGGGCAGGTCGCCCGCATCGCCAAGACCAAGGCCGAACGTGACAGCGCGAAATGCGAAGCGGCGCTTCAGGCCTTGCGCGAAGGCGCTGCCCGCCCTTCCAGCCTTGAAAACAACCTCCTCGCATTGGCCGTGGAATGCGCCCGCGCCCGTGCGACGCTCGGCGAAATCAGCGCCGCCATGGAGGAGAGCTTTGCCCGCTACGGCACCACGCCGACGCCGGTAAAGGGCGTGTACGGCGCACCCTATGAAGGCGATGCGCGGTGGCACCAGGTATTGGATGGCGTGGCAGCCGTTGAACGGCGGCTAGGTCGCAAGCCCAAGCTGATGGTCGCCAAGATGGGGCAAGACGGGCATGATCGCGGCGCCAACATCATCGCGTCCGCCTTCGGCGACATGGGTTTCGACATCGTGTCTGGCCCGCTATTCCAGACCCCGGAGGAAACCGTCGTGCTGGCGCTGGAGAGCGATGTCGATGTCGTCGGCGCGTCATCGCTGGCGGCAGGTCACAAGACGCTGATCCCCGAACTTATCAAGCTGCTTCGGGAGCAGGGACGGAACGACATCAAGGTGATCGCGGGCGGCGTGATCCCGCCGCAGGACTATGACTATCTGCGTGACGCAGGCGTGCAGGGCATTTATGGGCCGGGGTCCAACGTCGTGGAATGTGCGGCCGATGTGCTGCGCCTCCTCGGCCACAACATGCCCCCGCTGGAGGATGCCGCGTGACCACCGCAATTGCCCGTACCGATTGGACCCGCGAAGAGATCGCGACGCTGTTTGACCTGCCGTTTTCGGACCTGATGTTCGAAGCGCAGAGCGTGCATCGCGCGTATCATCCGCGCAACGAAGTGCAGCTTTCGACGCTGTTGTCCATCAAGACCGGCGGGTGCGTCGAGGATTGCGGCTATTGCAACCAGTCGGTCTATGCCGAGACGGGCCTCAAAGCCGAAAAGATGATGGACGTTCGCGCAGTGCTGCAATCAGCGGCGCAGGCGAAGGACGCAGGATCTGGCCGCTTCTGCATGGGGGCGGCTTGGCGCAGTCCCAAGGAGCGCGACATGCCCGCCATCGTCGAAATGGTGAAGGGCGTGCGGGCCATGGGTCTTGAGACCTGCATGACGCTGGGGATGCTAACGGAAAAACAGTCGCAGCAACTGGCCGAGGCGGGGCTGGATTACTACAATCACAATATCGACACATCGCCGGAGAATTACGCGAACGTCATCACGACGCGCAGTTTTGAAGACCGGATCGAGACGCTGGAAAATGTCCGTGCGGCGGGCATCAATGTATGCTGCGGCGGGATCGTGGGCATGGGCGAGACGCGGGAGGATCGGGTCGGCTTCCTCTATGTTCTTGCGACTATGCCGCATCCCGAGAGCGTGCCGATCAACGCACTGGTGCCTGTGAAGGGCACGGTGCTGGGCGACATGCTCGCCGATACCCCTCTCGCGAAGATCGACGAGATCGAGTTTGTCCGCACTGTCGCGGTCGCGCGGATCGTGATGCCGCAGAGCATGGTGCGGCTGTCGGCCGGGCGCGAGAGCATGAGCGAGGCCTGTCAGGCGCTGTGCTTCATGGCCGGGGCGAACAGCATCTTTACTGGCGACCGTTTGCTCACGACCGCCAACGCCGGCGACGACAAAGACGCCGCGCTCTTCGCGAAGCTGGGCGTGGAGCCGATGCAAGCGTCTACCAACGCACATCTGGAGGCGGCGGAGTGATCGAGGCCGATCCCTCCCGTTGCCCCGGCCTTGATCCGGGGTCTCGCTACCCCGCGCTGCCGTGGCGCCCCGAAGACAGCGGAATGCCGGATCAAGTCCGGCATGACGAAGTGAATAATCAGCACGGATACGGGAAATAGAATGACAATTACTAAAATCCTGATCGCCAACCGTGGCGAGATTGCCTGCCGGGTCATCCGTACTGCGCGCAAAATGGGTATCGCTACCGTCGCGGTTTATTCCGACGCGGATTCGCGTGCGCCGCATGTGCTGCTGGCGGATGAGGCGGTGCATATCGGGCCGTCGCCTGCCGCGCAGTCCTACCTGATCGCCGACAAGATCATTCAGGCGTGCCAGGACACAGGCGCGGACGCGGTGCATCCGGGCTATGGTTTCCTGTCGGAGCGGACCAGCTTCGCCGAGGCGTTGAAGGACGCAGGCATCGCCTTCATCGGCCCGCCTCCCGGCGCGATTGCCGCGATGGGCGACAAGATCGAGTCCAAGAAGCTGGCGCTGCAAGCAGGCGTGAATGTCGTGCCGGGCTTTGTCGGTGAGATCGACGATACCGATCATGCGGTGCGGATTGCCAACGACATCGGCTATCCGGTGATGATGAAGGCGTCGGCAGGCGGCGGCGGCAAGGGCATGCGTCTTGCCTATTCCGAAACTGACGTCCGCGAGGGCTTCGAAGCGACCAAGCGCGAGGGGCTGGCGAGTTTCGGCGACGATCGCGTGTTCATCGAAAAGTTCATCGAAAGCCCGCGCCACATTGAAATTCAGGTGCTGGGCGATCAACACGGCAATATCGTCTATCTGAACGAACGCGAATGTTCGATTCAACGCCGCCACCAGAAGGTTGTCGAGGAAGCGCCTTCGCCCTTCGTCACGCCCAAGATGCGCAAGGCGATGGGCGAGCAAGCCGTCGCGCTGGCGCGGGCCGTGGGCTATTACAGCGCAGGCACGGTGGAGTTGATCGTCAGCGGTGCGGATACGACAGGGGAGGGGTTCTACTTCCTTGAAATGAACACGCGACTGCAGGTCGAGCATCCCGTGACCGAGCAGATCACCGGCCTTGATCTGGTCGAGCAGATGATCCGCGTCGCCAATGGCGAGAAACTGGCGTTCCGCCAAGACGATGTGAAAATCAACGGCTGGTCGGTTGAAAACCGCGTCTATGCCGAAGATCCCTATCGCGGGTTCCTGCCTTCGACCGGACGACTGGTGCGCTACAATCCGCCGGAACTGGTTGAAGGTGTGCGTGTGGACGACGGCGTCACCGAGGGCGGCGAAGTCAGCATGTTCTACGATCCGATGATCGCCAAGCTGGTGACTTTTGCTCCCACGCGGCTGGAGGCGATCGACAAGCAGATCGAGGCGCTGGACCGCTTTGAGATTGAAGGACCGGGCCACAATATCGATTTCCTCTCGGCCATCATGCAGCACGAGCGGTTCCGCTCCGGCAACATCACCACGGGGTTCATCGCGGAGGAATATCCCGACGGCTTCACTGGCGCGCCTGCATCAACCGAGTTGCTGCGCAAGCTCGCGGCCATCGGCGCTTTTGCGGGAATGGCGCAAGCGGATCGTGCGCGTCGGATCGACGGGCAATTGGGATTGAAGTTGCGGCCGCCTTCGGACTGGCAGGTGAAGGTCGGGGCAGGGGATGCGGGTGTTCTTCACAACGTCAACATCGCACTGGATGAAGTTACTGTCGATGGTGAGCCGCTGGAGATGAGCCTGGAGTATACGCCCGGCGACAGGATCGTAGAGGCGGAGTTCGATGGCGAACCATTGGCCGTGCGGATCGCTCCGGTGCGGGGCGGTTTTAAGCTGACGGCACATGGCGCATCGCATGTCGTGCGGGTCTTGCCTTCGCACGTAGCGCCGCTGGCGCAGCATATGATCGAGAAGATCCCGCCTGATCTGTCGCGTTACCTCATCTGTCCGATGCCGGGCCTGCTGGTCTCGCTGAACGTGGGCGAGGGCGACAAGGTGGAGGCCGGGCAGCCGCTGGCCGTAATCGAAGCGATGAAGATGGAAAACATCCTGCGCGCGCAGAAGAGCGGCACGGTGAAGTCCCTGTCGGCAAAGGCTGGCGACAGCCTTGCCGTGGACGCCATTATCCTGGAGATGGAGTAACGTGCTTTCGGCTTGCGCCTTTCGATAAGGGGCAAGCTGTAAGC
>JBPPMC010000234.1:0-6325 GCA_051305835.1 Sphingobium sp.
TGGCACCGACGGCTTTTTCCTGGCGGTGCTGGAAAAAGGCTGATGGACAAATACATAGGAAACGGGGACACTCCTAAGCAATCGACACTGGAGACTATAATGCGTTTCACGCCTGCGACTATTGCCCTGGCTGCCCTGCTTGCCACTGTTTCGAGCGTAGGTGTCGGTCAGCGGCCGGATGCGCAGATCGAGCCTTTGTCGCTGGAATGGCAGAAAAAGGGCGAAGCGGCGCAGCAGGCCGGTGACCTGAATGGCGCCACTGACGCGCTGGAAACGGCGCTGGCGGTCGACCCCCGCAATCGCGGCGCCTATTTGTCGCTCGGCAAGGTTGCGCGCACGCAAGGCCTGCAGGGGAAGGCGATCCGCTACTACCGCGAAGCCTTGTTGCTCGATCCGACTGACGTCGCTGCCTTGTCCGGACAGGGGCAGGCGATGGCGGAGAAGGGCGCGCTTGCCAAAGCCCGCGAAAATCTCGCGCAGGTGAAGATCCTTTGCAAAAGTGATTGCGCGGCTGCGACCCAACTTTCCGCCGCTATAGCCAAGGGTGTTCCGCCCACGGTGTTGACCGCAAAGGAAGTCACTCCAACGCCGACTGCCGTACCGGCCAAGCAGCCTTGATTTAGTTACGAGCTGAGAACGCGGGCCACATCGACGAATTCGGCCACCGACAGCGTTTCGGCTCTTCGCTGCGCGTCTATGCCGACTGCATCCAACGCCGCCAGTCCACCCGGCAGACCTTTTAGACTTTGCCGCAGCATCTTTCTGCGCTGACCGAAGGCAGCCGCGGTTAGTCGCTCAAGCTGTTTGAAATCGACACCTGCGGGGTGCTCGGCTGGCAGAATGTGGACCACCGCCGACATGACCTTTGGCGGCGGCGTGAAGGCGCTGCGGTGCACTTTCATGGCGATCCGGGGGGTGGACCGCCACTGGCTCAATACAGCGAGCCGCCCGTAATGATCGCTGTTCGGCGGCGCCACGATCCGCTGAGCTACTTCCTGTTGGAACATCAGTGTCAGTGATGCCCACCATGGTTGCCATTGCGCCGAAAGCCAGCCGACCAGCAGCGCCGTGCCGACATTATACGGCAAGTTGGCGACGATATGCGCGCCTTCGCCAGCCAGAGACCGGGCATCCGCCGCCATGGCATCGCCCTCGATCACCGTGAGTTGATCGGGAAAGGCTGTATGAAGTTCGGCAAGAGCAGGCAGACAGCGCCGGTCGCGTTCTACTGCGACCACACGCGCGCCCGCGCGCAAAAGTGCCCGGGTCAGCCCGCCGGGGCCGGGACCAACTTCATAGGCTGTCGCCGCCGCGAGCGGCCCCGGAATGGCCGCGATCCGGTCCAGCAGTTTTTCGTCGAGTAGAAAGTTCTGCCCCAGTGCCTTGCTCGCCTGTAGTCCATGCGCGGCAATCACTTCGCGGAGCGGCGGCAGTGGGGGAGTAGGCATCAGGCCCCGGCTGAGGCGATAGCGTCGGCCGCAGCGCGGTGCGCGGCGGCTTCTCCGGCCATGCGGATCGCCGCTATCATCGCACCAGGGTTGGCTGCATTAGTGCCAGCTATGCCGAACGCCGTGCCGTGATCTGGTGACGTGCGAATGATCGGGAGGCCCAGTGTCATGTTGACGCCATCATCGAAATGCAGTGTTTTCACCGGGATCAGTGCCTGATCGTGATACATGCACAGGCACGCGTCATACGTCCGGCGCGCGCGTGTATGGAACAGCGCATCGGCCGCATGCGGACCCGTCACATCGATGCCATCTGCCTGCAATGAGGCAATGGCGGGCGCGATGATGTCGGTTTCCTCGCGACCCAGCGCGCCTTGTTCTCCAGCGTGCGGGTTCAATCCAGTCATGACCAGCCGTGGCTTGGCAATCCCGAAACTCCGTTGAAGCCCTTTGGCCGTTGCGATGGTCCGGGCGCGGATCAGGTCTATTGTCAACGCCCGCGGCACATCGGCCAGTGCGAGGTGTATGGTGATCGGCACGACCCGCAGCGATGGACCCGCAAGCATCATCACCGCATTATCATGCGATACGCCGCATCGCTCCGCGATAAACTCGGTCTGCCCGGGATGGTTGAAGCCCACACCGTAAAGCTGGGTTTTCCCCACCGGCGCAGTGATGATGCCCGCCGCCGACCCGGAACGTGCAAGGCCGACCGATGCCTCAAGCGCTTCGAGCGCGGCGCGTGCGCCGTCTACGCTGGGCTGACCCGGTGTGATAAGCCCGGCATCCGCAACGCGCAGATAGGGAAGTGCTTTGGGAAATATGGCCGCCACCTGATCAGGAGAATCGATCTCCCGCAGTGGCCCGTCCCATACCGCGCGGATCGAAGCGGGGTCACCGACTGCGAAAAAGCACGGCAGACTGCGTGCCTCCCGCATGATCCAAGCCTTTGCCACAATCTCCGGGCCAATGCCCGCAGGGTCACCCAGCGATATTGCGAAGCACGGGCCGGGAGTAGAAGGCGAAGCCTGCATCGCCTGTCCTCCAGCCATCAGTTATAGTCGATCACCGCGTCGCGGCGAAGATCGCGCAGATAGATGCGGGCGCGCTTGTTGACGCGTTCCTCTTCCATTTGCGCCATGACTTGCTCGTAAGACGGGGCGCCACTCGCCGCGGCATCGTCGCGACCACACAGCACCAACACGCGCACGCCATCGGTGACGGAGCCAAATGGGGGCGTGGATTGGCCGACCTGAAGGCCGAGCAGCATTTCCTGCAAAGGACCGGGCAAGTCGCGGATCTTCACATTGTCATTGTCGACGACATCGGCGCCCAGCTTCGATCCGACATCATTGGCCGCGCCGCAACCCTGTATGGCCTTGGTGGCTGTCGCAAAACTGGCTGCCTTTGCCGAAGCCTGTTCCTTGGTCGTGCCTGCGGGAAAGGCGATGGATAGTTGCTTGAGGCTGAGCAGAGCATCGCGCGGATCGGCAGTCAAAACCTTGCGCTTGTCCATCACGTAGAGAAGCGACATGCCGCCCGGAACGGCAATTGGGCCTGCGATCTGGCCAACGTCCATTTCGCTCGCGGCCTTGGCAAGTTCGTCGGGCAGCTGCGCCGGGCGGACCCAGCCCAAATCGCCACCGACTGCCGCCGTGGATGCTTCGGAAAACTGGCGGGCATAGGCGGCGAAAGAGCCACCCTTGCGGATCTGATCGATGATGTTGCGGGCATTCGCCGAAATCTGTTCGGAGTTTTCCGGGGTGGCCGACAAGTAAATTTCGCCGATCCGGAATTCGTCCGCACCCTTCGACGCGTTCAGGCGATCGACAACCGACTTCACTTCATCTTCGCCGACATTCACGAACGGCTGCACGTTACGACGGAGCAGGCGGCTCCACGCCAGTTCGCCTTCGATCTGCCGTTTGATGCTTGCCGATGAGCTTCCCTGCTCCCGTAGATACGCATCGAAATCCTGTGGGCTTTTGCGGAAGTTGCCCGCAACACGCTCATAACTCTGCTGAATCTCGGCGCGATCGACTTTGATGTCGTTTGCAGCGGCTTCCTGAATTTGCAACGTCTCGTCGATCAAATTGCGCAAAACCTGCACGCGAAGGCGTTCCTTCTCCTCGTCCGCCACCTTGCCGCCATTCGCGGTGATGATCAGCGCGAGCCGTTGATCGATGTCCGTGCCGGTGATGATCGCGCCGTTTACAATGGCGGTTGCCTTGCGGACGTTGGGGTCGCTCTTCCCGAAGATGGTCATGTCTTTCGGCAGGATAAGACCGGAAGACGCCGGTCCGCCTTCCTCAGGCGCCGACTGCGCAAATGACGCAGCACCAACCGAAAGCATCGCAACGGCGAGAACAGATACCCGGAGGGCGGATGATCGGGGCCGACGGGCGGCAAATACAGGGCGTATCATCAACGAAACATACTCTCCAATTCGTGCCCGCAGTTGCCGGGACCGGACCCTGTGACATGCTGCGGCTTAACCCGGCCTGAGCGAATGTCGCTCTCGGTCAAGTAGTGCCCATCGGGCAAAATGCCGCTCAACCCTTTATATGCCAAGATTGCGAAAAGCCAGCCGCAGTAGGAAAGTGTTGCCCTCCCGCGCATCGCCGGTCGTGCGATAATCGCGCCGCCACGTCAGCCCGAGTTCCAGGCAGTCGTCCGCATAGGAAATGCCGACGCGATGGCGAACCGGTTGATAGCCATCCGAGACCGAGATTGGATCTTCCTTGGTGTCGGTCAGATCGATAACCGTCGATCCGAAAACAGACCAGAAACGTGTAACCTGAACGCGTCCACCGAGGCGGATTTCCTCGCGATCCTGAAGATCTTCGAAAGCCAGCGACGCATTTCGGTTAAGGCGCAGATAGCCGATGGTGCCGTATGTCTTCTTCGTGCCGACCGTGGCGTCGATCTCGTTCCTGCGTACGGCCAGGCTATCCTTGTCCAGCCGATACCTGTGGGTGAATTTGACGAAATCCTTGTAGCTGACGGTTGTACGCCCAACGATATCGGAAACGCGCGCCGATAAGCCGGTGCCGTCCGGCAGCAGGATCGGGCGCCGGTCAAGCCGATAACTCTGGCCGATAACGGTCGTGAACGACAGGTCTTTGCGATCCAGCCGATAGTCGAATCCATATGTGATTCGCGTGGAGTCTTCGAAGCGATCATATCCCGGAAAGCGATTGAGCGCGAAGAGGTTGCTGTCTTCGAGATCGACGGCGCGCGCGTCTTCGTTAGGAACCGAGAGGTTAGCTAATTTCGGCGCAGCTACAATCTGCACGCGTGGCGTGAATCTTTGTATACCACCAAAGGCCGACCCAATGAACGGCCAGCGCACGTCGACGGCGGCAGCCGCTATTCCGCGTGTCTCCCAGCCACTATTCCCGCGATAACTTACAGTTTGGGTGAGGCTGTTCTCATCGCTGTGATACACGTCTCCGCGCAGGTAACCGGTAAAGGTAACCTCCTGACCCAGCCCGGTCAGCTTACGCAGGTTCCATTCGGCGCCCACAAAGGCACGTTGTGTATCTTGACCTTCAGAACGGGTTATAGCGAGGCTGTTGGCCTGAAGCTGGAGTCGACCACCAAGGACCGGGTCGGCGAGCCTCAGGCGATAGTCGATAATCGGCAGAGCGATCGGCACTTGCCCCTGTTTGTCATTCGCCCGCAAAGTTTGCGTAGCCCAGCCCGATAGCGAAAAGTAGCTTCGCTCGCCAATTCTCTCCGCCTGAAGCGTCGAGCGCAACCGATCATCGCGACTGATGTCATAGCGCCGCAGGAAGGTGCGATCGGTCGCCCGCCGGATCGAGCCGTTGACGCTCCATTCGGGATCGAGTTGCAGGCGGCCGCTTGCATCGATGTAGCCGCGGAAATCCTTTTGGGAATTAACGCCCGGAATCACATCGGCCACCGGCAGGCGCGACCCATAGGTGGCATAGCCCGTGATCTGGTAAGCGCCTTTGTCCAGCAGCGCGCGATAATTCGCGGCGACCATGGGTAATGCGTCCGAGAAGACACGTGGCGTGATCGTAAGATCGCGATTGGGTGCAATCGGGATATAATATGGCACGGACAATTCGAAGCCGTTTACCCGATCATATCGGAAATCGGGAACCAGCAGCCCACTGCCGCCGCCTTCACCGACGGGATGTGAAAGGCCCGGCAAGGGGAGCAAGGGAAGCCCGAACAATTCGATCTTGGCGTTGGTATAGCTGACGCGCTGACGCTCTGGGTTGTAGACGACCTTGACTGCCTTGATCTGCCAGGTCGGTTCCTTTGGGCAGCCATCGCTGTCCTCGACCGAGCAGCCGGTGTAGGCTGCGTGATTGAGCGTGTAGATGCCATTTACGCGCGATGCCTCCCTGGCCGCCAGGCGGCCGCCGCTTTTCAGCACCAGCAACATGTTGTCGACCAAGCCGTCTTTCAGCGTGTCGGTAACATCGACTTTGTCGCCATAGGCGATGTTGCCTTCCGGGTCGGTGGTCGACACGTTCCCGCTCGCCAACACCTTGCCGCTCTTGCGCTCCCATGTGACGCTGTAGGCGCGGAGGCGGTTGCCCTGCCGCACCATCTGGACGTTTCCGCTGGCGGTGACGACATCCGCATCGGAATTATATTCCAGCTTGTCCGCGGAAAAGCCTATTTCCTCGTCGCTTGCGGGGGTTGGCGCGTCAGTAGCCGCTGGAGCTGGAGCTGGAGGCGTGTTCAGTGTCTGTGCGGCCAAAGGCGTATCGAACATAAACAATGCGGGTGACGCCAGCGCCCAGATCAAGCTGTGCGTAGCAATGAGCGAACCGAATGGGCGATTACGACTTTTCATGGAAGATATGACGGACTTTCGGGAGCGCTGTATTGCTGCCTAT
>JBPPMC010000304.1:0-53373 GCA_051305835.1 Sphingobium sp.
TCACAACCCGCTCAGCAGGGGACTTGGTCGGCGATTTTTTCAAGGAGGGTTGGGACTTCATCTTCGTTCCTTCGTCACTATGACGAAGCCCCAACCCTCCTTAAATCACAACCTCAAATCTGTGCCATGGGGGCTGACGGGGGACAAAGCTCGGGCTCAACCACGCGCAGCATCGCATCCGCGTCCTTGAAAGTAGCATGTACCGCCGGCTGTTCCCCAAGATCGAGATTGCGCCAGACGGGCGACGCCAGATGGATATCCTGTTCATCCAGTCTGGTCGTATCCGAGCCATCTCGGTCGAAGGCACCTCCACCGCCGCTGCCGCCCAGATGCCCCGAATTGAACCCCGTCGAGAACGTCTGGCAGTTCATGAGCCTTGAAGCCATGAACAGCCCGCTTTCCTTTATGTTTGACCCATCTCGCATCATCATCGTCCTCGCTGGCCGAAGCAATGATCGTGGCATCGACCAGCATGCGGTCTTGACTGCAACGGCCTTTGATTTGAGCTGCGCCGTCACAGCCAGGAACAGTAACCGATCCAGCTTATGGGCGGCCAGCTCCTCGCGAAAGCGCACGAACGCTGTCCGCTCGGGTGTCGCTTCCGTACCAGAAAAACCACAAAAACGGCGGAAGGAAGCGCGATCATCAAGCGCCTCGGCCAGCTTCACGTCGGACAGGTCGTACCAGATCGATAAAAGCAGGGCCTTGAACATCGCCAGAGGTGGCCAAGCGGACTCGCCCATGCTGGCCGAATACAGCGGATCGAGAAGCGCTGCGACCGAGGCCCAATCGATCAGCTTGCCAAGTTCGTCCAGCGATGATGACGACCGGGTACGCCCAGCGAAACCGAACCGCTCCTGACCAATCGAACGATGCGCCACGTCCTGCTCTCCTCTTCGGAAAGCCTATAGAATCAGCAATCAAAGCCGCTGTCCACGCCCACCCGCGCACAGGTCTCATTAGAAGCTGTTAATGATAGAACGAACATTGGGGGCGCCGCTTCTTCTGCCGCTTCAACCTGTCCAGCACTGACAGCTTCCTATGTGGCGGCACCGAGCAGCTTCAATCATGGTGACTTCCCCGCGGCCCGGCTCTGCCAACTGGTTGCCCGCGCTATGCAGTGAGTGGCTTGCCTTTCCCAAGGGCAGCCATGATGATCAGGTGGATGCGCTACTTAGTTCGTCCACTGCATCTTCTTCGGGAAGTGCTGGGTCAATCGTCATAGGGCTTGAAGCGACCATGCTGCGATCTGTTCCATTTCAACAAGCCTGAAGCAAAGCGCCCTTAACCGACCGGCGTTATGTTCTGCAAACTTTCTTAAACAGGTGGACGATATGGAGTATATCAACGACATCAGGGAGGCGGGGGCGCAGGCGCTGGAGCAACGCGGGTCAACAACACGCAATTCCTTGACAAAATACGCGCGGGCAAGCGGCACTATAGCCCGTTCACGATTGGTGCACTGGACCATCCGCGCCGAAGAAGCCTGCTAATGATGCCGCCAACAGCGAAGCCGCGAGATGCGCTGCTTTGCGTGACGGCCATAAGTCCCCCTTATTCGGCGTCCCCGGTCGAATGATTACCACCTTTCTTTTCATATTTCGCGATATATTCATTCTGCCGAAACGCTTCCAGGGTGAAGGGTAGTAGCTCCGAGTAGCGTTGTTCGCGGACCTTGTTAGACCAGTCGGGATCCGCGATCTGGCCGCGTCCGACCGCGATCATGTCGAACTCGTCACGCTCCATCATCTCAAACAGCTTGTTGAGCGGCGCGAGCGGAGACGCCTGGAAATTCTTCATGATGGCGTGGAGGTCGATTTCGAGTCCGACCGAGCCGACCGCAATAGACGGCTTGCCGGTCAGCGTCTTCGCCCAGCCCGCCAGGTTAAGCGGACTGCCCTCGAACACCGGCTCCCAGTAGCGCCGTTGCGAACAATCGAAGGCATCAACACCGGCATCGACCAGGGGCCCGAGCCACTCTTCTAATTCCTTCGCGGATCTTGCCACCTGCGCGACGAAGTCAACGAGCTTCCATTGCGATATCCGGATGACGATAGGAAAGTCTGGCCCGGTCCGTCGGCGAATCTCCGCAATGATCTCTGCGGCGAACCGCGCACGGTTGCGCATGCTGCCGCCATATCCATCACGCCGCTTGTTGGTCTCATGCCAAAAAAACTGATCGATAAGGAAACCGTGTGCGCCGAGCAGCTCGACGCCGTCGAAGCCGCGCGTTTTTGCCTGCTCCGCGCCCCGCGCATAAGCGTCGATCACCGCGTCGATCTCCGTCTGGCTCATTTCCAAACCGACCTGCAGGCCCGGAGCGAGGTAGCCGGAGGGCCCGATCTGCTTCAGCGCGGGATCATAAGGAGAATATTCCCCCGACACCGCCTCATGGGGCAGCGGGCACAGGCCGGCATGCCACAATTCCGGCATCATCCGCCCGCCCGCTTCGTGAACCTGGCGGAGAACCTCGCTCCATCCGCCGAGCGACTCTTCGCTGTTGAAGCGCATCAACTGCGGATGGTTTGACGAAGACGGATGGTCGATGAAGCTGGCTTCTGTCATTATCAGTCCTGCGCCGCCCTCTACGCGACGGCGGTAATATTGGGCGATCTCCGCCGTCGGCACGCCATTTTCTGCCAGATTAAGGCCCATCCCGGGCATCACGATGCGGTTGGGGATTTCGAGCGTGCCGATCCTGATCGGCCGGAAGAGGGTCGCGGAGGAGAGACTGGGAGGAGTTGTCATAGAATTCTTCCACTATTGTGATCGTGCGAATTGGCGCTTCAGGAGAATGGCCGACTAGGGCAGGCGGACGTTTCGGAATGTCCGCCTGATTTCGTCGGCGAAGACGTCCGGCTTTTCCAATGCCGCAAAATGACCACCCTCCTGAAACTCCTGATAATGGACCACTTTGCTGTAGCGCTTCTCGAGCCAGCGCCTGGAGGCACGCATGACTTCCTTTGGAAAAATGCTGAATCCTGCCGGAATGTCGATCGGCGCGGATGACGGAGTCTTCCATAGCCTTTCTCGCGCCGCTTCCCAGTTCAGGCGGACGGACGATGCACCGCTATTAGTGAGCCAATATATCATGATCTGGTCGAGCATCATGTCCCAGGTCACCACGTCTTCAGGCCGATTTTCGCTGTCGGTGAAGTCCTGGAATACGGCATACATCCACCCAGCGAGCCCTGCCGGGGAGTCTGCTAGCGAATAGCCGAGCGTCTGCGGGCTGGTGGTGTGCATCTTGAGATAGCTGGACTGCTCGTCATGATAGCGCCGAAGGTCCGCGATCATCTTGCGTTCGCCGAAGGTTGCGTCCGCAATTTCCTGGGGCGTCAGCGCAATCATGCAAAAGTTGAGGTGAAGTCCGACGCAGCCCGGCGGTGCCTGGCGGCCGATTTCTTCGGTAACCAGCGCACCCCAGTCGCCGCCTTGGGTGCCCCATCGATCATACCCAAGCCTGTCCATCAGCGTGATCCAGGCGGCCGCGATGCGCGAGATGTTCCAGCCATGGGCAGTAGGCTTTTCCGAAAAGCCATAGCCGGGCAGCGAGGGAATGATGAGATGAAAGGCGTCGCCCGGGTTCCCGCCATGCGCGGCCGGATCGACGAGCGGCCCGATCGCGCGCTGAAATTCGAGCACGGTTCCGGGCCAGCCGTGCGTGAGGATGAGCGGGAAGGCGTTTGGCTCGGCGGACCGAATGTGCAGGAAATGGATGTCGAGGCCGTCAATGTTCGTGATGAACTGGCCGAGATCGTTCAGCGTGGCTTCGCAGCGGCGCCAATCATAATGATTATGCCAGTAGGCGCACAAGGCCTCGACTTTCGCCAGCGGTGCGCCTTGGCTGGTATCGTGCACGGTTTCGCGATCCGGCCATCGAGTTCGGGAAAGACGCTCGCGCAGATCGATCATCGCGGTTTCTGGTACCGAAAGATGGAACGGCTCGATAGACTCTGTCATTGGCGACGCCCGCCATGTCTGATCGGTCATTAAAGCGCTTTCCTCTCGATCCGTTTCGATTTTCTTCCAGCTTATCAGCAAGCAAAGTTCGAGCAGAGATGTCGAAACGGCTAGGCCGATGCCGATTCGGCAACGCATGCGGCTCCTAGTCCAATGGGATGGTCACCTCCGACGCAAAGCCCGGTTCAGCGCATCCGCCAGATCCCGCCGGAAGCGGTTTGTGGCAGCCGCATCGGGCACCAGATCGAGGCCATGCGGTGCGCCGGGATAAACATGCATCTCAGTCGGCACCCCCGCGCGGATGAGATGCGTCGCGTAGGCGATGTCCTCGTCGATGAACAAGTCCAGTGCGCCGACCGCTATATAGGCTGGCGGCAGACCGCGGAAATCATCCAGTCGCGCCGGTGCGAAATGAGCCATGCGCTCGACAGGGATCGGCTGCGTTCCCCGCATCGAAGCCCACCCGAACCGGTTTGACGCGCGCGACCATATGAAGGCGCCGCTCATCGCATTGTCGATGCCGCCCGCCACGGCGCCGGTGCGATCATCGAGCATGGGATATAACAGAAATTGACTCCTCAGAACGGGGCCGCCGCGATCGCGCATAAGGATCGCCAGGGCGGCGGCAAGGCCGCCTCCCGCGCTTTCACCCAGCAGGACTATGCGGCTGCGATCGATGCCGAGCGCCTGCGCCTGCGCCACGACCCACGACAGACCAGCATAGCAATCTTCGATCGGAGCCGGAAACGGGGCCTCCGGAGCGAGACGGTAATCTACCGAGATCACCACGGCGTCGTGGTCTGCCGCATAGCGCTCGTTCGATCCATCCATCATCGCTGCGGTGCCCATGACGAAGCCGCCGCCATGGATATGGAAAATCGCTGGTCGCGATGCAGAGCCACCGGTCGGCCGATAGATGCGCAGAGAAAGGCTGGGTTTTCCGCCAGGACCCGGCACGACTAGCACCTCGGGTGTTTCGCGCGGGGGCATCAGGCCACGTAACATGGCAACGATCCCGTCGCGCACCTCGGGCAAAGCCGGGACGTCCAAGTCCACGGCAAGTCCTGTTTCCGCGTAGGAAAGCAACTCTGGGTCGATTAGGTGACGAGTCATGGCTCCGCTTCAATATGTTCGATGCCTGCAGCCAGCCCGGCCGGAGCTGGGCTGAAAACATCCATGCCGTCAATCTCTCGACGGCATGGATGTCGGTGGATGATGGACTCCTATCTGAACTTCACCCCCAAGGTGACGCCATAGGTCGCCGGCATCGCGGCGAAGCGATCGTAGATCTCGTTCTGGCTGGCCAGGCTGTTCCAATAATATTTATTCAGCACGTTCTTGCCGAACGCTATGACCTTCCAGGCGCCATCAGCCGCTTCATAGCCAAGGCGAAGATCGACGGTGGCATAGGGATTAGTAACCAGCGGATGGATGACACCCGGCGCCACCCTAACGCCGAACACATTGGGCAGAGTGAGTTTGCTGCCTGCAATTGCGACATCCTGCTCTGCTCGTCCGGCTACGGACACGCCGACGAAAGGAGTGCCGCCAGTCGACATTTTGAACCGGTAGTCAATATCGGCGGAATAACTCCATGTGGGAGCGAACGGAAGCCGGTTCCCGGCCAGGTTCTGCGGCACGCCGAAGGCATCCAGTCCCGCGTAACGAAGAATTTTAGACTTAAGATAAAGCAACGAGCCCGTGAGGGTCAGTCCGCGACTTGGCCGTAGGGAGATGCTGCTGTCGACGCCAAAGACCCTCGACTTCGGCACGTTGACGAGCGCGTTCTGAACACGGAAAATTGGATCGTTGGCACGACCTGTCACCTGCTTGTCGCGATAGTCATAGTAGAAGCCCGCGACATCTATGTGCAGCTTACGGCCAAGCAGGTCGGACTTCACGCCGGCTTCATAGGATATGACCGATTCCTGCGTCACCGGGTTGTAGGACGTCAGGCTCGTCGCGGGCAGAAGCGGGAAGCTGCCTGCTTTGTATCCCCGTGAGATGTTGGCGTAGACTAACGTGCCGGGCGTAGCCTTATAGTCGATACCGACCCGCCAGGATACGTTGTCCTCCTTGAGCGTCAGGTAGGTGGGAGTGATAGTGGGCACGCCCTGAAAGTTGATAGTTACGCAATCTCCCGCCCCTGCCGGTGTGAACGACCCCGTGGCAAAAAGCGACGCCAGGAAATTGAAGAAGGGGGCCGTTAACCCGTCACCCCGATCGCCCGTACAGAGATAGGCGTTGTTGCGGGATTTTGTGTAACGGATTCCGCCTTTGGCAACCAGGCTGGACGAAATATCGAATTCTACGTTTCCAAAAGCAGCGATATTCTCGATGCTCTGGTGCTCATATTGCTTGCTTGTCTTGATGAAGCCCGTGCCGGGGTTGTTCCCGGCCGAACTGTCGGCGAATGACTGGTCTTGAAAATCCCAGGTCTTGCTGCTCTCGTAATTGCCACCCAGCACCCACCGTAATGAGTTGGCAGCCGAATTTGCCAGGCGGATCTCCTGATTGAAGCTGTTGATATAGCCGTCCTGGATATAGTCGGTGATGCTGATCGGCAGTCCATCGGCATCTGCGGTCTGGTTTTGCTTGAAATGGACGTAGGACGTCAACGACGTAGCCGTGAGATCGCCAGATAGGTCGAAATCGGTGCGAAGTGCCGCCTGAACCAACTTTCGGTTGCCCCGTGGTCGATATTCGGCATTGTTCCAATCCGCCGCGCGCGCATTATTGCTCGTAAATACCGCCGCCAGCTCCCCAGGACTGATGAAGTCACGAGCCTGCGCATCTACCGCGATGAATTGGCCTGCTTGCGGCTGGGACCGGTCGATCCAGCCATTGACGTTGAGCGAGAAGCGCAGGCGATCCGACGCATCCCAATCCAGCAGCAATCGCCCCGCGCCATAATGCTGCGCGCCATTGCGATCGCCCGGCCGGGTTTGGCTAACCTGCCAACCCTCGCTGCTGACGAAATTTCCAGAAATTCGTGCTCGCAGATCGTTCGCAATGGGGCCGCTGAGATAGAAATTGCTTTCCGCCCGGCTGAACCGGCCGTAGGAAATGTCCGCGCCGCCCTCGAAGGTCTTGGTTGGCTTGGCCGGGACGAAGTTTATCGCGCCGCCGGTCGCATTCTGCCCGAACAATGTGCCTTGAGGCCCCTTTAGCACCTCCACACGCTGTAAGTCATAGGCGGCGTGACTTGCCAGAACTGGAAAGGGCAACGGCACTTGATCGATATACACACTGACTGCCGGATAGGAGCCCAGCGCCGCAGAGTCGTAGCCTACGCCCCGCAGCGAAAGTACCGGAGTATTCAAATTGCTCTGCGCAAAAGATAGACCCGGTACGACAGAGGTAATGTCCGCAAGACTGGTAAGTTTACGCTCGGTCAGGACGTCGCCAGACAAAGCCGTGATCGTGAGGCCAACCCTGTTCAGCGCCTCTTCACGCTTGTTCGCAGTGACAATGATATCTTGGCTTGCTTCACCGGCGCCTGTCTGGCTTTCAGGCCGGATCTGACTCTGAGCATTTGCCGTTTGTGGTAAAACAACCGAAAGCAAGAAAGTCGCCCCCGAAATACGAAGATTATTTATGTTATACTTCACCTTATTCCTCCCCATTACTTGATTGATTTATTGTTTTGACTTTAGCCGCCAGCTCTCGAAAAAGGATGCAAGATTGCAGTTACTGGCATTCGGTGCACATTGGGCAGCTATGCTCACTGCCCTCGCGTTAGGAATGATGCTCTTGGCACAGCAGCCGGCTGCGTAAGACCCGAGGGTCGATTACCAGCGGAAGGTCACGCGCCCTCTCGCCTCAAAGCTGTGACTGGCCGCCGTCCACAGCGAGTTCGGCACCCGTGGTGTAAGTTGCGTCGAATGCGAGGAACGCGACAGCCTTGGCTACTTCACCGACACCGCCGAGGCGTTTCATCGGAACATCCTCAGCCATGGCATTCTTGGTCTGCGCAGCGGTCTCCGGCGGCATTGTTTTTTCGAGGATACCGCTGTCAGTTGGCCCGGGGCTCACCGCGTTAACACGTATTCCGCGCGGCAGAAGTTCTCGGGCGAGGCTCCGTACCATCGACCGCAGCGCCGCTTTACTGGCCGAATAAGCGCTGACCATCGGATAGCCCATGACGTTGACTATCGAGGTCGTGACCACCACAGCGCTGCCTTGGCGCATCAAGGGCGCAAGCTTCTGAACCGTGAAATACGGGCCTTTACCATTGATCGTGAGCAGTTCGTCATAGTCCTGCTCGGTCATGCTCTCGAACGGTGCGAAGCGTGTGATGCCGGCATTGAGGAATAGTAAGTCCAGACCGCCGAAGTCTTCCTTTACCCGATCGGCGAGTAAGCCGATATCAGCCAGCGAGGCGGTGTCGCTCTTTAAGATAGTCGCCTGTGAGCCGAGCGCCTCGCGGGCGGCGGAGAGAGATTCCTCGGATCGTCCTGTGACGATAACGCGAGCCCCCTCGGCGGCAAGCAACTGTGCAGTGGCCAGTCCGATCCCGCTGGTTCCCCCCGTGATGACGACGCTCTTGCCCTCATATCGATTCATCTTTGAACTTCCTTTCAAGTAAAATTGAATTCCGCCGTTTAAAACGGCATTTTATCGGCGGGATTCCAAGCTGAAGCACCGCGCCAGTTTGAGAGAACGGTTTCAGCGGAAGGCCCGCCGTAGAAAGGCAAACCAGCACTCTTGGAATGCACCGGCCAGAGCCGAATCAGGTGCCAAGACATCGAAGGCGTGGCACGCGCCCGCATAAAGATGGAGCTCGGTTGCCACACCGGCAGCGAGGAGTCGCATGGCATATTCGATGTCTTCGTCGCGAAAGAGATCCTGCTCGCCAACCGCGATGAAAGTGGGTGGCAAACCTGATAAGTCCAACGTGCGTGCTGGCGCGGAATAGCCGCACACCCCGGCACCGCCTGCCCGGTCACCCAAGATTATCCCCCACGCTGTGAGGTTGGTCTGGCGATCCCATATTCCAATGTCGGTGATTTCCTGGCTAGATCGCGTTATATTGCGATCGTCCAGCATCGGATAGTTCAACGCCTGGAACACAGGCGACGGGTCTCCACGGTCGCGGATCATGAGGGCCGTCGCCGCCGCGATGCACCCGCCCCCGCTCGCCCCCGCAAGGCCGATGCGCCAAGCATCAATGCCGAGTTGGCCGGCCGCGATCCGAACCCACCGGTACGCGCCGTAGCCGTCCTCGGCCCCTGCGGGCGACGGTGCTTCGGGCGCAAGTCGATAATCGACCGACACGACGATGCAGCCGACTTCGTGACTCAGTCTTTTGAGATAGGCATCTTCCTGCGCGGCAAAGCCGAGAAGCTGCCCCCCACCGTGAAACCAGAGCAGTGCCGGCCTTATGGCCGGACTTGCCATGGGTCTGAATAGACGAAGCGGGATCGGCGACATCCCATCAATTTCGGCCCGATGAATTTCGATCGTCACCTGCAGATCGTCGTTCGTTGCGACCAGTTGTGCAAACGCGTGCAATTCCCTTCGCGCCCGCGGCAGATCACCGAGATCGAACAAGCCCGCAGGACCGATTGGAATGTCACCAAGTGCCTTTTGCAGTTCAGGATCCAGCCTAGCGCGTCCAGCGCGTGGTGTTATCGCGTCGGTCACGGAAGCAGGGTCAGGCGGTCTGAAGGAAATGGACAGTACGGTCGGCCATGATTGGCCCGACCTTCGGGAAATAGTCCAGCACGAACTGGGCCGTGCTGTGTGCCTTCAAATATTCGAGGCTCTCCCATTTCTCGATGCATATGAAGCTGTCAGGGCCGAACTGGCTCTGGGTATGCATGTCGCCAACGGCGGGGGCGTCGATGGTGACTGTATATTCGATACAACCAACTTCGGCATGAATAGTGGGGATGATTGCGTTAAGCTCGTCCAGCATGGCTTGGCGCTTGCCGGGCTTGGCAGTGATGACCGCAATAACGTGTATCATGTCCTGTTGCTCTCCTAGGCATCGCATTTTGGTGCGTGACCCGGATTAGTCGGCTCAGGGTCTTACCTCCAAGATACCAACACTTCTCCATCGATGCCGCGAGAGCATCGACGGCAGAGGGGTCAGTCGCGCCCTTAGACGATGCTCAGCAGATTAAAAAAACCAGGTTCAGCCGCATATGCGCAGCGGCGTCTCGACCAGATCCCTAAACGCCGACATGAACCGCGCAGCGGCCGCGCCGTCGATGGCACGGTGGTCGAAGCTCGCCGTCACAGCCATGATCGCAGCGAGAGCGATGTCGCCGTCCACGCACCATGGCTGCCGCACGCCGGCACCGATGCCCAGGATGAGCGCCTGCGGCGGGTTGATCACCGGGAACATCTCATCGACACCGAACATGCCGAGATTAGATATTGATGCCGTCCCGCCCTGATAGTCTTCGGGCAACAGCTTGCCATCACGCGCCTTCGTCGCGAGATGCTTTGACTGTCGCGCAATCGCCGATAGCGACAGCGATCCGACGTCCCTGACGACGGGTGTTACCAGGCCACCATCCACGGCCACAGCCATGGCAATATCGACATGGCCAAAGCGATGAAGCTCGTCACCGCCGAACTGGACGTTAACATCTGGCACTTGGGCCATCGCACAGGCCATCGCCTTGATCAGTAGGTCGTTGATCGACAGCTTGACGCCTCTGTCAGCGAGTTGGCCGTTGAGCTCACCGCGCAGCTGGCTTAAGGGATCGAGATTGCAGCGTATGGTGAGGTAAAAATGCGGGACGGTGCGCTTGCTCTCGGTAAGTCGCCGCGCAATCGTCTTGCGCATAGAGCTTAGACGCACAGTTTCGACCGGCACGCCGGCGGGTGGCGGTGCTAGGGGCAATTCGCTATCGTCAGACCAGGAAGGCAATGGCACGCGTGTCGCGGGCGACCGCGCCTGCGCGACAGGCTGGCGATCGACGAGCGGTGCAATGCCCAGATCGGCGCGGACGATGCGGCCGTTAGGCCCCGTTCCGGTGATGTCGGACAAGTCGATACCCTTAGCCGCGGCAATGCGAAGCGCAAGCGGGCTGACGGTGACGCGATCGGAGGGAGAGCGACGCAACCGTTGGACCACCTCAACGGCCTGGTGTGGTAGGACCGACTCTGGCACGACAGTCGGGCGATCGGCTGCCTCCCGCGCCGGCAGCTGAGACGTTTCGCCATCTTCAGCTAACAGGGCGATCACCGTGCCGACTGCAACATCGTCTGTTCCTTCGGAAACAAGCAGGTCGGCGATACGCCCCGCATCCGGAGCCTCGAGTTCCATCGTCGCCTTGTCGGTTTCAATTTCGGCCAGCAGGTCGCCAGGCTTCACCATGTCACCGGGCTTTACCAGCCATTTGGCCAGCGTTCCCTTTTCCATCGTCGGCGAAAGCGCCGGCATCTTGAGCTCATGTGCCATTTCAGCGTCCTAGAAAGAGTTCAGCCGCGGCAGCGACGATCGCGTCGGAGTCCAGCCGGTAGGTGCGATACAGGTCGGGAAGATCCCCGGTCTGACCGAAGCTGTCGACGCCCAGCGGGATGACGCGCGTCCCGTAGACACCGCCCAGCCATGACAGGGCGCCGGGCGATCCGTCGATCACTGTGACGAGACCCGCGCCGAACGGCAGCGCGGACAACAGCGTCTCGGCATGGCATGGCGCGGGCGTCCTCACATCGGACCGGTCGGCGCATCTTGCCGACCAGCCACGATGCAACAGATCGGGGGAGGTGACGTTGAGCAATCCGATGCCGGGGATGTCCGCTGCCATGTCTTCCCACGCCTGCAGCGCTTCGGGTGCCACCGCCCCGGTGAAGACGATCGCCGCCTCGGCGCCTTCGGCCGGTCGCCGCAGCCAATAGCCGCCCGCGAGCGCATCGGCCTCCCAGTCGTCGTCCGTCCGGGCCATCTGCGGGATCGAGCGGGTGGAAAGACGCAAATAGACCGAATGGCCTTCGGGTTGCTGCATATGATCGAACGCCCAGCGCATCATCAGCGCGAGTTCGTCCGCCCAGGTCGGTTCGAAATAGGTAAGGTTTGGCTGTCCCATCCCGATTAGCGGAGTATTGATAGACTGATGTGCGCCGCCCTCGGCCGCTAGCGTCAGCCCCGAAGGCGTTCCGACCAACAGGAAGCGGGAATCCTGATAACAGCCATAATTCAGCGCATCCAGGCCGCGCGCGATAAATGGATCGTAGACGGTGCCGACCGGCAACAGCCGCGTGCCGAAATGCGGCGCAGCCAGCCCGAGTGAAGCAAGCATCAGGAAGAAGTTGTTCTCGGCGATGCCCAGTTCGATGTGCTGCCCGGCGGCATGTTGCGACCATTTCTGCGCCGACGCGATCTTGGCCTTGTAGAACACGTCGGTCAGTTCCTGCCGTCGGAACAGGCCGCGCTGGTTGACGAAGCCGCCGAGATTTGTGGTCTGGGTCACGTCCGGCGCGGTCGTGACGATCCGATCCCCCAGCGCATCGCCAGATTTGGCGATGTCGAGCAGGATGCGACCGAAAGCGGACTGGGTCGATTGCTCCCTGCCCTCGGGCGTCGGCAGGCGCACCGGGACCGCGACCGGGGCGGCATCGGGCTCGGGCGGGGTGCTCGCGAAGGCGCTGGCCTCGATGAACACCTTGATTTCGGCGGCTATATTGTCGTCAAGGCCGCCCCACGGCTCCCATTCCTCGCCCTCCGCAATGGCGAGACTGGCGCGGAATTTGTCCATTTGCGCCGGGTTCATCATGCCTGAATGATTGTCCTTATGGCCGGCGAGCGGCAGGCCATGCCCCTTGATGGTGTAGGCGATGAACAAGGTCGGCCGCTCGTCGTCTGCGCTGTCAAACGCGTCGATCAGCGTTTCCGAGCAATGTCCGCCTAAATCCGTCATTAGCGCGGCCAGCGCATCGTCGTCGAAGCTGTCGAGGAGGGATTTCACCTGGACCTTTTCTCCGATATCGGCCATCAGCCTCGCCCTCCACGCCGCCCCCCCCTGATAGGTCAGCGCAGCATAATCCACGTTCGGGCAGCTATCGATCCATTCCTCGAGCGACTTGCCTCCCGGCCGCGCGAACGCCGCACGCTGCAGCTTCCCATGTTTGAGCGTAAGCACGCGCCAGCCGCAGGTCTCAAAAATGTCGTCGAAGCGGCGGAACATGCGATCGGCGGTAGTATGGTCGAGAGATTGGCGATTATAGTCGATAATCCACCAGCAGTTGCGCAGGTCATGCTTGTAGCCCTCGATGAGGCATTCGTAGATATTGCCTTCATCCAACTCGGCATCACCCATCAGCGCGATCATACGGCCGGCTTTCTCCGCCGGCAGCTGCCCATGTGCGATGAGATAGTCCTGCACCAAGCTGCTGAACGCGGTTATCGCCACCCCCAAGCCGACCGACCCTGTCGAAAAATCCACCGGGATCTTGTCCTTGGTGCGAGAGGGGTAGCTTTGGACGCCTCCAAGCCCGCGAAAGCGCTGCAGCTGGTCCAGCGTCTGGCGCCCCAGCAGATAATGGATAGCCTGCAGCACCGGCCCGGCATGCGGCTTGACCGCAACCTTGTCTTGCGGCCGCAGCGCGTGGAAATACAACGCGGCCATTATCGTCGTCATCGAGGCGCAACTCGCCTGATGCCCGCCGACTTTCAGCCCGTCGCGCTTCGGTCGGATATGATTGGCATTGTGCACGGTCCAGGACGACAGCCAGCGCAGCCGCGTTTCGATAATGTCGAGCGCACTGACGCGATCCTTGCGTCCGGTGGTAAGCTTGGTTGCCATGAGCCATCCTTGGAGAAGCGCGGCGCCTGCGGACCGGCAGGCCCATCATGCGTCATCGCGGCACGGCTATGCACAGGGTGCCAAAGTGACAAGACGCAGAACCGCCGCGCTCGATGCCTGCACGGTATCGCCTGCGCCCAGCCGATGGTGCAGCATGGCGACGACAGGTGGCCGCCTGCTATCAGTGAGCGCTTTCACTCCGCGCCTTCCAAGAGATAGCGACACTCAGTCCCATCAGCATTACTGCGGAGGCTACACAGCATACCGACGCCCCAAGATGATCGAACAACCACCCCCCGATCAGCGCGCCAATCGCCTGGGATGCGAAGAAGGTCGCCGAGAATAGCGATATCGCTGCTCCAGGCGATGAGGGCGCCATGGTGGTCGCGCGGACCTGCAGGATATTGTGGAACAGGAAAAAGCCCGCGCCAAGCACGAACAAGGCAAAGCCCGCCCCCACCGGTGAGTTCACCACAGCCAGCAGCAGGAAGCCGGTGCCCATCAGGCATCCGCCCGATACCGCACGATGGCTTTCCGAAACCGTACGCACCACGGCGCGCGCCGCGAGCACGAAGGCGATGCCACCTAATCCGAAGAAGGCGATCAGCAGTCCAATGGCGGCGACGCCAAGTGCCAGGCGCTGGTGAAGCAACGCCGAGACATAGGTGAAGCTCATATAGGTGGCTAGTCCCTCGATCCCGACGGCCATCAGCGTGACCCGCACCGCCGGAGTACTCAGTAGCATCGAGAACATGGCATAGCTCGACCGATGCTCGCCGGCCGGCTTGCTACCCAGCAGCCGGTAATGCGGGTGCCGCGCGCCTGCCCGGACGAGCGCCACGCCCGTCACGACGAACAAGAGCGCAACGGGAATGAAACTGGCCTGCCAGTTCAGCACCTCACCGATCAGCCCACCGCCGATCTGACCCGCGGTGGCGCCTATGATGGACGCACCCGTCGCGTTGGCGAGGACCGCCGGGCGATCTTCAAGCGTCGTCGCGTGGCTGATCCAGGTGATCGCTAGTGGACCTATCGCTGCGGCGACGCCGCCGGCTAGGAAGCGAAGGAAGATTAGCCAATCGATGGTAGGCGCCAGGGAGCAGCCGAGCGCGGCGATGCCGGAACAAATCGCCGCGAAGGTGACTACTCGATAAGGCCCGAGACGATCGCCAAGCGGGCCATAGAGCAGCTGGCAAATGCTATAACTTCCCGAGTAGGCGGTGACCGCAAAGCCGGCGTGGCCGATGCTCTGCCCGTAAAATCCGGCGATCGTCGGAAGCAACGCGTCAAGAATACGGATCGAGGCCGCGCCGGCGAATATGCCTGCGGCAAGCGTGAAGAAGATTAGCCGGCGCGCCCGCGCGTCGTTCTGCACCGGTTTATTATTAGCCGTCATCGCACTGAAGATCGCTTACTTTCATGAACCCCGACGGGCGAGGCCTGGACCTACTACTTGTAGAATGCGTCCGATTCGCTCGCATGGTGCAAGCGGTATTGGAGGGGTAATCGGCGGTCGTCCGGACGCATAGTTGGCGTTTGCCGCCATCCGATGCTCGCCAGACATCGCGAGAGCCAGTTTCGCATCTGTGAACGCTTAGCACCCCGCGCCAATGAGGCAGAAGAATAGGGTCGCCGAGCGGCGCACAGGGAGAAGCGAAAGATGACGCGAGAAAGCGCGCTCAACAATGCCGGGGTCCGGCCCAGCGCATTCGTACACTTCGTGCTCAAGACCTCGCGCTTCGAGGAGCAGAAGGCGTTCTACCTCCGCTTCCTGAATGGCTGGGAGGTGTTCGGATCGGACGGCGTGACGTTCATTACCTATGACGAAGAGCATCACCGCGTCGCGATCGCGCAGTTCGACGGGCTTCCGGATCTCGATCGGCGCGCCGCGGGAATAGAGCATATCGCCTTCGCCTTCGCCTCGCTTGGTGATCTGCTCGCCAATTATATCCGGCTGAAGGACGCCGAGATTCTACCCTATTGGTGCATCAACCATGGATCGACGACTTCGTTCTATTATCGCGACGTCGATGGCAACCAGATCGAAACCCAGACTGATAATTTCGATACGAACGACGAACTGGTCGGGTTCTTCAAGACGGAAGCATTTCGCGCGAACCCGCTTGGCGTACAATTCGATGCCGACCGTTTAGTCGAAATGTATCGCGAGGGGCGGCCTGAAGCCGAGTTGAAGAGCCAGGGCATCGCCCCGCGCGCGCCGGGCACCGAATATGTTTTCGGCACCTGACCAGGAGGGATCGCAGTGACAGAGGATGCCGTTCGGCAGGAAATCATGCAGCTAGAGGCGGAACGGATCGAAGCGCTGACCTCGGGTGATGTCGCCGCGCTCAGCGCGCTGATGGCCGAGGATCTTGTCCATATCCACGGCAACGGACATGTCGACGGCAAGGCCGATTATCTCGACGGCGTCGCGACAAAATACAGGTTCCATCGTATCACGCGGGGCGACTTGAGCATCCGCGTCTATGGCGATGTTGTCATGGTGAACGGTCCGCTCAGCCAGTCGGTGTCGATCAACGGCATCGACAAGATCAACGAAATCTCTGCAGTCGCCACGCAAAGCTGGATACGCACCGAGGACGGCTGGCGGCAGAGCACCTGCCATATGGGCTTTTTGTCGATCACCTGACACGCGCAAGGAAGAGATACGCAATGCCATTGGTCAATTTTTCGCACGACGGGCACCCTCGCCTCGGCAAGCTGTTCGGCGATCATATCGCGGATCTCGCTATCGCAGCGCCCGGCCTGCCCGCGACCACCATCGACTTTCTTGCCGCAGGCGACGCCGCGCTCGCCGCGTTCCACGCAGTTGAAGATCGCGTCGATGCCAGGGTTGCGCTGGCAGACGTTCGCTTGCTTCCGCCAATCCCTAATCCCGAGAAATTCCTCGGCATCGGCATGAATTATCGCGATCATGCCGTCGAAGCGGCGGCGGCAGGGCTCGATACACCGCCTTATCAGCTGTGGTTCAACAAGCAGGTTTCGTGCATCACCGGCCCGTTCGACGATGTGGTAAAGCCGTCCGTCTCCGAAAAAATGGATTACGAGGCTGAACTGGCGGTGGTGATCGGCCGGACATGTCGACATGTGGCTGTAGGGGATGCCCGGTCCGTAATCGGCGGCTATATGGTGTCCAACGACGTATCGGCGCGCGACTGGCAGGCGCGGACTCCCACGCACACGTTGGGCAAGTCATTCGACACTCATGGCCCGATCGGTCCCTGGCTTGTGCTAGACAGCGAGGTCGAAGATCCCCACGCGCTAGACATCCGGATGTTCGTCAACGGCGAACAGCGACAGTCGGGCAACACCGGCAAGATGATCCACAACATCTTTGAACAGATTTCCTATCTGTCCACTGTCATGACGCTCAAGCCAGGCGACATCCTAGCGACGGGAACGCCGAGCGGCGTCGGCGCCGCTCGCACTCCACCCTGCTTCCTGAATGCCGGCGACGTTATGCGTGTCGAGATAGACGGGATCGGCCATATCGAAAATCCGGTCGTCCTCGAACGGGCATAGGCCGCCGCGCATCAGTTGCCGTTCAAGCCAGAAAGATGAGTTATGAGCACTAAAGACAAGACGGTCATCATCTCCTGCGCCATCACCGGCTCGGCGCACACTCCGACGATGTCCGACGCCCTCCCCGTCACTCCAGAGGAAATCGCCGAGCAGTCGATCGCGGCGGCACATGCCGGCGCGGCCATCATCCATCTGCACGCCCGTGTTCCCGAAACCGGGCAGCCGACCGGTGATCCGGAGGTCTATGCGCGCTTCCTGCCGCAGATCCGTGACGCGACCGACTCTGTCATCAACATCACCACGGGCGGCAGTGCCCAGATGACGGTCGAGGATCGCCTGCAAGCGGCGGTCCGCTTCAAGCCGGAAATGTGCTCGCTCAACATGGGCAGCATCAACTTCGCCTTCTTCAATGCTGCCCGCCGGATCACCGAATGGAAGCATCCGTGGGAAGAGGCCTATGTAAAGAATTCGGACGATTATATCTTCCGCAATACCTTCCGAGACATCGCCTATATTCTAGATAGCCTTCGCGATCACGGCACGAAGTTCGAGCACGAGTGCTACGATGTGGGCCATCTTTACAATCTTGCCCATTTCGTCGATCTCGGCATGGTCAAGCCCCCCTTCTTCATCCAGCATATCTTCGGAATTCTCGGCGGGATCGGCGCAGATCTCGACAATCTGATGTTCATGAGGCAGACGGCCGACCGATTGTTCGGGGCCGGCAGCTACCAGTGGTCGGTGCTGGCTGCGGGGCGAAACCAGATGCCCTTCATCACCCAGGCGGCACTGCTGGGGGGCAATGTCCGCGTCGGCCTGGAAGACAGCATCTTCATCCAGCCCGGCAAACTCGCCGCCTCAAACGCCGAGCAGGTGGAAAAGGCTGTTCGTATAGTCGGCGAAATGGGCCTGGAGGTCGCCACGCCCGATCAGGCACGCATCAAGCTAGGCCTGAAAGGGGCGAACAACACGCTGATATGATAGCGGTCAGCTGATCGGGCAGACCTTAACGCCCTGTAGCGCATAGTTGAGGCCCGCCTTGCGCGTCAGGTCGCATAAACGCTCGGCGAGCGGCGTAAGCGGAAGGTCGCTCCTCCGCACAATGCAGACTGGCGCCGCGTTCAGCATCTCGGCAATGGGGATTGCCCCGATTTGCTCCCGGCAGAACGCCGACTCAAGCCACTGAACCGGGAGCAGCGCAAGCAGATCTGATCCGGTGACGGCCAGCAACGTCATCATGACCGAATGCATCTGCACCGCGATTTCTGGCAAGGGCAGGTTCGCCCGCGTGAACATCGCCTCGAATTCGGGGTTCTTGCGATGATCCGCAAAGATCGGCCGAATCCAACGTGCGTTTTTCAGCGCACACAGCTGGCTGGCATTCGCCAGCGGATGGCCCTTCCGAGCTACGACATCGAACCGATTGTCGAACAGCTTCTCAATCACGAGCGGCGTTTTTATCCGGAAATTGTGAACTGGTCCGACGTAGAAATCGACCTCGCCCGACAATATCTGCGGCTCGACCGACTCGAACAGAAGGCTTTCGGTAAATTTCAGGACGACCTGTGGATATTCCGCGTGAAAGGTACGCAGCATCTTCGGCATCAACGCGATCGTCGCGGCGGTCGACATGGCGACTGAGATTTGTCCGGTCGCCTCGCCCTTTTCCTGTTCTATCGCTTCGAAGATGTGCCGCACTTCGGACTGAATGGCCGCGGCACGCTGGACGAAGATTTGTCCCATCCGCGTCAGCGTGACGCCATGTCCATGCCGCGTAAACAGCGACACGCCGAGCTCGCTTTCGGTGTCCCGAATGCTGCGGCTCATAGATGGCTGCGTGATGCCCAATTTGCGGCTGCCACCCCTCAGGCTGCCCGCTTCGGCCACGGCAAGTATATCGCGAATGTTGCTCAGCTTCATGGCGATATGCCCATCTGCACCCTACCCGTGCCGGAAGAGGCCGAGTGGGCGTTCATCGAGGTTGATCGTGACAAGCTTGGCATGGGTATAGCATTCGAGCGCGGCCTCGCGGCCAAATTCGCGCCCGAAACCGCTGCCGTGCAAAGGCCCGGACGAGACGCCGCCGACGAAGTTGAAATAGCGGTTCACCCAAACCATACCGGCCTCCAGCCCACGGCTCAGCCGATGCGCGCGTGCAAGATCGCGCGTCCAAATACCGGCCGCGAGGCCGAACTCGGTATCGTTCGCCTGCGCCAGTACGTCGGCCTCGTCGGTCCAGCCGAAGACTAGGCTCACCGGTCCGAAGATTTCCTCGCGCGCAATGGTCATATTGTTGTGCACGTCAGTAAAGATCGTGGGCTTCAGATACATGCCGCGATCGAGCACGCCCCCGGTGGCCCGTCCACCGCCCAGATGTGCGGTCGCGCCTTCTCTGGGGCCAAGATCAAGGTAGTGCAGCACTTTGTCCATCTGCGCCTGCGACGCCGATGCGCCTAGCTGCGTGCGGGGGTCAAGCGGATCGCCGATGCGCACGCTCTCGAGCATGTCGCGATAGATGGCGAGAAATTCGTCGCGAACCTTTTCATGCACGAAGATGCGCGACCCGGCGACGCAGACCTCGCCTTTGTTGAACACGGTCGACGCCGCACAACTTTCGGCGGCCGATTCGAGATCGGCGTCCTGGCAGATCACCACCGCCGATTTCCCACCGAGTTCCAGACTCTGCGGAATGATGTTCACGGACGCATATTTCATGAGCTCGCGCGCGGTGCGCTTCGATCCGGTGAATGATATCTTACGCACCCGCTGATCGGTCACCAAGGCCTCGCCGACTTCCGGCCCGTGGCCCGACAGCACGTTGATGACACCAGGCGGGATGATGTCGGCCATCTCCCGAAAGAACTCCATCACCGACAACGACACGATCTCAGACGGCTTGAGGACGATCGTGTTGCCCGTCGCGAGCGCTGGCGCGATCTTCAGCGCCATCATCAGCATCGGCACGTTCCAGGGAATGATCTGCGCGCATACGCCAAGCGGCTGGCGATGGATGACGGACACCGAGTCGATCCGATCGACCGTCGTGCCGCTGATGTCCCATGCTATGCCCGCATGAACCTTGAACAGCTCGATCGCGCCGGGAATATCATGCAGGAATGCTTCCATTACTGGCTTTCCGTTGTTGAGCGATTCCAGCATCGCATAGTCGTGCCGGCGCACTTCAAGGCGACGCGCAATCTCAAGCAGCATTTCCTGGCGCTGCTGCGGATGCGAATAGCGCCAGCTGCCATAGGCTTGATAGGCGGCATCAACGGCGCGTGCCGCGTCGCGTGGATCGCCGCGCGGAATATGGGCCAAGAACTCGCCGGTTGCGGGGTTCTTCAACTCAATCGTCTGACCGGTCGCGCCGCCAACCCATTCGCCACCGATCAGATGCCCATGCTCGGTCTCGAACGACGGGCGCACGAATGTGGGAATAGAGGTCATATTGTTCATCGCTGCGCATCCTTGCCGTTTCGCAAAGCATCGACGCCGACTTCAGCATAGACAAATAGATTCGATATATGTTCGAGATAAGTACAGCTGTTGCTTTCTGCCATGAATAGACGATGGGCGCCGACCTGCCTACAAGCGCCCTGAACCTTGTGATCAACGAGAGGCCATGAGCCGATGCGCTACCGTGCCTTGGATACCAACCTGCTGGTGATGCTCGATATACTTCTCGATACTGCCAGCATCACGCGAACGGCCGAGCTGCTGGGCCTCACCCAGCCCGCAGTGAGCTCGGCGTTGGGCCGACTGCGCGATCACTTCGACGACGAGTTACTCGTCCAGATTGGCCGCATCAATCGGCCGACCGCGCTGGCCGAACGGATTCGGGACGACTTGAAGGACGTCCTGGCACGCACCGATGCGCTGATATCGCTGCGCGCTGGCTTCGATCCGATGACCGACAAGCGGCATTTCTCGTTCGTCGGGTCAGACTATGTGGCGACGACGTTCGGCGGCGAGATATTGCGTCAGGTCGCGCTCGCCGGGCCGCGGCTCACTGCGCATCTCGAATTGCTCGGCCTCAATTCGATCGACGATTTCGAACGCGGCGGTATCGACGTGGCGATCTTTCCGCGTGAGCTCGCTTATCCCGATCATCCGACCGACGAATTGTTCGAGGAACGCTTCGTTTGTGTAATTTGGGATCGGCACCCCGAGATCAGTGACTCGATCAGCCAGGAGCAATATCTGAACGCGCGGCATGTCGTACATCATTCGGTGAATGGCGGACGCAAACTTCCGATCCTTGATCAGTGGTTCCTGGCGCAATCCTCGATCAAGCGACAAGTGGCGGTGCGCGTTCCGTCCTTCGCGCACATTCTGCCGATTCTGCCGGGTACCCCGTTCGTGGCGACGATCCAGCAGCGGCTCGCCACGGAGATGTCACACCGCTTTCCGATCCGCATCCTCCCTGCGCCCTTCGACTTTCCGCCGTTGCGGATCGTCATGCAGTGGCACCGCCATCTCGACAAAGACATCGGAGTGCAATGGTTTCGCGCCAAGGTGACCGAGACCGTTGCACGGCTGTGCCTCTAAATCGAGTCCTGCGTCAGACGGCACGCATTGTCATTTATTATTGGAAGCGTTGAACCCGCTCTGCCAGTAGGATGCGATGGCAGCGGTGTCCGACATGGACGCGTGACGAGAGGCGGATCATGAAACTCAGCAATATTCGCGACATTTTGGCAGTCGTAGAAACCGGCAGTCTTCGAGCCGCAGGCCGGAAGCTTAACATCACCCAGCCGACCATTACGCGCAGCATCCGCGATACCGAAAACGAGCTCGGCGCGATGCTGTTCACCCGCCACGGCCATGGCGTGACTCCAACCGAAATGGGCCGACTCTTCGTCCGCCGCGCGTCCGCTATCCAGTCCGAACTCCGCCACATCTCCGAAGAGTTCGAACAGGCCAAGGGACGCTTTAAAGGTCAGGTGTCGGTGGTGATGTCCGCCGCCGCGAGCATCGCGCTCATGCCGAGCGTGATTAAGAAGTTCGAAAAGCAATATCCCGAATCGCTGCTGAAATTCTCCGAGAGCCTATTTCAACCGATCGAAGCTGACATCATCTCGGGAGATGTCGATTTCTTCGTGGGGCCACTTTATGAGGAGACAACCAAGACGTCGCTGCTCGTCGAAAAGCTTTTCGACAACCGCCGAATGGTCGTGGCCCGCGAGGGACACCCGTTGGCCGACGCCACGACGCTGCGGGATCTGCAGGGCGCGCGCTGGATCCGGCCATCCTTTTCCGACCAGCATGACGAAGCCGATTTCGAGTCCATGTTCGAGCGGGCCAGCCTGCCACCGCCGCATATCGCAATGCAATCGCGCTCCACCTTGCTGACATTGCTCGGGCTGAAAAACTCGGATCTGTTGACGATCCTGCCGATCCAATGGCTCGAATTTGGCTTGGCGGGGGAGCGTATCCAGCAGATCAAATTGAGCGAGCCGCTCCAGGCCGCGCCGGTCTGCATCGTCCGGCGAGGCGACCTTCCGCTCACCCCCCTCGCCGAACGCCTGTGCGACATGATCCGCAAGACGGGTGCGAACTACGGCCTGCGACTACAGGGTTGACGGCGACAGCGATTCTGTCGCGAGCGCCGGCGGCGCGGCGCGGAAGTTCGAGTTCGCGCTCTTACCGGTTACGAAGGCGAGTAGGTCGCCATCGGGCCAGCGGTCGCCGCGCCACGCAACGAACTGGTCCGGCCGGATCAATGCCCGCGATGCTTGATAGAGATTTTCAAGTTCGGGGGCATGTACCACGACGACTTCGAGCGGAATGCCAGTCCGCGCGGCCTCGCGCCGCGCGGAGTCGATGTCCGCGCCGTCGAAATCCGCAAGGACGAGCAAGGTGAATCCTTGACTAAACAGGTCGTATAGCGAGCGGCCGTCTTCCAGCCAGGCATGCGGGGCGAGTGCACCCGGCGAGGCATCCGGCACATAATCTCGCGACATTACCCACAATGGTTCGCTGCCGTCGTCGACGATTACCGGGGAACCGAGGTAGCGTAGGCCCAGCACGACACCAAGGGCGTAGAATTCGGCAACCTTGCTCTTCCAGATGAGCGCCGCCACCTCGTCCCTTATCGCCTCGCCGGCCGGCGTCTCGTCCTCGATCCCGTCGCGAAACAGCTGATTGGGTAGGACGGCATGATTCGAAAGGGCCTCGTCCATCACGATGTCGTGAACCGGCCGCCGCTCCGCCTCGTAGCTGTCCAACAGCGTGGCACCGCCCCAACCCTGGAGGAGGGCAGCCATCTTCCAGCCGAGGTCGACCGCGTCGGCCACCCCCATGTTCATGCCGAATCCACCAAAGGGCGGGTGAAGATGACAGGCATCCCCCGCTAGGAAGACGCGGCCGCGCCTATAGCGATCGGCTAGCAATCGGCTCGCGGTCCAGACGTCGGAACTCAATATCCTGTACGGCAGGTCGATACCCGTCGATCGCTTGATGAGAGCGACCGCCTCTTCGTCGGTCAACGTGACATCTTTTGGCAACCCCGTCGGCCCGAAGCTCCACAGGTCTCCTTCGTCCATCGGGCTCAGCAGGCTGGGCGCGTCCGGGTTGAGTTGCCAATACATAACGCCGGGGCCATGCGGATGCGCATCGGCCAGCCCCGGCGCGTGGAAGATGATGTTGTAGTTTCGCGAAAGCCCGTGCGTCCCGACCATTGTGGCACCAATATGGTCACGGACGGCGCTGCGCGCCCCGTCTGCGCCAACGAGATAATCGGCATCGATCAGCTGCTCTTCACCCGACGCGATCGAGCGCACGCGCACGGCGACGCCAGTTTCGTGGTGTTCGAACGCAAGATATTCGAGGCCATATTCGATCCGCACGCCGTCGAGCTTCTCGGCCTTGGCCTTCAGCACCCCTTCAAGCTTATATTGGGGCACCCACTGGCCGTGTTCTGAATAGCGCTCGTCTCGCTCCGGAGAGCAATTCAACGCCTTGGCGAAGCGCACCAGACTGCGCCCGCCGAGCCGAGTCACGAAATGAATGTCGGTGGGATAATCGACGCCGAAGGGCGATACTTTTGCGAGCTCGCCGGCGATGCCCCAGCGGCGCATGATTTCGCGCGTCCGCACATGCGTAGTCTTCGCCCGCGGCGCATAGCCCGGCCGCGAATTGCGCTCGATCACGATGCACGGGATGGCCCGGCTACCCAGTTCGATTGCCAAGGCGAGGCCGGTTGGTCCAGCGCCGACGATAACCACTAGGCGCTGTTGAAACTTCTTCATTGGAGGCACCCCTTTTACAGCTGATTATCGCGCGGCGACGGAAACGGGGTGATGAAAACTAATAGCCGGCGATGCCCGAGGCCTATCGCGGACGTCTTGGATATCGGCCACAAGCCTATTAATCAGATAGTCAGAGGCCTCACTCATAGATGCGCCCTTGATGTTCGTCACCGACGTTCGATAGCCAGCGAGCATCATCGCCACCCAAAAATCATCGCACGACGTTCGGCCGACTGCGGTAGCGGTCTTCAAGCGCACCGGCTCTAGATAGTCGGCCAAATATAATCAGGGGAGTGACCGATGAGACAGCGTACATTTGCAACAATCTTACTCGCGCAATTGTGGGCTTCGGCCGCTTGGGCACAGGCGGTGCCTGAGGCCTCGTCTTCGGCCGCAGCATCTGCCGACGAGGGCGCTCCTCAGGAAATAATTGTGACAGCACAGAAGCGGGCAGAGCGATTGCAAGACGTTCCCATTGCGGTTAACGCCGCGACCGGACAGCAGCTGGTCAATTCAGGCATCCAGGAGATGCAGCAGCTCAACGCGCTCGTCCCGGGCCTCAACGTGACGACGACGATCGGAACGTTCATCCCATCGCTGCGAGGCATCACTACCGGTAGCAATGTTGTGGAGAATCCGGTCGCGCTTTATATCGACGGCGTCTACCTCCCCAACCAGCGCGAAGGGATGCGCGATCTCGCCGATATCGAGCAGATCACCGTTCTGAAGGGGCCGCAGGGAACGCTGTTTGGACGCAACGCAACGGCCGGCGTGATCCAGATCACCACCCGGCGGCCGAGCTTCGATCCGCAGGGCGAGTTCAAGCTGGGCTATGGCAGCTACCAAACGGTTCGCGGCAGCGCCTATCTCACCGGCGGCCTCTCCGAAACTGTGGCAGCGAGCGTGACGGCCAGCTACACCGCTCAAGGCAAAGGCTGGGGCAAGAGCCTGACGGCCGGCTTTGATACTTATAAGGTCGAGCACAACACGGCACTGCGCGGCAAGCTACTGTTCACTCTAGACGATGCGACCGAAATCACGCTGATTGGCGACTATATCGACCGCGAGGATTCGGGCGCGAACTATCAGCCCTACCCAGGAACCATTTTTAGCATTCCCGGGTTCGGGCCGGTGAGCAACCGCTACGACACCTATGCAGGCACAGCGGGCTCCAGCACCTTCAAGGGCGGGGGTGTAAGCCTCCAGATTGACCATGAGTTCGACTTCGCAAAGCTCGTCTCGATCAGTTCCTATCGCCATGGCAAGGGCGGTTTCAGCTTCGACTTCCTCAATGTCGCTGCGCCGCTGATCATAAGCTCGGGCAAAGTGCCCAGCGAGAACTACACGCAGGAGCTTCAACTGATCTCGCCGAGCGGCGGCGCGATCCAGTGGGTTGCCGGCGTATTCTACTATCATAACGAACTCGGCTACGATCCCTTCTATCGTGACTTCTCCGGGACCCTGGCGGCATTGCCGACCTCGACCAAGCGGCTGGCGACTGACGCCCATGAGACCACCGAATCAATTGCGCCATTCGCCCAGGCCGACTTCGAGGTGGCGCCCGGCACGAAGTTGACAGTTGGCGGACGGTGGACCTATGAAAAGCGCTCGATCCGGGGTGGCGACACGATCACCCGCGTCAACGGCACCACAGCATTCATACCATCGGCGCTCATCAACAGCGCCACGATTAAGAAGCCGACGTGGCGCGTGGCTATCGCTCATAAAATCACGCCGGACGTCTCCATCTATGCCTCCTATAATCGCGGCATTAAGAGCGGCGGATTCAACATCGCCACCGCCAGTACGCCAGCTTATCTGCCGGAGACGCTGGACGATTGGGAAGCGGGCCTGAAGACTCAGCTGTTCGACCGTAGGGTTACGCTAAACGCAGGCGGCTTCTACTATAAATATAAGAATCTCCAGGTAATCACTTTCATCAACGGGCTCTCCCCGACGACGACCAACGGTGCCAGGGCCGAGCTCTATGGCCTCGATGTGGACTTCAAAGCGCGTCTGGGTGACGATGTCGAACTGAGCGGCGGCTTCGAATATCTGCACACGAAGTTCAGCAGCTATCCTAACGCCTCGATCAGCACGCCCCGCCCAACTGGGGGCGTCCTCATCCAGCCCGGCTCGGCAACCGGCAACCGCTTGCCGCTGGCGCAGGAGTTCGTCGGAACGATCGCCTTTGACTATTCCAAACCGGTTGGTAACGTGAACACACACTTCAACCTGACCGGGACCTACAACAGCGACTATTTTATGGAACCGGACAACTACCTGCGCCAGCCGTCTTACGTGATGCTGAATTCGTCGTTCCGAATTTCCGATAGTGACGACAAGTATAGCCTCACCTTCGCGGCGAGCAATATTCTTAACAAAGCGGTCATCGCCCGGAACATCACCAACGCGATCGGCTATCTGATAAATTATGGTTTCGCGCCTCGGACCTATTCGGTAACGGCGGGCATAAAATTCTGATCTCTCGTGGAAAATGGCATGAGCAGAGATGCATGATATCGCCCGCTCTCCCCAAGCCATACGCGCTGGGTCTGAGCAGGTTATAGCTGCCTAGGCTCTAGAACCGATAGTCTGAGAGCATCACGATGGACGAAAAGGCATCTTTGTTCTGATGATCGCGAGGTTACGTAGGCGAGCCATGAGCGGCTCATCGCTGGGAGGACGCGAGACATTGCGCCGATTCAAAAGCCTCATCCATACAGCCTGTGCCAGCGGATTTCTGGCAATGTTGACGGTCGTCTCACCGCTGGCCGGTGCCCCCGCCCCTAGTCGGGATACTGGCGACGCCAACGCGAAAGCGGGATTACGCACCGTTCCAGCGAAGCTTCTGCCGATTCCCGATGTCGATCCCGCTTCGGCGGTGCTGATCGGTGCGCCCTATGCGCCGATCTGGAAACTCGAGAACCTCGACGACGATGGCTGGCGGGCCATCGCGGACGAATTCTCTGCCGCACAATTGCCCAAGATAATCGAAACGCGGAAGGCCTTGGGGGTATCGATCGAACCGGTGGTGATCGGTGGGGTGAAAGGCTTTATGCTCACGCCCCGCGCCGTCGATCGGCGACATCGCAATCAGCTAATACTCCATTTCCACGGTGGCGGCTGGGTTTTCGGCGGAGGGGAGGCCGGTACAAGCGCCGCGGCCCTGCTCGCAGCATTCGGCGGGTACAAGGTGCTCTCCGTGGATTATCGGATGCCGCCGGACCATCCCTTTCCTGCAGCGGTGGATGACGCTCTTGCGGTCTATAAAGCTGTGATCACAAAGACCGCCCCACGCCGCATCGCGGTTAACGGCGTGTCGGCGGGCAGTAACGTTCTTCTCGCGCTCATGCTACGGCTCAAGGAGGAACGTCTGCCCATGCCCGGCGCCATCGCCCCGGGATCGCCTGCGGCGGACCTGACGAAGACCGGCGACAGTTTCTACACCAACGAGTGGGTCGATAATGTCCTGGTCAGCTATGACGCTTATTTCGTAAACGTTGCGAAGCTCTACGCCAACGGGCGCGACCTGAAGGATCCGCTCCTATCCCCAGTTTACGGAGACCTTCATGGTTTTCCGCCGACAATATTGACGACAGGGACCCGCGACCTTTTCTTGTCGTCGACCGTCCGGTTGCATCGCAAGCTCAGACAGGCCGGCGTCGTTGCTGAGCTTCAGCTCTTCGAAGGCATCTCTCACTCACAATATCTGTCGAATCCCCAAGCACCAATTACGAAAGAGGCGAATCAGGAAATCACGTCCTTCTTCGACGCACATCTGGCACCGTGACGGCGAGCACCGAGCCGGGACCGACCATAATATACGCCGCGTATATAGTGGCTATATCGCTTTGAGGGCTATTGCATTCCAATGGAGGGCAATACTCGAAGCATGTCGAGCGCCACTCGCCAAGGAGAGCTCCTGTCGTGATGAAGTTGATAACAATTCCAAGCGGAACGGGTGCTCACTTTGGCGGATGGCGGCATCCCAAAGCCTATCGCGACACCGCCATGAGCATCGAGCCGTTCGTCGAGCTGACCAAAATGGCCGAACGCGCGAAGTTCGACAGTATCTTCATCGCAGATCACAACAGCGTTAGACACATGGACCGGCCGGAGCTGTTCGCCGCGATGATGCCATCCGATCGGCCGGTGGCACACGAACCGGTAACGCTCCTGTCAGCCCTGGCCATGGTCACCCGCAACATCGGCCTGGCGGCGACCTGCGTCACCACCTATGACGAGCCTTATAGCATGGCACGCAAGATCGGCACGCTCGACCATATCAGCAACGGCCGTGGCGCCTGGAATGTCGTGACGGGCTCAACACCGGCCGATTCGATGAACTTCGGCAAACCCGAACATGAGGCCAAAGCGTTGCGCTACCATCGAGCCTCCGAATTTTTGGACGTGGTAAAGGGCCTCTGGGACAGCTGGGCCGATGACGCGTTCGTTGAGCGGCAGGAATCCGGCCAATATCTCGATCCGTCGCGCGTTCGTACGCTGGACCATCAGGGCGAGTATTATTCGGTCAAGGGTCCGCTCAACTTGGCCAGAACACCGCAAGGCCGCCCGGTCTTGTTCTCCGCCGGGCAATCGGACGGGGGCCGCGACCTCGCCGCCAGGCACATGGATTGCATGTTCGCCAACTGCAATTCGAAGCAGGCAGCGCTCGACCTGATGGACGACGTCAAGGGACGGCTCGATAGATATGGTCGCCACGCGAATGCGCTTAAAATCATTCCGGGCATCAGTGTCTATGTCGGCCAATCACGCGATGAGGCGGATGACCTGTACCATCAGCTCAACGAACTGGTTCTGCCCGAACTCGGCGTCGACTTCCTCTCGAAACTGATCAGCATGGACCTGTCGGGACATGACATCAACGATCCAATGCCGGAAATCAAAGGCGATGTGCTGGGCATCAACGCCTACCGCAACTCAATTGGCGAGATTTCGCAGCGCGAGAAGCTGACGATCAAACAGACCTACCAGCGCGTGGTTTTCTACGCCAATCACATCTTCAAGGGCAACGCGCGCGACGTCGCCGACGAACTTGAGGACTGGTTCACCAGCGGCGCCTGCGATGGCTTCATGATGAGCGGCGCCACCGTGCCATATGCGTTCGCCAACATCTGTGATTATCTAATTCCCGAGCTCCAGCGCCGCAAGCTGTTCAGGAGCGAATATGAGGGCAGGACGCTGCGCGAGAATCTGGGTTTGCCCACGCCGGCGAACACCCATTTCGCCTGATGCAGTTTGACGCCGGCATGGCACGCAGCCGTTCAAATGCTTCATGCCGATCCTCAATTTCCCATGATACCGTCGGAGGCAAGCAATGATCCGCTTGATGGCCATTCCGGAGCCGTTCGGGCTGCACCTGTGCGGGTGGCGGCGCGCCGACAGCTATCCCAAAGTCGTCAACAATATCGAAGCCTATATCGAGCTCGCCCAATTGGCTGAACGCGCACTGTTTGATGCCATCTTCATCGCCGACGGCAACCGGGTTGCCGCAATGGATTTTCCAGCACTGTTCGAACATAATTACCCCGCCAATCTGGTAGCGAATTTCGAACCGCTGACACTTCTTTCCGTCCTGTCGCAGCATACTCACAGTATCGGTCTGGTCGGCACTGCGAGCACGACCTTCGAGGAACCCTATATGCATTTGAGCTCTTTTTAGTCTTCCGGACTTCAGCACAATTGCCGCCGGACGCTGGGCGCCGCCCAGTGGAGATCATGCTTCCGCCCGTCTACGCGCGGGCGCTTGCAGTCGTGGAGGCGTGCGTGCTAAGGCTGATGACGATACCCAATCCGACCGGAGCAGCCGTCGGCGGCTGGCGGCATCCCGCGGCATGGTCCGACGATTATGTGATGAACCTCAATCATCTGACGTCGATCGCTAAGACCGCCGAGCGGGGAAAGTTCGACGGAATATTCCTGGCGGACGGAAATGGCGTTCGCCAGATGGCCAATCCAGAGCTGTTCAAGGCCTTACTGGCATCCGATCGCCCGGCGGGGTTCGAGCCGGTAACGCTGCTTTCGGCGCTGTCGCAACACACTCAACAAATCGGGCTGGTCGCGACCGCTACCACGACCTACGAGGAGCCTTTCCACCTGGCGCGCAAGTTCGCGTCGCTCGATCATCTGAGTCATGGCCGATCCGGTTGGAACATCGTCACGACTTCCAATCCGTCCGACTCGCTCAATTTCGGCTTCGACGAATTGATGCCGCGCGACCAGCGCTTTCCCCGAGCCCTAGAATTCGTCGATGTCGTGAAGGGGCTCTGGGACAGCTGGGCAAGCGACGCGTTCGTCCAGAACCGCCAAACCGG
The DNA here is from genome assembly GCA_051305835.1 of Sphingobium sp. GTDB lineage: Bacteria > Pseudomonadota > Alphaproteobacteria > Sphingomonadales > Sphingomonadaceae > Sphingobium. Next base: position 30,856 of record JBPPMC010000304.1, read on the forward strand.
CCAGTTTCTCGAGCCGTCACGTGTCCACACGCTCAATCACGACGGTCCCTATTTCAAGGTCAAGGGCCCGCTAAACGTGGCGCGCCCATCGCAGGGACATCCTGTCATGTTTACGGCAGGCCAGTCGGATACTGGGCGTGAACTCGCGGCACGCCATGCCGATTGCTTGTTCGCCTTGGCGCTGACCATCGAGGACAGCGTGGCCATTATGTGCGACGTAAAGGCACGCCTCGCCAAATATGGCCGGACGCCCGACAGCCTGAAGATATTTCCCGCGATCGGAATATTGGTTGGACGTACTGATGAAGAAGCGGAGGAACTTTACCAGCAGCTCGGCGAGCTCGTTCACCCCAGTGTCGGCATTGATTTTCTGTCGAAGACGCTTCACCTGAAGCTGGACGGCTATTCTGTCGACGATCAGGTTCCGGATCTCGATGACGTCGAAATCGTCGGCATCAACACGATACGGATCGAAACGGCAAAATATATCAAGGCCAATCGACTTACGATCAGGCAGGCCTATCAGCGGCTGGTCCCGGCAGCGGGCGCGCCATTCTTCAAAGGGTCGCCGACCAGGATCGCCGATGAGATGGAGGCTTGGTACAAGGCCGGCGCTTGCGACGGCTTTATGATAAATACCCCGGTGTCGCCTAAGGGGCTCGAGGACGTCGTCGATTTGGTCGTTCCGGAGCTGCAATGCCGGGGCCTGTTTCGTACCGAATACACGGGCCGTACCTTTCGGGAAAACCTCGGGCTTCTGACGCCTCGAAACGCGTTTTTTAAGTGAATGCTCGTCGTCCGTCCCCATTCGAAATTCCTCAGGGACCAGCGCGATGAGTGCATCACATGATACTTAAGCGGCATCGGCGCTGGTCAAAGGGACATGGTGACGTTGCGCACAGCGATAATATCTGCAAATGTTCTGAGCCCAAAATATTTGGCGAACTAATCAACTAGGTAGGCTTGGAGACAGGATAGAAAATATCCAACCGCACGGTCGAGATAAGGAGCATTATCAAGATGAACCGGGTGGATTTGCGCCTCATCAGAGCCTTTTGCGCAGTTTATGAGGAAGGTAGCATAAATCGCGCCGCGGCGCGCTTAAGGGTTGCCCAGCCCAATATCAGCGTCGCCATCAAGAACCTCGAGATCGATCTGCGCACGAAGCTGTTCCATCGTGACACGTCCGGCGCGACCCCCACGGCGGCCGGGCGCACCTTCTACACCCGGGTAAAAAAAGTTCTTTTCGAATTGGACGCAGCACATTTAGCCGTTTTCGAGGGGGCCAACGACTTATCCGGACCGCTTCGCGTTGGCCTGCCGGCCATGATCGCCAGGACCTTGGGGCTCAAGCTTTTACCATTGTTGCTCAGCGAGCATCCAGACATAGATTTCCGCTTCGTCGAGGGCACGCCGCAATGGCTGATTGATCTGACTCTTAGCGGTGAACTTGAATTCGCTGTCGTATTGACACCCCCAGCCCATCCACGCCTTGAGCAAAGGTGGCTGGCGAGCGAGCCATTCGTCCTCGTTTCGTCGATGAGCGGCGAAATATCGACGCGCACGCCCGTCGATCTGCGAGAATTTCCGCCGCTTAAGCTTGCGCTGCCTTGGGGGCAGGGCTCGGTCCGCAATGTAATCGACAGCTATATTTCGTCCGGTGAGATTCCGGTCAATCGAATCGTCGGAATCAGCGCCCTCGATCCCATTATCGCACTCGTCAAGGATACAGACTGGATGACGATATTGCCGGCAACCATAATGACCATAGAACTTGAAGGACTCGTCGGCAGAGAGATCGCATTCCCCGATACATCCGCTGACTTTTACATCATTCGCCCGGTTGGATCGCAATTGTCGTCGGCGGCGCAGCTTTTCATCACGGAAATCGAGAAGACATTCGAAAGCACGGCGCGAGTCTGGAAGCACTATCTTGGCCACGACCCAGACCGGGTGGTCAACCCAGTCAAACTGCGGGAGCGATCGACTTTGGAATAATAAAAGGCTTCTGGCAAGCGAAGGATATGACTTGGAGCGCCGACGACGATCGGCCTCTTATCTGGATTGTTTGAAGCAGCAGGTAGGGCCGCCTTCAGCTGCCCGCCTGAAAAAATATCAGTCATGAGCAGTACACCCGATCATTTCCTCCGACCGCGGCCCGAAATGTTATCGGCCAGAGCGATCAAGGTTTCACTCGCGACAGCTGCCGTCGGGCAGCTCGCTGATAACAAGATCCTGATCCGGATGGAGGCTGCGCCTTATCAACCCTACCGATATCGGCTTGATGTTCGCAGGTGCCGACCTAAAGACCATCGATCAGCGCAGAGCGAAGACAGTCGCAGTTATTAACGTGTCGCTCTGCCATTCTTCGCCGGCCGACTCGATCCATCGCACTCCTTCGGCAGCGAGGGCGCGCTGACCGTCTTCGCGACGGGCCGACTGGAGAAATGGGTGCGATTCCATTCCCAAAAACGCATCGGTACGCAGGCCTTTGCCAAGCTTCGCCAGCGCGTCGGCGATGAACTGACCACGACCTTCGCGACGCCGTTCGAGACCACGATCTCGCTAGCCGATGCGATCCAGCCCGAGGTCATTAGAGCCTACGCCCAGCGCGCGACCGGCAAAAAATATCTTATAGATCCCTGGTTCTGACATCGTGGCAAAGCAATCCGCCCACCGAGCTTCCATCTCTCGACACTGCCTCATGCCATTGCACGTGTCGCGTACGCACCACTCGATGCCTGTCGCCTATCGGCTTTCGGGCTTTCGCATCTATGACTTGATCTGCCCTGTGCCCAATCTGTCGCGGATGATAGGATCAGGCGCATCAAGCATGTGTCCCTAGTAATCGTCGTCCGAGACGGCGTGCAAATGAGATGACAATAAAGCAAAGGTTGGACAGGCATGTCGGTGGTCATGAGGCGAGCAGACAAATGACAGAGCCCAGCAGAAAGCGCGGGCGCAACATGGACTGGGTAGCCCAGTTCGAAGGGCAGATGCTCGTCTGCGGCCTACTCGCGAAAGCGCTATATGGCCCGCCCGATCGACCCTGGCTTGATGGCCTGATCGAACGGGGCGTATTCGACATAATTCCATTCGGCAGCGACCTGCCGGAAATTACCTCCGCCCTCCGCTGCTTGAAGGATTGGGCCACGGCCACGGGCGGACGGCTCTCCGATACGGCGATCGCCGATCTTGGCGACGACTATACCCGATTGTTTATCGGACCTGGGCGCCTGCCGGCCGCGCCGTGGGAGTCGGTTTACGCTAGTAAGGAGCGGGCCGTCTTCCAGCTGGGAACTGTGGGCGTCAAGAACTGGTATCAGCGTTTTGACCTGGCGCTGGCAAGTGAGTATAACGAGCCCGCCGATCATGTCGGTCTCGAGTTCGGATTTCTAGCCGAACTCTCGCAGCGGACGATCGACGCATCTGAAATCCGCGACGGCGCCGAAGTGAAGCGTCTGATTGACGCGCAGCGCGGATTCCTTAACCAGCATGTGTTGCGCTGGGTACCCCGCTGGGCCGACGACGTCGTTGAACATGCGCGCACCGATCTCTATCAGGGACTGGCTTGGCTAGCGCGCGGCACCGTGCTCGAAGCAGGATCCTTTTTCGCCATTGAGGGCGAGAAGCCCAAACAGAGTGGCGCCTTCCGCCGCGAAACGCAACCACCGGCGCTGTCCTGACGCTGTGGGAGAGGACGTCACCATGAGCATGTACGGTAATGCCGGGAACTCGCCGATCGAGCTGTGGGCGGCCGCCGTCCGCCAAGCCGGCGGCGTCGGCTTTGGGCTGCGAAAGCAACCAAGATCGGAGAGCCTGCTCGGCCCCGGCGGGGGGAAAGGGAAATGGGTTGCGGCCGATTGCTGGCCAGATTGCGGCAGCAAGGGTTTTAACAAGGCATATGTTGAGGATGGCGTCGTTGTCCGCATGGGCACCGACGATACGATCGAAGACAGTTGGAACAAGCCCCAGCTAAGAGCCTGCGCGCGCGGCCAGTCGCTGCGCCTCTGGCTACTTGGCGCCGATCGCCTGAAATATCCGATGAAGCGCAAGCATTGGGAGCCGGGCGGCGGCAACAAGTCACTACGCGGCAAGGACGACTGGATTCGCATATCCTGGGACGAGGCGCTCGACATCCTTGCAGGCGAACTCGAGCGGGCTGTGAAGACATACGGGAACACCTCCATCCTCGCCCCCTGGGTAGGCACGATCGCGGCGCGCCTGCTCGGCGCCTATGGTGGCTTTACCGACCAATGGGGTGCTCATTCCACCGGCACCTGGCTGCCCGCGCATTTTACGACCGGCTTCGGCTATCCGCATTGGAACGACCGCTTCGACATGGTCGAGACCAAGCTGTTCCTGCTCTGGGGCACGAACCCGGTCTGGAGCCAGGCGGGCCTCCCCGCCTATACTTACTCGCAGGCCAAGAAGAACGGCGCGCGCTTCATCGCGATCGACCCCTTCTACAATCCCACCTACGAAATGCTAACTGACGAGTGGCTGCCGCTGCGTCCGGGCACCGACCATGCGATGATCCTTGGCATGATCCACACCCTGCTGGTGGAGGACGATCCGGCGGCCAACCCGCTGATCGACTGGGATTTCCTGCACCGCTGCACTGTAGGATTCGACGCCGATCATATGCCTGACGGTGCCGATCCTAGGGACAACCTGCGGGATCATGTGCTGGGCATCGACGACGGCCAGCCGAAAGATGCTGAGTGGGCGTCGATCATCTGTGGGGCGCCGCCTGAACGAATACGCGGGCTTGCCCGCCTGCTCGCGACCGAGAAGGACGCGGCGATCTGCACATCGGGCGGCGTTGCGCGCATCGACAACGCCGATACGCTTCCGCAGGCTTTTATCGCGCTGGCGGCTATGACGGGGCATCTCGGGCGCGCGCACAGCCAGCTGGGTGTCGCGCATCATTTCGGGACCAATGGCGGACCGCAGCTGGTGCAGGGACAGAATTCGCGCTCCTATGTGAATTCGCATCTGCGCGCGCCCCCGATCCCAAACCCCGTGGCCGACAATACGCTGGCTGGCGGTTTCAATCTGATGGCGGTCAAAGGCTGCATCAACATCAATGAGATCAACAGTGCCGTGCTCGAGGGCCACTACACTGGCATGGACGGTGCCAAGGTGCCGATCGACATCCGATTGATCTACCACGCGCACGGATCGCGCGTGAACCAGCTCCCGAACACGCTGGACGCGATCAAGGCACACCGCAAGGTCGAGTTCGTCATTACCCAGAACATGTTCATGAACGCCGACGCTATCTTTTCGGATCTGGTGCTGCCGGTGACGTCGCGTTGGGAACGCGACGGCAATGTCTGCATCGGCTATCGCGAGCAACTGCTGTGGCATTCCAAGGTTATGGAGCCTTATTTCGAGTGCAAAGACGACCTGTGGATCGGCGTCGAACTCGCCAAGCGGTTGGGCGTCGATCCGAAGCTGATCGAACCCTGGCCGTGGAAGCAGGAGATCTTCAACCAAGTCGCCGATGCCCGCGTGATGAACGAGGACGGCCATACGCTGGAACCGCTCGTCACGATCACGCCGGAGGATATTGCGCAATTTGGTGTAGAAGGAAGCCCGCAGGACGGGCGCATCCCGGTCAAGGAATTTCAGGAAAAAGGCATATACCACATCCCACGTGAACCCGGCGACAATCACCGCTTCGTCTATCTCGAAGATTTCCGCAACGATCCCGAAGCCCATCCGCTCACCACGCGTAGCGGCAAGCTGGAAATCCACTGCCAGGCGTTGGCCGACAATGCCAACCGTTTCAAATGGTCGCACACCAGTCCTATTCCGCGCTATCACCCGCCGCTTGAAGGCTATGAATCGACCTTCAGCGATTGGGATCGGAAGATCAAAGGCGAGTATCCACTGCAAATCTACAATATTCATATGCCGCGGCAGGCGCACAGCTTCTTCGACAACGCCACGGTCATGCGCGAGCTGTTCCCGCACGAATTCATCATGAATCCGATCGATGCGGAACCGCGCGGCATCGCCAATGGCGACACGGTGCTGGTGCGCAGCCGTTGGGGCAAGATATTGCGGACGGTGTGGGTTACGCCGCTCATCATGCCCGGTGTCACGATTCTCGGACAAGGCTCGCGTGTCGACCTCGATGAAGAAACCGGCATTGACCGGGGTGGCTGCGCCAATGTGCTCAAGGGTTCGACGCCGACCGGCGGCGGGCACATCGGCTGGAACAGCCTGACCGCGCAGGTGGAGAAATGGACGGGAAAGGCGCTACGGTCGGATGTTATCGCGGCGCACATCATTCCGCTGAAGGACAATACCCATGTCTAAGCAACTCGGCTTTTATCTCGATGCGGAAGCTTGCAACGGCTGTGCCGTCTGCGTGGTAGCATGCAAAGACAAGTATGATAATCCGGTCGGCGTGAACTTCCGCAAGGTAATCCATCAAACGATGGGCCACTGGGAACAGGACGCCGCCAATCCCGGCTTCATGGTGCCGCACATATCCTCCTTTTCACTGTCGATCGCCTGCAACCATTGCGAAACGCCGGTCTGCCAGGAGGCGTGCCCCGTCGCTGCGATCACCAAGCGGGACGATGGGCGCGTCCTGATCGACAAGGACATCTGCGTCGGCTGCCGGCTGTGCCAGTGCTGCCCCTATGACGCGCCGCAATTCAACGAGCAGCTGGGCGTGATGACGATGTGCGACGGCTGCGTCGACTTGGAGGGGACGGGCGAGGAGCAGGCCTGTGTCGGCTCCTGCCCGCAGCGCGCCTTGGAGTTTGGCGACATGGAGGAACTGCGCGCGAAGCATGGCGATGCCGTGCGGGGCGGTGTGGAGCCGCTGGTCGATGCATCGATTACTCGCCCCTCGCTGCTGGTCACCCCGCATCGCAACTCGAAGCCGGCCGCCGGGACGTTGCATGTCGGCGAATGAAACCTATGTGCTGATCGGCGGCAGCTATGCCTCGTCACGCACCGCTGACTGTCTGCGCCAGGAAGGGTTCGAAGGCCGTATCGTCATCGTCGGGGAGGAGGCGCATCTTCCTTACAGTCGACCGCCACTCTGCAAAAAGGCGCTCGTCAAGGGCATCCCGATAGAACGCCTTCCGTTGCGCGACCTCCGCTTCTACGAGCGCAACAATATTGAACTGATGCTGGGGAAGCCCGTCACGGCGATCGACCGGGCCGCGCGGCGCGTGAAGATCGAGGATACCCCTGCCCTCGATTACGACAAGCTGCTGATCGCCACCGGAGGGCGCTGCCGCCGTTTGGCGGCTCCTGGCAACGACTTGCCCGGCATCCATGTGATCCGGACCTACGAAGACATGGTCGGACTGCGGGCGGATTTCTTCTCCGGCGCGCGGCTCGTGATCATCGGCGGCGGCTATATCGGGCTCGAGACGGCCGCCGCGGCGCGCTCGATCGGCCTCGACGTAACCGTGATCCAGCTGTCGTCGCGTGTGCTGAGCCGGGTCGCCGCTCCCGCGACATCGGAATTCATCGCGCGCTGCCATCTGGATCAAGGCGTAAAACTGATGCTGCACCGCTCGGCCACGGGCTTTGGCGAAAGGAGCGGTCGCGTTGGATCAGTACTGCTCGAGGATGGCGATGAAGTACCGACCGACATTGTACTGTTGGCCGCGGGAAATGTCGCCGAATTCAGGCTCGCCGCCGATGCCGGCCTGGAATGCGAGGGCGGCATCGTGGTCGACGACCGGTGCCGGACTTCCGATCCGCTGATCTTCGCGGCCGGCGATTGCACCCGCCATCCGAGTGTCCGCTATGGCCGGCGCATCCAGCTCGAATCGGTCGACAATGCGCTAGAGCAGGCGCGCGTCGCGGCGGCGGGCATGTGCGGGCGCCGCGCTCAGCACGCGCATGTGCCATGGTTCTGGTCCGATCAATATGATCTCAAGATCCAGATCGTCGGCCTCTCTGATGGGTTCGACGAGATGATCGTGCGCGGCGATCCTGACAAGGCGGGCTTCTCGGTCTGGTATCTTCGCGGCAATGAAGTGCTGTGCATGGAGACCGTCAACAATCCGCTCGAATTCATGCAGGCCGGCCGCTGGATAGGCGCGCATGCGAAGGTCGATCCGCAAATCCTCCGGGATGCTGGCGCCGCACTCGACGACGCGGTGATCGGCCGTTCTGCACTGCTGATGGACGCGTTCGCCCTTTAGCTAAGCTGCAACAAATAATCGAAATGTGGGAGGATTGCTTTGGCGACCATCGGCGCGGATATCACTCATGACAGGACAGCGGCCGATCTGACCGCGAGGCGCTTCAGGATACTGCTGGTCCTCGCCGTCCTTGTCACAATGTTCAACATCCTCGACAGGCAGGTTCTCAACATCCTTGCCGAGCCGATCAAGAAGGATCTGAACCTGTCCGACACCGAGCTCGGATTGCTCACCGGATTTTCTTTCGCCACCTTCTATTCGCTCGCGGGACTCCCAATCGCCCGGTATATCGACAGGCCCCGGAGCAACCGGCCGGCGGTGATCGCGCTATGCCTCGGGCTGTGGTCAGCGATGACCATGGTCTGCGGCATGGCAACGTCGTTTATCCAGCTCGCTGTGGGGCGCATGCTGGTGGCGGTCGGCGAGTCCGGAGGCGGGCCCGCGGTGATCACGCTGATAAATCATTATGTGTCTTCGGCCAACCGGTCGCGCGCGTTCGGCATCTACAGTCTGGGCATTCCGCTAGGATCGCTTGTGGGTCTGATGTTTGGCGGCTGGCTCGCCGACAACGTCGGCTGGCGGGCGGCATTCCTGATTGTGGGCGCCCCGGGCATACTGCTTGCGCTTGTTGTCTGGTTGGTGCTGCACGAACCGCGCCGGGTCAATGTCGATGCCGCGGCAGCTGCTGTCGGGCATCCCTCGCTTGCCGAGAATTTTCTGGTGATCATACGGTCGCCGGCGTTGCTCTGCCTGACGGCGGCGGTCGCGCTGGGGGGGCTGGTCGTCTCGGGCCTGCCGAGCTGGACCGGCATCTATCTTATCCGTATCCTGAAGCTCAGCCCGACCGAAGCGGGGACGATATTAGGGCTCATCATGGGATCGGGCGCCGTCGGCACCTATTTCGGCGGCGTGCTCGCCGATCGCCTTGCGCGGCTGAATCACGGGCGGGCGCTACTCGTTCCTTTTTACGGCCTGCTGGCGGGCGTGCCAGCGGCCGTGATCGCGTTTCTCACTGATGACTGGCATATCTTCGTCGCGTTTTACTGGATCGTTGTTGTCGGCGCCGTCGCCTATCTGGGCCCATTCTTCTCGGTGGTGCAGCTGCTGGTAGACGAACGGCATCGCGCGACGACAATCGTGATCATCATGATGCTTTTCAATCTGGTCGGCGTCGGGCTCGGCTCGCTGCTGATCGGGCTCTGCTCGGATCTGCTAAACCCGCATTTGGGAGACGACGCCTTGCGTTGGGTGCTGATCGGCGGTCATCTGCTCGGACTGGTGCCGGCATTCTTTTACCTTAAGGCAAAGTCGCTCGCCTGCGCGGCGATCGCGGCAAAGGGCGATGTGGCCCATGGATGATCCTGGAACCGACCCTCCATTCGATATACCACTACCGGCGCGGATGATCGGCGCGCCCAGCACGATCAGTGCCGAGGCAAGAGCCACGCTGACGATGCGGCCAGGCCGGATGAATGACGTGGCACCGAGCCCTTCGGACCTGGACGCATGGCGGCGCTATGTCGCGGTTCGCGAGGCGCAGCATGCCGAGCTTCTCGCCAAGGCGGCTGAGCCATTTCCGTGTGACATCATGAGCCATCGCGTAGGACAGGCCATCCTGTTCGAAGTAACGCCGCCAAGCCGGGATCACGCCCTGCGCAATAGCGCCATCCTCTACCTTCACCCTGGCGGCTATACCTTCTGCGGTGGCGTAAACACCGCTCGGATAGCGATGCCGGTTGCTGCCCAGCTTGGCGTCGCAACGTTCGCGCTCGACTACCGCATGCCGCCCGATCATCCCTTTCCGGCTGCGCTGGACGACGCGGTTGCGGCCTACCGATATCTCCTGACGCGCCTGCCGGCGAACAAGGTCGCCATCGTAGGACGATCGGCCGGCGGCGGGCTTGCCGCGGGCTTCCTGCTCAAGGCGCGCGACACCGGGCTCCCTTTGCCCGCCGCGTGCGTGCTGCAGACCCCCCAGGCAGACCTGACGGAATCGGGCGACAGTTTCGCGATCAATGAAGGCATTGACAATTTTGTCGGCCGGTTGACGAATGCGATTGCTCTCTACGCCGACGGCCATAATTTGCGCGATCCGCAACTCTCCCCGATATTCGGCGATTATACTCCGGGATTTCCACCGACCATTCTGACATCAGGCACGCGCGACCTATTTCTCTCCAACACCGTCCTTTTGCACCGCGCGCTACGGCGCGGCGGGGTTGATGCCGAGCTGCATGTCTGGGAAGCGATGGGCCATGGCGGCTTCTTCGGCATGGCGCCCGAGGACGAAGAAGTTTGGATCGAGCTGCGCCGCTTTCTCCGCTGCCACCTCCTTGCGGAGTAAATACGGCGGTCTATCGAGCAGGCAAAAGCACAAAAATCTCTGTCAGTAATGTCTGACTGGCTCTTCTGAAGAACTGCCGCCAAGTGCGGATCCAATTGCCTTGCGGCAGTTTATGATATAGCGGGTCTCCGGAATGATCGCGATGCTCATCGTCCTCGTCCATACCAGCCTCGTTATCGGCGTGGTTATCGGAGTGAACTGATCCAGATCGACGGCTCAAACATTAGTGGTTCGAGGATCGCGAGCCGCAATGCACGCTTCTCGTCTATATTGACGACGCGACCAGTGAGCTGATGCATCTCAGGATGGTCGAGAGCGAGAGTGCCTTTGCCTTATGGAGGCCAATATATGGAACGGCGCGGCAAGCCGGTGGCCTTTTTATTCCAACAAACAAAGTGTTTCCGCAACGCTAAGACCAGCGCTGCTCGTGGCGAGGGCATGACGCATTTTGGGCCGCGCGCTTTATGCTCTGAACATTGAGATCATCTGCGCCAACTCGCTGCAGGCCAAGGCCGGGGCGAACGGGCCAACGCCACTTTGCGGGATTGCCTGGTCAGCGCAATGCGGCTAGAGGACATTTCGTCGATCGAAGATGCCAACGCCCTTCTCGATAGATATATGGCGAGGGACAACGAGCTGTTCGCACGCCCTGCCTTCGATGCCCGCGATCTGCACCGCCCCCTCGCGCCGCAGGACGATCTGCGCGCGATCATGGCCTGGTGTGAGCAGCTCACAGTGACGCCGGCGCTGACGCTGCATTACAACAAGGCGATGTTCGTTCCGGAGCCGAATGATGTCAGCCTGAATCTGGCGCGTAAGCGGATCACGGCCTGCGAATATTCCGTCGGCCGGTGATAAGGTCAATTATTTCATGTGTTTTGTAGCTATCGCAGCGTGGAGCAGGATGCTCGCGCTTTTCCAGTCAGATGATCCGCCAGCACAATCATCGCCTCAGTATCCCGCCCGCAATATAGGCGCAGCGCAGCATCGATCGCTTCCAGATAGGCAAGCTGCGCCTGCATACCGTCGCTAACCACAAGCGCGGCATAGGACAGCTGCGGCGCCACCGTCGGCAGCACAGCCTTGAGTCCCCAGCTGCCCCGCTGGTCACGATGGTACCAGCTGGCACGTGTGACCGGCAGCAGATCGACGAGGCGGTCTGCCGTATCCGTGAGTGCCACGGCAAGATCGGGATACAGCGCCGCCAGCTGCCGGAGACATCCCCGCTCGAACGGCGCATTGTAGGCGATCACTGCGCCTTGCGGGGGAAGTAGCGCGAGCAGCGCCTCAGCACAGGCGCGCCTTGGATCACTACCAATGAGGCTGAGGAACTCGGCATGGCGGATGACGCCGTCTTCCTCCTCGATGTGCGCGGAGAACTGGAAGGGGATGTTCTCATAAGGGCGTGTGCCCACCCAGCGTGGCAGGGCAAAGCCAATGGTCTCGAAGTCCAGCCAGGTGCGCGGATAGGCCCACTGGTCGATAGTGGCGCAGGCGGCTTCGCGATCATGCCAGGGAATGCCGCTAATTGTCGCGCGATGCACTCGGGCCTGAACCGGACTTGCAAGGTGCAGTGGATCGACATCGCCCATGTCGATGATCCCTGCTGCCAGCCAGCGCTTGCCACCGCCAGCAGGCAGCACCGTCACCGGCCATTGCGGCCCGGGATCCAGATTGGCATGACAGTGGTCGGTAAACTCGCAGGCGAACGGCGCTGTGCAATGGTCGCCGACCGGGTGGTCGGGCTCCTGCCCCTCCAGCATGCGGCGTGCCCTCGCTACGGCGTCGCCGCGTGTGGCGACGAGGGGCGCAACATTGTCGTACAGCTCCGCGTCCCGGAACAGCCCGCGATAGTCGCGGAATATTTCTCGCACGACATAATCTGGCGCATCCTCACCAAGGATTGTGAGCATCTTGCGATATTGCCCAAGCATGACTCCTTCGGGTTGGGCGGTCAGAGCGGACCATCGACAGCCTTCCGGCAGAAGGTCTTCCCGGGCGATTTCCTCCGCGATCTTCAGGAACAGAAGATATGTTAGCTCCGACAGGAACTTATGGAAAACAACGCCGTCATCTCGAAGAACGTGGCAAAGGGACCATATCCTCTTCGAAATAACGGGTATCGACATCATTAAAGCTCTCAAAATCGGCAGGGCCGGCGATCCAGGAACGCCCTATCGGCCGGTTGCCACCTCAGGATCATTCCATATGAAGCATGGTAGGGTTGCGGCTTTAACGACTGTCTCGGCATCGGAATAGCCATATCTAGGTCGTCACCCAAAACTCTTTCAGGTGCCGAGCAACTTTAGTTTGACTGCCAGAATGAGGCAATGCCGGCGCCGTGTGATTCTTTGACGAACGAGAGCTTCAGGCATAAAAGCGTACGCGGCCTCTCGCGGTTAGAATGTCCGTTATCCAGCTGGTATTGCTCGAAAGCCGACCTAGCAGAAAGTCCCAGTCTTTGCCGGAAGAAGCCGGCCATTTCGTTCCCGTCGCCGAGCCAAAAATAGCCCGCCGGAATGATTTCACGGCAGGGCCATAGTTCAGGGAGGTGTCACTCAAAGGGGGGAAGAGTGACAAGACCAGCATAGCGCTGACCTATGAATGTGCAATGAAGGTCAGCGCAAGGTCCGGCATTCAAACCAGAACTTGGCGGCCGATTACACGTTTAGGCATCTACCGGGACCGACGGCACGTCCCCAGCGCAGAAATCATCTGTCGAGTGGCTTGTCGTCCTGTGCTTGCAACGCCGCTGCAATAATTGCCGCAAGGCTCTCCTCGGCCCGCACGCGCAGCGCGGCATCGCTTGAGGAGATGTCATGCCGGATCCACTGCGGCGCCTTTGCAAGCACGGCAGTAATAGTGGCAGCAAGGTCTGAAGGGTTCATGCTTTAGCTGCAGCAGCGATTGTCTGGCTGGTCAAGAGCGGCTGTTATCCACAACGTCGATGGCGTCAGCCAGCGTGATGGCTTGGTCCGTCAGATGCCGGATCTGCACGACCAGGTCGGCGATGTGGGCGCAGTTCGGATTTTGCCCGTCCACGGCAAACGCAGCTGCATCCTCGAACTTGGCAGTCAGCAGCGCGAACAGCGGGCTGGTAAGGGTTTTACGGTCATCTTCCTGCATGGGTGTGCCTCCTGCGTCCAGAAGCGACACTGCCGCGTCACAGTCCATATCCAGCTTCGGGTACTCGTGCACTTTCCACTCGACTTCGCTGCGACACGAAGCGAACGCTGTCCCTGTTGAAAGCGCGGCTCGAGTGTGAAGCCGCTGCCCCGATGGCTGCAAGGCTGCGGGGCTTTGGGTGGTGGGAGCGGCGATGGGCTGCTCCTGAACCAGGGAGATCACCCATGACTGGCATTACGCGCCTCACCGTCATCCAGTTGATCCTGCTCGCTACCGCGGCACGGCGCGACAATCGAAGCCTGCTGCCACCCCCTGAGACGCTGGGCGACGGCCCTGCCCGTATCCGCAAGGCAGTAGAAGCGCTGATCCGCCGCGGCCTTGCCGCCGAAGCAGACCTTGCCCCTGGTGCCGACACTTGGCGCACCGAGGGCGAGCGGGCCGTCGGTGCTGTCATCACCGACGCAGGCCGCGCGGCAATAGCCGCCGATGTCGATGCGTCCTCCACTGCCATAACGCCTACGGTGCAGATCATGCCAGCAGCCTCGGCTGGCGAGACATCGCATGTAACTGGGACCACGGCTCCACCACGCACCAAGACGGCGGCGGTGATCGAGCTGATGCGCCGCGACACCGGCGCAACGCTGGTCGAGTTGACCGCCGCCACCGGCTGGCTACCGCACACGACGCGCGCTGCGCTAACCGGCCTGCGCAAGAAGGGCCATGCCATCGTCCGCAGTAAGCGCGATGACATGAGCTGCTACACGCTGGCGTCTGGCGCAGCGGCATGAGCAAGGTGGCGGCAGAACTCGAACGGGTGGCGACCCTCTCGCCGGCCAAACTTCGCGAGACATGGCGCAAGGTGTATGGTGACGACGCGCCACTGCTCTCCCCTACCCTGCTGCGCATGGGCCTCGCCTACGCACAGCAGGAGAAAGCAATCGGCAAACTGCCCGCACGTCATGCCCGCGCCTTGCGGGGCAGTCGTGCTCCTGTGTCAGCGCCTACTGTCACTATCGGCACCCAGCTGGTGCGGAGTTGGAATGGCCGCACCATAAGCGTGGTCGCGACGGACGAGGGCTTCACCTTCGAGGACAGGACGTACCGCTCACTCTCGGCGATCGCGCGCGAGGTGACCGGCACCGCCTGGTCCGGACCACGCTTCTTCGGCCTGCAGGATGCCGCCCGTGGCTAGGGCGCGGCAGAAGTGCGGTAGCGCCGCCGTTGGAGATCGCGGTGGCGCACGTCGCCTGCGCTGCGCGATTTACACCCGCAAGTCGACCGAAGAGGGACTGGAGCAGGCGTTCAACAGCCTAGACGCGCAATATGAAGCCTGTGCCGCTTACATCGTCAGCCAGCGTCATGAGGGCTGGACCCAGACCAGCGAGCGCTATGATGATGGCGGCTTCTCCGGCGGCACGATGGAACGGCCGGGGCTCAAACGCCTCCTCGCCGACGTCGCCTCTGGCAAGGTCGACGTGATCGTCGTCTACAAGGTTGATCGACTGACGCGGGCGCTCTCCGACTTTGCCAAGATCGTCGAGATCCTCGACGCCCGCGGCGCCTCGTTCGTCTCGGTGACGCAGGCGTTCAACACCACCACCAGCATGGGACGGCTGACCCTGAATGTCCTGCTCTCCTTTGCCCAGTTCGAGCGGGAGGTCACCGGCGAGCGGATCCGCGACAAGATCGCTGCGTCCAAGAAGAAGGGCATGTGGATGGGCGGCCCTGTGCCCTTGGGCTATGCCGTTCAGGATCGAGCGCTGGTCATAGCACCCGATGATGCCCCAACTGTCATTCACATCTTCGAGCGCTACCTGGCGCTTGGCTCAGGCGCCGCACTGATCGAGGCGCTGCGGGAAGATGGCTACCGCACCAGGGTGCGCATGCATGGCGACAAGGCACGCGGCGGCATTCCCTTCGGCCGGGGCATGTTGTTCCACATCCTCTCCAACCCGATCTACATTGGCAAGGTCGTGCATCATGAGGAGACCCATGAAGGCGAGCATGAAGCGATCATCAACATGGAACTCTGGGATCGGGTGCAAGCGCGCATCGCTGCCCATCGGGTGGAACAGAAGCAACGTGGCGGCCGGGGGCACAGCAGTCCACTGGCGGGGCTGCTGCGCGATAGTCATGGGCGCAGGATGTCCCCCAGCCATGCGTCAAAGGGCAAGCGGCGCTACCGCTACTACATCACCCATAGCTCGGAATTGCGATCCGATGGTCCGCCTTCCTGGCGGCTACCAGCGGCGGACATCGAAGTGGCCGTAACGGACCGGGTCATCCAGCTGCTCAAGAATGCCGCTGCAATTCGCGCGATCCTGCAGCCTGACATCACAGCGCAACAGCTCTCCCAGGCGATCGACACCGCGCTGGCTACCGCCAATCGCCTTGCGCTTCCCTATGGCAAGCGTGTCACCCTCCCGAGCCTGCTGCAGCATGTACAGTCTGGCGAAGAGCAGCTGGTGATCACCCTGCACCGCGAAGCCCTCGCCCGCACGCTGGGTCAGCCAGTGATCGACGACCCGGACAGCTTCATCCTCACCGCGCAAGCCACTAAGGTTCGAGCGGGTCAGGCAACGAAGCTGGTGATCGGCAGCACTGTGCCGGCAAACACACAGCGCGATGACAGGCTGGTCGCGCTGCTGGTCGAAGCACAGGAGGCACGGGCGGCGGTGCTCGCCGCGCCCGCTACCGACATCAAGGCGCTGGCACGCCAGCGCAACCAGTGCCGCCATCGGCTCGCCAAGCTGGTACGGCTCTCCTGGGTATTGCCCAGGATCGTGACGATGATCATGGCGGGGGGACAACCGGCATCGCTGACGCCGATCGGACTTCTCAATTTCGCCCTGCCACTGTGCTGGGCGCAGCAGGAGGCGATGCTACTCTCCGGCTGAGCCGACGCACCCCATCAACAGACGGACTCCCAAGCCCTCCCGATGCGGAGGGCTTCTTCGTTGCCACGAGCCAGCAATACCCTCGTGCAGTCTGAAAAATGGCGCACTGAGACAGAGGCGCGAATTGCCGCATAACAGGCGATAGCCATCCGTCTCTCGTCTGCACGAGCGCCGAACCGGCGCCTGAAAGCCCCCGGAACGGCGCGCTTTGCGCGCCCTAAAAGGGAATTATGCAATTATACCAATGACTTAAGCCTGCGTGGTGCCGCTTACAGGACTCGAACCTGTGACCCCCGCATTACGAATGCGATGCTCTACCAACTGAGCTAAAGCGGCGTCGAGGCTTGCTCGAAGCGGGCGCTTATCAGGACGTGGGCGGGGTTGCAAGCGTTGGCGCGTTGCTTCGTGCATGAATCCGCCCGCCGGACCGGAGATGGTTTACTCCATCTTTACCATATGCGTGCCAGAACCATCCGGAACGCCTGACACGGGCATTATTGGGATGCGTCGAAATGGAAACGCTGCGGGGGCATGATGCCGCGAACGATCAGGAGAACAGCTTTTACGCTGCCGAAGACCATGCGATCGACGCGCCTTCGGGCATAAGCGCGAATGAGCGGCGCATGCATGTGCGCGCCTATAATTACTGGGCATCGCTGCTTGGTGACCGGATGCTTCCTTCCATCGAGGATCTCAATCCCGATCAGATCGAGGACTTCGGCCCGCACAGCGTGCTTCTGGACTTTACGGCCGGCATCGAAAATCCCGCCGTCGTCTATCTGGGCACGGAATTGCGGCGCGAATGCGAAATCGTGGGGCAGATCGACACGATAGGCGACGTGCCGACGCGGTCACTGCTTTCGCGCCTGACGGACCACTATCTTCAGATTATCGCCAACGCCGCGCCCATCGGATTCGAAGCGGAATTCATCAATCAGCGCGGCGCGGAAATCATGTATCGCGGCATTCTGATGCCCTTCTCTTCCGATGATGACACGATCGATTTTGTCTATGGCGTCATCAACTGGAAGGAAATGGCTAATCGCGATCTGACCGACGCGCTGGCGGAAGAAGTCGACCAGGCGCTTCGCAGCGCACCCATGCACTCCTCCGCCACGCCGGTCTGGGCCGATGGCCCCTCACGCGAAGCCGATGCCTTTGTGGCTCCGCCAGAAAACCCGAATATCCAGTCCGCCGACGAATTCCTGCCCGAGCTGGAACTGACCGACGTACTGGAATTTGACAGCGCTTCTCCCCTTGCCGACTGGCTTGTGATCGCGCGTGAGTGCGCTCAAGAGGCTGGGCATAGCGATGCGCGCAGCCGGGGCGCGCTATATCGTGCCATTGGTCTTGCCTATGATTTCGCTCTGGTGACGCAGGATAGCGCAGACGATTATGCGGAAATGCTGGCGGACGCCGGCATCAAGGTGCAGCTTCGCAGCCCCATGACAGCCGTGATCAAGCTGATCTTCGGTGCCGACTACGACAAAACCCGCGTAACCGAATATGCGGCCGCTCTGGAGCATGCGCGCACCCGGAACTTGGAGCCGGGAACGCTGTGGGAATATCTGGAGCAATATGCAGGCGGATTAAAAGGTCTGGTCCGTGATGAGCGTGCTGCGCGGCGTACGGATCGGCCTGATCCAGTCGCGCGCAAAACCACGGCGCGGAGCAAACTGAAAGGCTTAGCCGCGATGGAGACCAGCACCATCGCTACCGACGAAGATGGGTTCGCCATTTTGGTGGGCCGGCGCGAGGCGGATGGCAGCTTGTCCATCGTGGCGGCGCTTCCCCGTGACAGCAAACTCGCCGGCCAGGTGATCTTGCAGGCAGCAGACTAAGGCAGAACGTTTGTTATTTCGTTTCAAATGATCGAAACATTCTTTCTAAATATGGGTTGAGCCTCGCTATCGAGGTGGGCATATAGGGCAGTATAGCCGGACCATATGGCCCACATATGAGGTGAGGAAATGACGCAGAACGCGCACCCGAAATCAGCCGCCATTGAGGAGGCGCTGCGCGCCGCGCTGGCGCAAGGCGCTTTGCCGGGCGAGCGAGAAGGGTTCGATAATCGCGCGGTGGCAAGCGCCGCTGCGTTTCTGTCCTCGACCGCGAGTAACCGCAAACCCGGCACGCACGCGATCGCCATAGATACTTCGGGCGGCGAATCCGGACCGGACGCAAATGAGCCGATCCCTACCGCTCGCACCATGCGGGTCGCGATCATCAACGACGATATGCCGTTCCTGGTTGATTCGATTGCAAATAGTCTGTCGCAGGCGAACCTCGTCATTCACCGCCTTATTCATCCCGTACTGTCGGTAGCCCGCGATGGTCAGGGCACGCTGACGGAGATACTGCCCGCCGACGCGCCGGGCGCACGTCGCGAATCGATGATCTATATCGAGGCTGACCGGGCCGATGCGAAGGCCCGGCGCGCGCTGGAGCAGGCGCTGGATCAGGTGCTGGCGCATGTCCGCGCCGCCGTGACCGACTGGCCCGTCATGCAGCAGACATTGCGCGATGATGCGGAGACAGTGCAGGAAGAAGAAGGCGCGGCGCTGATCCGCTGGTTCCTGTCGCGCAACCTGACGCAGATCGGCTACGAACGCCGCACGCGCGATGGCAAGGCAACGGCCCAGCTTGGCATTTGCGCACTGAAGGACGAGGAACTGCTCGCGCCCGCCACGATCGAAGCGGCGTTCGCATGGTTCGAGGAAGGACGCCGCGCGCCGCTGATCATCAAGTCGAATCGCACGTCGCTCGTGCACCGCAGCGTGCTCGTCGATCTCATCATCCTGCCGGTTCGCGAAGGCCGAGAGATTTCCGCGCTCTCAATCCACGCCGGCATGTGGACCAGCGCAGGGCTGTCGGCCACTCCGGACAAGGTGCCGGTGCTGCGGTCGGCCCTGACGGCGTTGATGGAGAAATTCGGTTTCGACCCACGCGGTCACGCAGGCAAGGCGCTTTCGCATGCATTGACGATGTTGCCGCACGATATCGTGATCGGGTTCGACCGCGAAACGCTGGAGCGGCTGACACTGACGTTCATGTCGCTGTCGGACCGGCCCCGCCCGAAGCTGGCGCTCGCCACAAGTGCGCTGGCGCGGCATCTCTATGCCTTCGTCTGGTTGCCGCGCGACGAACTTTCCACGGCCCGCCGTGTTGGGATACAGGACATGCTTGCCGACGCAGCCAAGGCGGCGGTGTTGAGCTGGTCGATTGCGCTGGAAGAGGGCGGCCTCGCTCTGCTGCGCATCACTCTGGATTTGCGCGATGGCGGCACGGTGCCGGATGCCGAGGCTCTGGATCGCGAATTGCAGCGGATGGTGCGCGGCTGGTTGCCAGCGGTGGAAGCATCGCTCGCGGACGAAGAGGAAGCCGGACGCGCTGCTGCGCTGGCGCAGCGCTACGCCAATGGCTTCCCGATGAATTACCGCAATGGCGCTGGCCCTGCCGAAGCGGCAGTCGATATTCTGCACCTGCATCGCCTGTCAGGCGCGACGGCGCGCAGCGTGCGATTGTACCGCAATGACGATGACGTCGCCGCGCGCGTCCGCCTGAAGCTCTATAGCAACGAGCCTGTCGCGCTTTCCGAGGCGGTTCCCGCATTCGAGAATTTCGGCTTTCGCGCCATTGAGGAAATGACCACGCCCGTGGATCGCGGCGCATTGGGGCATATTCAGCGCTTCGTCCTGGAACTGCCGGGTGGCGACGCGACACCGGTGCTAGACCGCGCCGATGTGGTGCAGACGGCCATCGCAACGGTGTTGCAGGGCGTGGCCGAGAATGACAGGTTCAACGAACTGGTCGTGACTGCCGCGCTGGACCCGCAGGCCGTGGTGCTGTTCCGCGCGCTGTACCGCTATTTGCGGCAGACCGGCATGACCTATGGCATGGGAACTGTGGCGGAAACCCTGCGGCGGGAGGCGGACATTGCGCGTGCGCTCGTTCGCCTGTTCACGGCATTGCACGACCCGGCGAGCAAAGCCGATCGCGATGCTCTTGCCGAGGCCGCGCGGTCGGACATCGATGCGGGGCTGGAGCAAGTCTCCGCCATCGACGAAGATCGTATCCTGCGCCTGCTGCGCGCCGTCATCGCGGCAACGTTGCGCACCAACTTCTTCGCGCCCGCCGCCAAGGAAGCGCTCGCGTTCAAGCTGGATAGCGCGAAGGTGCCGGGCCTCCCTGCTCCCCTGCCCTGGCGCGAAATCTGGGTCTATTCGCCACGGGTCGAGGGTATCCATCTTCGCGCGGGCCCGGTGGCGCGCGGCGGCCTGCGCTGGTCGGACCGGCGTGACGATTTCCGCACCGAAATTCTGGGGCTGATGAAGGCGCAGCGCGTGAAGAACGCCGTGATCGTGCCAACCGGTGCGAAGGGCGGCTTCTACCCTAAGCAATTGCCGAACCCCGCGACCGACCGGGATGCATGGCTGGCCGAAGGTACGGAAAGCTATCGCATCTTCATCCGTTCGCTTTTGTCCGTCACCGACAATCTGGTTGCGGGCAAGGCGAAGCATCCTTCGGGCATCGTCATCCATGACGGCGACGACCCCTATTTCGTCGTCGCGGCGGACAAGGGCACCGCGACATTCTCCGATGTCGCCAATGGCATCGCGCTGGATCGCAAATTCTGGCTGGGCGACGCCTTCGCCAGTGGCGGATCCAACGGATATGACCACAAGGCCATGGGCATCACGGCGCGCGGCGCATGGCTGTCGGTACAGCGGCACTTCGCCGAAATGGGGACTGATGTGCAGAGCGAGCCGGTACAGGTCATCGGCTGTGGCGACATGTCGGGCGACGTGTTCGGCAATGGCATGCTGCTCAGCAAATCGATCAAGTTGGTCGCGGCGTTCGATCATCGCCACATCTTCTTCGATCCCGATCCTGATCCTGCGAAAAGCTGGGAAGAACGCGCGCGCATGTTCGCCCTGCCCCGCTCCAGCTGGGACGATTACGACAAGTCGCTGATCTCCAAAGGCGGCGGCATATTCCCCCGCTCCATGAAGAGCATCACGCTGACCCCCGAAGTCCAGGCGTTGCTGGGCGTGGCCGAAAGCCAGATGGACCCGACCGCGCTGATCTCCGCCATCCTGCGCAGCCCCGCCGATCTGCTGTGGTTCGGTGGCATCGGCACCTATGTGAAGGCTGCGGCGCAAAGCCATGGCGACGTGGGCGATCCGGCCAATGACCGGTTGCGCGTCAATGCCGAGGAATTGAAGGTCAAGGTGCTGGGCGAAGGCGCAAACCTTGGTATCACTCAGGCCGGGCGCATCGCCTTCGCGCTGGGCGGCGGTCGCATCAACACCGACTTCATCGACAATTCGGCAGGCGTCGATTGTTCTGACAATGAAGTGAATATCAAGATCGCGCTGAACAAGGAAATGGCCGAAGGACGATTATCGTTCGAGGATCGCAACGCCCTGCTGGTGCGGATGACGGACGATGTCGCAAAATTGGTGCTGGAGGATAACCGTCTTCAGGCGCTCGGACTTTCGATCGCGGAGCGCGGCGGGGCAACGAGCCTTGCCAGTTATGTCCGACTGATCGAGACGTTCGAGAGTAGCGGCCGTCTGGACCGCGCAGTCGAGGGGTTGGCCAGCAACGAGCAGTTGCTGCGCCGGGCGCAGGATGGCAAGGGACTGACCCGCCCCGAACTCGCCGTGCTGCTTTCCACTGCCAAGCTGTCGCTTCAGGATGCAATCGAGCATGGGCATCTGGGCGAAGATCCCGGCATGGGCGCGGAACTGGCGGCGGCTTTCCCGACAGAAATGCAGACGGCGGAGGCTGATGCGATTGCCGGGCATCAGTTGCGTGGTGAAATCATCGCTACGAAACTCGCTAACAGGATCATCAATCGGCTAGGCCTGATCCATCCGTTCGAACTGGCAGAAGAGGAAGGCTGCTCACTGGCAGACCTTGCCAACGCCTTCGTGATTGCTGAACGATTATATGATGTCCG
>JBPPMC010000307.1:0-5462 GCA_051305835.1 Sphingobium sp.
AAGCCGCTGAAACTCGGGGAGCGATTGCGGGAAGGGCAGATCGGTGCGGCCGAGAACGTCCATAACCCACTACCCGCTTCACGCACACAATCTATCCCTAGTGGGTGTATGCGTCAACCGGATAGGCACGCAATAACGATCGTCACGAAAAGCAGAGGAAAGTTAGGCCAATCCCGGTTCAATCAAACCGGGATTGAGTCTAAGTTCGGTTCGAAGGGTACGGAGGCTAATTTATGATCGCTTCGGTTGTGATTGTCGGCGCCAACCTTGCAGGGGGACGCGCCGCCGAAGCGCTCCGGCTCAACGGCTATGAAGGACGGATCGTCCTGATCGGGGAGGAGCGGTGGCTGCCCTATGAGCGGCCGCCGCTCTCCAAGGAATGCCTGTGGGACAGGGACCAGCTTCCCGAGAATTTCTTCCTCCACGACCAGCAATGGTATGAAGACAATAAGATAGAGCTGGAGCTCGGCGTGCGCGCCGAAGCACTGGAGCTTTCCGGCCGAGGGGTTCGGCTGGCCTCCGGCAAGGAAATCCCGGCCGATCGCATCCTGCTCGCGACCGGCGGCAAGGCGCGCTTGTTGCCGCTCGATGGTGCGACCGCCGCCAATGTCCATCATTTGCGGACCAAGGATGACGCCGACCGGCTCGCGGCAGATCTCAAGCCGGGTGCGCGTATCGTCGTCATCGGCATGGGCGTGATCGGCGCTGAGGTCGCCGCGAGCGCGCGCAAGAGCGGCTGTGAGGTCACCGCGATCGAGCCGGCGCCGGTGCCGATGATCCGCACGCTCGGTGCGCATTTTGGCGCCTGGCTCGGCCGCGAGCACGACAAGCGCGGGGTGAAGGCGCGTTACGGCATCGGCGTGACCAGGCTGTATCTTGACGGCGGCCTGGTCCGCACCGTCGAGCTCGACGATGGCACGCGCATCGATTGCGACGCGGTGGTGGTCGGGATCGGCATCGTGCCCTCGACCGAGCTTGCCGCCAACGCCGGGCTAGCGATCGGCAACGGCATCGTCGTCGATCGCCAGGGGCGCACCAGCCATGAGGCGGTGTTCGCGGCGGGCGACGTCGCCGACCAGCCCAATTTCTTCGGCGGCCGGGTGCGGCTCGAAACCTATCAGAATGCCGCCGATCAGGGCATGGCCGCGGCGCAGGCGATGATCGGCCGCGAGGTCGATTATCTGAAGCCCTGCTGGTTCTGGTCCGACCAATATGACATCAACATCCAGGTCTCCGGCCGGATCGACGACAGCCTGCCGGTGGTGATGCGCGGCGAGCTCGACAGCAGCCAGTTCACCGCTTTCTTCCTCGACGGCAACGTCGTCGCCGGCGTGCTGACCGCAAATCGCGCGGTCGACATGGGCGTCGGCAAGAGGATGGTCGAGCGTCGGCTCGAGGTCGACCCGGGTCAGCTCGGCGACGCCTCGATTCCGCTCCGCGAGTTCTTGAAGCCCAAGGCGCGGGCGGCATAGGCCTGCGGTGAAACCCTCTCCCGTACGGAAGAGGGTGGGCGCCTTGGACGCCCCCTCAGATCAGCCTATCCCGCCGCCTGCCACGTACAGCGTCTGGCCGGTGATGTAGGACGCCTCGGGCGAGGCGAAAAAGCAGATCGCGGCGGCCAATTCTTCCGGCGCCGCGAAGCGCTTCATCAAGGTGTCGCGCAACGTCTGCTCGCCGACTTCGCCGAAACCCTTGATGTCGGCCTCGGTCGGCGGCTTGGGATTGCGCGGCGTGACCCGCTCGACATTGACTCCGCCGGGAGCGACGCAATTGACCCGGATCGGCCGGTCGTCGAGGTCGAACGACAGCGCCTGGGTAAGCGCCGACACTCCGCCTTTGGCCGCGGCATAGGGGACCCGGTTGATGCCGCGCGTTGCGACCGGGCCGATGTTTACGATCGCGCCGCTGTTCGCTTCGAGCATCAGCGGCAGCACGGCATGGCAGCACCACATTGTCGGCCATAAGGAGCGCTGGATCTCGGCCTCTCAGGCGCGCCGTATGAAGGATCTGGAGAAGGAGAATCTGCGGCTTGGCCGGGCGATATCCAACCTGACGCTGGATAAGCTCATTCTCCAGGAGGCCGCCCGGGGAAACTTCTGAGCCCCGCGCGGCGACGGCGCTGTATCGACCAGCTGTGGCGAGAGCTACCGGTGTCCGAACGACGGATTTGCCAGGTGCTCGGACAGCATCGGTCGACCCATCGCAAGGTAGCGCGCGGGGCGGACGACAAGCAGGCGCTGACCGAGGACATCATCGCTTTGGCCAAGCAATATGGTCGCTATGGCTATCGACGTGTCACCGCCCTGCTGCGCGACGCGGGGTGGACAGTGAACCGCAAGCGGGTCGAGCGGATCTGGCGACGCGAGGGGCTCAAGGTGCCGCAGCGGCAGCCGAAGCGCGGGCGGCTGTGGCTCAACGATGGCTCCTGTATCAGGCTCCGGCCGGAATATCCGGGCCATGTGTGGGCCTATGACTTCGTTCAGGGCCGCACTCACGACGGGCGCAAGTTCCGGATCCTGACCATTATCGATGGGGCCAGCCGGGAATGCCTGGCGCTCATCGTCGCCAGGAAGCTACGTCACGAGGACGTGCTGGCCGCGTTGGCCGAGTTGTTCGTCATGCGCGGGCCTCCGGCACACATCAGGTCCGCTAATGGTCCTGAATTTATCGCTACGGCCGTCCAGAAGTGGCTCGGCAAGATCGGCGTGAAGACGCTCTACATCGCGCCGGGATCACCTTGGGAGAATGGCTACAATGAGAGCTTCAACGGGTCGCTGCGCGACGAGCTGCTCAACGGCGAGATCTTCTATCCTCCGAGCGCTCCCAGCTGATATAACCTTCATGCGAGCCGGGAATCAGCGCCAACCACTCATCCCGGGCCTTGCGACGACTCCTCGTCCGCAGGGCGGCGCCATCATATCCAGCTACAACGTGGGTTTTACCATAGGCATACAGGATCGCCTTGCGCTCAAGATGCTGGGGACCGATCTTCTCACAGATCATCGCTCTTCTCCTCCCGTGCCGCGCAGGGGGCGCCGGTGGCGTGGTCGAGCAGTAGACGCACGATCAGGGGCATCAACTTCTGGCGCGTTGGTGCTGGCAGAGTCAGCCACTGCGGCGTCTGCGCGACCCCGGAATCGCGAGGGCTGTAAAACAGATCGAACTGAAATGTCATGGGCTTGCGCGGCATGGAAGCCTCCCCGATGTGAGTCGTGAGAGCCCGATGCTGCGCCCGAAAGCTGCGGAGCCGAAATAGGCCTCGCCGCCCGCAGCAACTTCAACAGGTAAGCTAGCGCACCAACATCGACATGGGGAGAAAACTCGGTCCGCGCCAGGGCGCAAACCCCACGATCGAACATCCACGCCGGAACCTCAAGACAGCGCTCCGAGATCGAGCCGCCCATACTGCAGCGGTAAATGTCCGAACTTGCTCGCTCGACCGTCCCATGAACGTGAACATGCCGGCCAGCCCATGGATGCCACTGGTAGACAATCTCGCGAACAACGGTCCTGTGGGCGTTCCGTTGTCGGTAATTACCCACTCCCTACCAGCTATCAGGCGGTGACGGCGCCCAGGATGGCATGGAATGGAGTGCATCCTGCGAGGCGCGCGGTGTCGATGGTGGTGCGCAAGGCGGCTTCGGCATCGGCGGCCCATTTAGCGCGATAACCGTTGGTGACCTTTCTCTGGATAACGCTGGGTCTGAGCGCACGCTCGCTGACATTGTTGGTGGCCTCGACCTTGCCCGCGAAATCGCAGAAGGTGAGTATCTGGTCGCGCGCGCGGCGGATTTGCCCGAGCAGTTCGCGCGCCAGCTGGCAATCGGTGGTGCTGGCGAGGATGGCATCGAGGTCGCGCATCAGCGCGCGCCTTCGGTTTTTCACCTTGGCGGCGGCGAGCGCGGCGATGTCGCGGGCAAGCCTGAAGGCGCGATCAAACCAGAACTGGACCCGCATCCCGATCAAATCGCTGCCATTCTCGGCGGCGAAGCGCGCCTTGCGATCGAGATGAGCAAGGCACGTCTGGTGACGCTGGCCATGCCCTTGCTGGGCAGAATAGCGATCCGATATCCATGCTTCGGGTTTATGTCCGGCCATCGTGCCGTGCACAACCTGGGCGGCGCGGCTGAACTCGGCGGTATGGACGACGGCCTTGCTCGAACAGAACACCCGCTGATACGCATTGCATCCCTCGATCCGCATGCCCGTCTCGTCGCAGGCGACGACTTCGGCGCCGCGCAAGGCCGCCAGGGCATCGTCGCGTCCGGCGGCAAAGACCGGCGCGGTGCGTTTGAACATGTTCATCAGCGCGCCCTGGCTGAGCTGCAGGCCGAACAGATCGGCGAAGACGCCTTGCAGCAGTTCATAGGAAAAGAGTTGGTTCGATTTGAGATAAAGCGCCAGCGCATGGATCCTGTGCCCGAACGGCGTGCCTTGCGCCGCTGCCGGCAAGGGCGCTGCCGTCGTCTTGCCGCATGTCGCGCAGCGGCATTTCATCCGCCGGTGGCGCCTGACCACAGGCTTGACCTCGGGCAGGTCGATCTCGTCATATTCCCCTATCACCGCGCCGGACGCATCCTCGGCAAACGGCAGGCCGCAGTGGTGACAATGCGCCGGACGATGGTCTTCGTGCGCATCGGGCGCTGCGGCCAGAACGCGGGCGTGCCCCTTATGGCCGGGCTTGGCTCCGCCGGGCCGCGAACCTTCCCGCTTCGCCTTCCTGTCCGTCGATGGCGGCTTCGAAGAGGTGCGCGACGTCTTGTCCGGGCGCTGCATCCCCAGCACCAGATCAATCAACTCAGGCTTCGTAAGCCCTTCGAGTTCCTCGCGATTCATGGACAGGATGAATCACAGACCGCCTGGTTTGGCAAGGGGGTGGGTAATTACCGTTGTCGTGTTGTACAACACCATCCGACCGCACAGCAGTCTCGGTTACCGGCCGCCGGCTCCGGAAGCGGCGATACCGCAATTGCCGCCTTCCGGTTCCGCTTCGCTCCACCTCCAGCCGACAATTGCGGCGGAAGTCACAATGCACTAACAACGTATGGCCCGCCCTGTTTGCAAGCAGGATTTTACGGTGTTCTGACAAGTCTGCGCCAACGTATACGGTCTCGTGGGGTTACTCACGGCCAAGATGGACATCCGCGCGTCAGGAGCCTCATAATCAACCCGGAATCGAAGTTCCATTGTTAGTGCCGGGCTTTCCAAACGCCGTTCGACTGTCAGGCCATCTTTACGATCCTTCCTGCAAACCTCTTTGGGCTACGCGTGGGCGACACGTTGCCGATCCGATTAAGCCGCTACAGGGTAGCTACGTTCGAAGCTTGTTTCCGTGCCTATCCGGTTAACGCAGACACCCACTACATGTGGGGTGCGCCCAGCCACCGGAATATAGCTCGGCGTAGGTCGAGCTTTCACCTCGCCCGCAATTCCGAGGAGCGAGCGGAAGGCGTTGAACGGGT
>JBPPMC010000330.1:0-9341 GCA_051305835.1 Sphingobium sp.
ATGTAGGGGCGTCTTCCAGAATGAAGCGCGCGGCGCGTTCGGCGATCATCATCGTGGGGGCCGATGTGTTGCCGCTTATAATGTCCGGCATGACTGAGGCATCGACGACACGCAGGCCCGATACACCGCGCACGCGCAGGCGGCCATCGACCACCGCCATTGGATCGCTGTGTGGCCCCATCTTGCAGGTGCCGGTGGGATGATAGGCGGTGTTCACGATCTTGCGCAGGGCGGCGTCGATCTCCGCGTCGCTTTGGTG
The DNA here is from genome assembly GCA_051305835.1 of Sphingobium sp. Classification (GTDB taxonomy): domain Bacteria; phylum Pseudomonadota; class Alphaproteobacteria; order Sphingomonadales; family Sphingomonadaceae; genus Sphingobium. Next base: position 260 of record JBPPMC010000330.1, read on the forward strand.
CTGGATGCCGGGTTCGATCTCCGCGCCAGTCATGGCGGCGAGCGCGGGCTGGGCGAAGATACGGCGGCACGCGCGAAACCCGGCGATCAGCGTCTGCATGTCATAGGGATCGGCGAAGAAATTGGGGTCGATGACCGGCTTGTCCTCCGGCCGGTTGCTGGCCAGACGGACGGACCCGGTGCTCCTGGGGCGCAGTAACTGGATCAGCCCCATATAGCCGTGACGACGGGGGACCGAGCGCGCGTCGAGTTTCAGTCCGGCTAGGAAGGTGATCTGGATATCCGGGCGACCAGTCCTGTCCGTGCAGAGGAAACCACCGGCTTCCGCCACGTTGGACGCCAGCATTCCTTCGCGTTTGGCAAGATATTTGAACGGGCTGGCTAGGATGCGGGGCAGCACCTTGGCCGAGACCGCATAGGATTCCGCCGTCGGATTTTCCATGGCCACATGGACGGTGGGATGATCCTGCAAATGCGCCCCGACGCCGGGCAGATGGTGGACGACATCTATGCCCATGTCGCGCAAATGATCCTGCGGCCCAATGCCTGACAGCATCAGCAGTTGCGGCGAATTGGTCGCACCCGCACACAGGATGATCTCCCGCCGGGCGTCGATGGTGCTGCGCGCGCCATCCGACTCAATTTCCAGCCCCACCGCGCGGCCCCGATCGAACAGGATGCGGCGGACCATGGTTTCCGCCATGATGGTCAGGTTGGCACGATTCAGCGCTGGGTGCAGGAAAGCGCGGGCGCTCGACAGGCGGGTGCCGTTGCGCTGGTTCAGGTCATACCGGCCAAAGCCGTCCTGTCGCTCGCCCGCAAAATCATCATTGTGACGATGACCCGCCTGCGTCGCCGCCTCTACGATGGCGGCGGAAATCGGGTTCCAGCTTTTGGGCTTTTGCACGTCCAGTTCGCCACCTTTGCCGTGCCATGGCGTATCGGGGCCGGCGTAATTTTCGACGGACTTGAAGGCTGGTAGGACATCGTCATAGGCCCAGCCATCATTGCCCGCTTTGGCCCAACCGTCATAATCGGCTTTCTGCCCGCGAATATAGACGCCGCCGTTGATGGCGCTGCATCCGCCGAACAGCTTGCCGCGCGGGAAGTTGATCGTCCGATTGTTGACGGCGGCGTTGCCGGTGAGCGCCTGTTTCCAGTTATATTTTGCGTGCGGCAGCAGGAAGATATTGCCGACCGGCATCGCCGTCTTGAGGTTGACCGGCCATTTCTTGTCGGACGGACCCGCCTCTATCAGCGCGACGCGGTTGGTCGGGTTGGCGGACAGGCGATTGGCCATCAAACTGCCCGCCGAACCGGAGCCGATCACGATATAGTCGAAGCTGTCGCTCATTAATGCGCGTCCTTACGGCCCAGCGCAGGCACATGGCCCCGCACGGCGATGAAACCCAAAGCGTTGACCAGCATCAAGACGGCAAGCGCGCCGAAGAAACCGAGATTGCCCCAGTCGATGAGGATCGCGCCTGCCACGGCGCTGACGATCGCGCCGACGCGGCCCGCCGCCCCCATCAAGCCGAGGCCACGGGCGCGCAGGCCGGTAGGAAAGGCGTGTGCGCCGACCGCAAACATGGCCGATTGCGCCGCGCTGGCGAAAAGGCCGAGCGCACCGAGGCAGGCAAGGACTGCGCCTTCGTTGCGTGCGCCGCTGATGGGAAGCAGGGCAAGGGTGGCGCAGACGGCTGCGCCGACCACCGCCATCAGGATCAGCACCGGGCGCGACCCGAAGCGGATGATAGCCAGCGAAGCGATCATCGCACCAATAGTGCCGCCGATGTTGAAGCTGGTGAGACCAAGGCTGGCAGTCTGGAGGCCGAAGCCAGCGCTGGTCAGCATGGTCGGCGCCCAATTGAACATGAGGTAGATCATGAACATGCCGGAAAACATAGCTACGGCCAGCGCCAGGGTGTCACGAAGCAGCGCCGCGCTGAACAGGTTGCGTATCGGTTCGTAGCGGGGCGCTTCGCCAGCGGCGAGCGGGACATGAGCGGCAGACGCCGGATCGGGATGGCCGATGCGGCGCAGGATGCGGTCAAGTTCGGCGGCGCGGTCGGGCCGTTCGGCAAGGTAGCGGGGGGATTCCGGCAGGACGAACCAGAGCCAGGTGACGAAGATCATCGTCACCACGCCGCCGATATAGAAAAGCCATCGCCAGCCAAGCCCCGGCAGGATCAGCGCGGCTGCGATCCCACCCAATATGCCGCCGATCGAGACGCAGACGACGCCGAAGGTGACGGCGACGCTGCGCCAGCGGACGGGGGTGAACTCCGCGATCATGGCGCTTGCGGTGCCAGGAACGCCGCCCAGGCCCACGCCTGCCAGAGTTTTAAGCGCGGCGACTTGCCACAGGGCATTGGAAAAGCCGGTGAGCAGAGTAGCGACCCCGAAGATGGCGACGCCGATGATGAGCGCACCGCGGCGCCCGAAGCGGTCGCCGACCCAGCCAGATGTCAGCGTGCCGATCGCCATGCCGACGAAACCGAGCGCAAACACCGAGCCGAGCGCCTCGCGGCCGATGCCCCATTCCTTGAGCAGCGACGGCGCGGCGAGGCCGAGCATCTGATTGTCGAGGCCGTCGAGAATAACGGTCGCAGCGATCATCAGCACCGACCAGACTTGGAAAGACGACAGGGGTATGTCGTCTAACATGCCCCCTGGTCCCGCCGGACTGCTGCTGCTGCCTTCTATCGTGGCGACCGCCAAGATCATCTCCTTGAGCATGGGCCGTTTTGCAGCCGCTACATTCATTTGTGGACGTATTATTATAAAACCGGAATATTGTCGTCAGATGTCGAGAACGAGGTTTGCCGTTTTCGATCCCGAACAGCAAACCATGATCGATTTATTGGCGGCCTTGTCATCCTCGCTTAGAAAATGATCGCGATGGTCGGGAATACCGTCCAGCACCTTGACTTCGCACGTGCCGCAAATGCCTTCAGAGCAGGCGAAGCCGACATTGACCCCGGCGCTCAGCAGTGCGTCGAGCATCGTCTCGCCTTCCTCGACCGCAATGGTCTTGCCGCTCTTGGCGAGTTCCAGTGTATAGCCCCCCTCGGTCGCCATTTCGGTTTCGGCCGAAAAATATTCGATATGGGCATGGCCCTTGGGCCGGTCGCCATTGATGGCGACGAAGGCGTCGAGCATCCCGCCGGGGCCGCAACAATAAAGATGCGCGTCGGCCGGTGCAGCCGCGCAGATGGCCTTGAGATCCAGGCGGCGGCCGCCAGGGATGCCGTCATAGGCAATTTCGACCTGGTCGTAATCGGACAGGCGCTCGACATAGGCGGCGCGTTCCGGGGAGGCGGCGACATAGTGCAATTCCCAGCTTTTGCCCAGCTTTTCGAGGCGCGCGATCATCGGCAGCATCGGCGTGATGCCAATCCCGCCGCCGATCATCACCGTATGGCTGGCATCTTCCACCATCGGGAAATTATTCTTCGGTTCGGAAATGTCGAGAATCTGGCCGACCTGCCATTTTTCATGGATGTGCCGTGAGCCGCCCCGACCATCGATCGCGTGATGGACGGCGATTTCATAATAGCCGCGGATCGCGGGGTCATTCACCAGTGAATAGCTGCGGGCGAGGCCCGGCGAAAGCTGGACGTCGACATGGGCGCCCGGGTCGAAGGCAGGCATCAGACCGCCGTCGACGGGTTCTAGGATGTAGCTGTTGATGCCTTCGGCTTCCCAGCGAATATTCTTCAGTCTTGCACGCATCAGCCTCTCCGCCCGGTGCGATGCGTTTGTTGGCAGGGCCGGGGCGCCATGGATCGGCGAGCCGGACAAGCCGCAATGCGTTTCGTCACCTCTATATTCCTTGTTTGAGGAACCGGGGCATGGATCGCCCCGGCCCTTGTTCGTGTATCACTCTGCCGCTTCGACCTTGTCGGGCCAGCGCACCGCCTTGGCCAGTGCCGATTCATAGGCATTGGCGAGCGTGTCGCTGGGATCGTGCAAGAATGACCCTGCGCGCGCCCGATAGAAGATGCTGGGGTCTTCAATTCCCGGCGGCAGCGTGCCCTTGTTGGACAGGGCACGGGCGGCGAGCAGCACGCGGCGACGGACGCGGGCAATCATCTGGTCGGTCGGAGCCAGATTTTCGAAGCTGTGGTCGGTGATCGGCCCCATGCTTTCGGTAACGGCCTGATCCTGCATCGTAATGTTGGGGATGCCAGTGAACTGAGTGCCGTTACGTTGAGAATCGCGATCGATCGCCCAGTCGTTCGCCTGACTGTCGGGCGAGCGCCAGCGGCCATACCAGTCCGTGGTGGTCGGCGCATATTCGAGCGGCGCGAACAGCGGCGTGCCGTCCTTTAGCGTCGAGGTATAGGCCGGATTGCCCGCGTCCACGCCGCAGGTGATGTCGAACAGCATCGAATGTTCGTCGTCCATCGGCACCCAGGCGCGAGCAATTGCACGAGTGTGGAAGCGGTTATTGGGCGTCTGCGTCCAGAAGGGGAACATGTAGTGGGCAACGCGCCAGCTCATCTGGCCATCGTCGTTCGGGCGATAGCCGCCATACATGACGCCCCAATCGGCCTGCGCCACTTCATAATCGGGCGCGCGATTTAGAACAGTCGGACGCATCGGATGATCTTCGTCCAGATCGTCAGCCTCGATCGACCCAACATGGAGGAAGCCGACATGGCTGGTGTCGATGTCGCCTTCCAGCGCCTGAAGCCAGTTGCAGTCGCGTTGCAGGCACCAGATTTCCGCGTTCGGGTGCATCGTCGCTTCGATTTCCGGCAGCGGCGGCGGTGCGGACTGATTCTCGCCCATGTAAACCCAGATCAGGCCGTTGACCTCATGCGTCTTATACGCCTTGGCGTGGACCTTTTCCTTGAAATCCATGCGGGCGGGGACGGACGGCATGTCGATGCACTTGCCATCAACATCGAATTTCCAACCATGATAGACGCAACGAATGCCGTTTTCCTCGTTGCGCCCGATGAAGAGCGACGCGCAACGATGAGGGCAGCGATGGTCCATGATGCCCACCCGGCCGCTGCTGTCGCGAAAGGCGATGAGCTTTTCGCACAGGATCATCAAACGGACCGGATCGCCATCGGCCTTCACCTCAGACGACAGGCAGGCGGGCATCCAATATTGGCGCATCATCGTGCCCATGACTGTGCCCGGCCCTACCCTGGTCATGTCGGCGCTATCCGTGGACTGCATGAGTTTTTCAGCCTCTTCCTTGCTTCTTGTTTCCAGCGCGGCTTGAATCGAAGCCAGCGCCATTCCCTTGTTCCCTAGCTAGAGGCTGGCGCTCGCCCGCCCCAATCGGAATGTGGTCGGACCATTCGAAAACCGGGACGATACTATTGCGCCCCTTCCATTTTTGCTGCTTCACGCTCTTCAGGCGGTATCAAGCCGTGTCGTTATGGGAGAGTCCGGATCATGCCTTTCAGCTTTAGAGCATCCACTGCATTGAGTGCGATCGTCGCCGTGATGGCGGCCACGCCAGCCTTTGCGCAGGCCGATCAGCCAGCGCCGCAGGAGGCTGCGCCGCAAAATGCTGTATTCCCGGAAGATATTGTCGTCACTGCCGAACGCCGTGAATCCACGGTGCGCGAAGTGCCTTTTTCGATCGCGGCTTTCGGCGGCGAATTGCTGCGTGAGGCGCAGGTGTACAGTCCCGCAGCACTGACGCAGCAGATGCCTGGCATTACTGTCAACACCGCCGACAAGTCGCTGTCGATCGTCGCAATCCGCGGTAACGTATCGACATTCCGCACCGCCACGCTGGACACGCCGGTCGCCTATTTCATGGACGACGTCTATTATGTGTTCAACAACGATTTGAACGCGAACTTCTACGATACCAATCGCGTCGAAGTGCTGCGCGGGCCGCAAGGCACATTGTTCGGGCGCAACGTGGTGGGCGGCGCGATCGCCGTCATCACCAACAATCCCGAATTCAAGGATGATTATTACGCCCAGATCACCGGCGGCAATGGCGGCTATGTACGAACCGAGGGCATGCTGAACGGCACGCTGGTCGACGACAAGGTCGCGGGCCGCTTTGCGTTCAGCACCGAACATAGTGACGGCTTGATCGATACGCCGAACCAAGCGGGCAGCTATGGCAAGTCCGACAGCTATTCGGCCCGCGGCAAATTGCTTTTCGAGCCGACCGATACGCTCAAGATCGTCCTATCGGGCGATTACAGCTATACCAAGGGCAATGGCGGCGCGATCCAGCTTGGGATCGGCGGCAACCAGGTGATCCCCGACACATTCGGCGATTATAGCGACGACAAATGGACCAACAATGATTTCGTGTCGTCACCCTATCGCCAGCGATTGCGCGGTGGCTATCTCCGCGGCGACCTGGACCTGCTGGGTGGCACGCTGACTTCAATCACAGGCTATCGCCTGAACGACAGTCGCGCGATCAACGACGACGTGCCGGTGGGCACGGAGGTTCCGGTATTCGACCGCCGCCAAGTGGTGAAAAATCGCAGCTTCACACAGGAAGTGCGGTTCGCGTCGGCGCCTGGCCGCCTTTCTTATGTCGTCGGCGCCTATTTTCTGTCGGCGGATGTTTCGACCACGAACATCTTTTTCTACAGCCCGCTGCCAGGTTCCGCTGTGAATGCGACCGTGCCACGCAACCCGGACGTGACCAACATCACCCGCGTGCAGGACGGGAATGTCCGCAGCCTCGCCGTGTTCGGCGAAGCCACGTTCGAGATTACCGACAAGTTGGCCGTCGTAGCCGGTGGCCGTTATACGTCAGACCGCAAGAAGATCGACTATCACGCCTTCTCGACCACCGACGCGGGCGCGATCCCCGGTTTTGGTTTCCCCGGCGAAGTATTCGCGTCGGGGGGCAAGACTTGGGACGCCTTCACCCCGCGCTTCACGATCAAATTCGAGCCGATGGACAAGGTCAACATGTATGCGACCTATGCCAAGGGCTTCAAGTCGGGAGGGTTCGTCGACAATGCCTATCGCAATCCCACCATTCCGCTGGAGCCGGAAAAGGCCGAGAATTACGAGATCGGCGCCAAGTCGCGCCTGTTCAATAACAAGCTCGACCTGAACATCGCGCTGTTTCAGCAGACGACCAAGAATCTTCAGAATTTCTCCGGCGCGGGTGGCATTGCGCACACCTATAACGGTACGCTCAAAATGAAGGGGCTGGAGGTCGAATCTGTGATCCGGCCGGTGGAGGATTTGCGCCTGACCGCCAATTATACGCATCTGGTGGGCAAATATACCGACCTGCGCGATCCACTGGTGAACCTCGATTATTCGGGCAATCCTGCCAAGTTCGCGCCGCGCGACAGCTTCACCGTGGGGGCGGCCTATACCGGGCATCTGGCGAACGGCGCAACGCTGACGCCGCAGGCGGATTTCAACTTCTCCACCCGCATTTCGACTGACGATGCCAATACGCTGCGGCTGTACGACAACCTGCACGAAGATACGCGCGGGCGTACGCTCAATGCGCGTCTGAACTATGAGACAGCAGATGGCCGTTTCCAGATCGGCCTGTGGGGCAAGAACCTGACCAATAACTACCAGATCGTGAATGCGGATGACATCACCGCTTTCCTGGCGGTGCCGGGCAATGGCACCACCTATTGGAAAATCTTTACCAATACGCCGCGGACCTATGGCCTGACGCTGTCGATCCGCCGCTGATCCCTTGGGCGGGGAGCGGCGATCCTCCCCGCTATTTATTGCAGGACGATAATATGAGCGATCAATTCACGTTGCCCGCCAATGGGAGCTTCTCCTTTGACGGGCGCACCGCGCTGGTGACGGGCGGGGGTCGCGGCGTGGGCGAGGCGGTGGCGCGCGAAATTCATGCCGGGGGTGGGTACGTGGCGGTGAGCGACGTCGATCTTGATGTCGCGCAGGCGGTGGCGGCTTCGCTCGATCCGTCCGGGGAGACGGCAATCGCCCTGGTGCTGGACGTGCGCGAGAAGGATCATTTCCTTGGCGCGCGAGACAAGATCGCTGGCTTGTGGGGCAAGGTCGATATTGTCGTCAACAATGCTGGCTTCGCCAAACGGACGCCAACGCAAGACATCAGCCCGGAAGAATTCGACGCGATCGTTCAGATTAACATGCGCAGCGTGTTCCTGAGCTGCCAGATTTTCTCCGAACATATGCGCGAACATGGCTATGGCCGGATCGTCAATATCACCTCGCTTGCCGGGCAGAATGGTGGGACGGTGGCGTCGCCCCATTATGCCGCGTCGAAGGCCGGGGCTATCATGCTGACGAAATATTTCGCGCGCTATCTGGCCGGAACCGGCGTGACCGTGAACGCCATAGCGCCGGGACCGATCGACACCGCGAAGGCGCGACTGTCGGAAGAACAGATTGCGCGGGTCGAAGGCGAAGTGCCGGTAGGACGTTTCATGGCCGTAGGTGAAATTGCCGCGGCGACTGCATTGCTGGCATCGGACCGGGGAGGGTTTTTCGTTGGTGCGACGCTCGACATGAACGGCGGGCTGTATCTGCGCTGATCCCGCTTTTATCCTTGTGGTTTCCCGCTTTTCTTATGGCGTTATGGGATTGCGATTGGCGCTGGCGCATCGCGTATTCATAATCAAACCCAACGATAGGGTCGCACCGGAGCAGTGAGCCGCCGGTCGACTATGGAGAGCAGTATGTTCATTTACAACGCATGGTATGTGGCCGCCTTCGCCGCCGATGTCGAACCGGGCAAGACGCTGGGGCGCAAATATCTCAACAAGGCGGTCGTGCTGTTCCGAACCGAAAGCGGCGAGATCGCCGCGCTGGAGGATCGGTGCAGCCATCGCGCAATGCCGCTGTCCGCCGGGCACGTCGATGGCGACGTCATCCGCTGCTGCTATCATGGCGTCGAATTCGACGGGAAGGGTACCTGCACCCGCATCCCCAACCAGGCGCGTATTCCCGCCGCCGCCCATGTCCGCCATTATCCGGTGGTGGAGAAGGATCATCTGATCTGGATCTGGATGGGCGAGCCGGCGCTGGCCGATCCCTCGATCATCGTCGACAGCCCGGAACATAATGACCAGGCGTGGACGTGGCGGCCCTATAATTTTCCGGTGAAAGCCAAC
>JBPPMC010000339.1:0-5017 GCA_051305835.1 Sphingobium sp.
CGACCACTTCCTGATCCGCGGGTTCGATCCGCTACAGGATGCCATTGATTATGGCCGTGAACTGCTCCCGCTCGTCCGCCAGCGCGTGGAAGACCGATTGCGTGTCAGCGTAGCCCTCGCAAGCTGACATGACGACCGCATCTTCGCGTAAACCGCTGGTAGTTGGGCTGATCCTCGTGGCCCTGATCGTGCTGGGCGCTGCTTACGCCCTGCGCGCCGGGGATCAGCCCAACGTACTGCGCGTCGCCAATCAGAAGGCTTCGACCAAGGCCGTGATGGTCGCCGCCGGGGTGCTGAAGGATGTGCCTTACACGGTCGAATGGTCGGAGTTTCCGGCGGCGCAATCGCTGCTGGAGGCCGTGGGCAGCGGAGCCGCCGACATCGGCCTTGCGGGGGATGCGCCGTTCATCTTCGCCTATGAAAGCGGCAGCCCGATCAAGGCAGTCGGCGCGCTGGATACGGCGGGCAGCCCGGCCGAAGCGCTGGCCGTCATCGTGCCGCCTGCGTCCCCGGCAAAGACGGTTCGCGACCTGATAGGCAAGCGCGTCGCGACTACCCGAGGATCGATTGGGCATCATATTCTCCTGCAGGCTCTGGAGCGCGCCGGGATCCCCGCCGACAGGATCACCATGACATTCCTGCCGCCCGGCGACGCCAAGGCCGCTTTCGACAGCGGTGCGGTGGACGCATGGGCAATCTGGACGCCCTTCGTGACGGTCGCGATCAAGGAAGGCGCGCGCGTCATCGTCGACGCCAAGGACTTCGGCCTTCCGGTCAGCTTCGACGTTGCGCATGCGCCCTCCATTGAACCCAAGAAGGCGCTGATGCGCGATTTCATGCAGCGCGAGGCCAGGGCATTGGCGTGGGCACGTGCGAACCCGGAAATTTATGCAAAAGTGCTTGCGAAGGAGACCGGCCTGCCGCTCGACATCGCCCGCGCCAGCCTGGACCGAAACATCCGGCTATCCGTCCCCATCGACCAGAAAGTCGTTGAGCATGAGCAGGTCATTGCCGATCGCTTCAAGGCAGCAGGGCTGATCAAGGCCGACCGTCCGGTCAAGGATGCGTTCGATTCGACTGTCGCAGTGCTTCCCAAGCGGGCCACCCTGTAAAAGCCGTGCGAACGGTGCGCCAACCGGACATCGGCGCTCAAGCTCGCCTGGCTTCGGCCTTGGTCGCGCTCTCGATGGCATCCGCAAGCATGCGTGGCGTATAGGGTTTACCCAGGCCGATTGCGTCGTCCAGGCCCGACAGCGATGAAGCCGACTCATCGCCAGTTGCGAAGATTACCGCGATGTCTGGCCAGCGTTCCCGCGTCTGGCGCGCCAGTTCTGTGCCAGAAATGCCTGGGAGGCCGATATCCGTAATCAGAATATCGGCGCTGTTGTCATTCAGCGCCTGCAATGCCGCCTCCCCATCACGCGCGTCGATCACCGAATGTCCAAGTTCGCGCAGGATCTCCTGCGTATTGGCGCGGATCAGGTCGTCATCCTCGACCAGCACGATAGTATGTTTTCGTTGGATCGGCACTGGCGTCGCAACCTTCGAAGGCGCGATGTCGGGCGTTGCTTTCTGCTGCTCGGCAAGAAGCCGGTGTTGCGCTTCGTTCCCCAGCACCTGACGGATTTTCCGCGCCAGCGCTTCGCGCGTATAGGGTTTGGATAGCAATTCCACGCCCGCGTCGAGCCGACCATGATGGACAATCGCATTCTCCGTGTAGCCGGAGGTGAACAGCACCGCGATATGCGGCAGCCGCTGCTTGGCCAGTCGGGCCAGTTCCGGACTGCGCAGGGTTCCGGGCATCACGACATCGGTGAACAGCATGTCGATGGGGATGCCGCTCTCGATCACGCCCAGCGCACTCTGTGCGTCCCGCGCCTTGAGGACGCGATAGCCCAGTTCCGACAGCAGCCCGACCGAAGTCTCGCGCACGTCGTCATCATCCTCGACCACCAATATGGTCTCGTCGCCGCCACGCACGGGTGCATCGCTGATGTCGATCAGGACATCCTCCGGTGCGATGGCGCGCGGCAGGTAGAGCTTGATCGTAGTTCCCTCGCCCGGTTCGCTGTAGATCTTGATGTGGCCACCCGACTGTTTGACCAGCCCATGCACCATCGAGAGGCCAAGACCGGTGCCTTTTCCTTCCGCCTTGGTGCTGAAAAAAGGCTCGAACACCTGATCGATGATGTCTGCGGGGATGCCGGTGCCGGTGTCAGTCACGGCGATCAGGATATATTGCCCCGCCTTCACATCCTGATGCTGCCTGGCGTAGCGGTCATCCAGCGACGCATTGCCTGCCTCGATAGTGAGTCGCCCGCCCCCTTCCATCGCATCGCGCGCATTGATGGCGAGATTGAGGATAGCGTTCTCGATCTGGCCCGGATCGACGAGCGTGTTCCACAACCCCCCGCCGATGATGGTCTCGATCTCGATATCGTCACCCCGCACACGCCGCAGCAAGTCGTCCATATTGTGGAGCAGCTTGCCGAGGTTCAGCACTTTGGGTTCGAGCGGTTGACGCCGACCGAACGCCAGCAATTGCGAGGCGAGCTTTGCACCGCGGGACACACCGGCGAGCGCATTCTGCACGCGCGTTTCCGCCCGGGCGTTGCCTGCCACGTCTCTTGATAGAAGCTGGAGATTACCGCTGATCACTTGCAGCAGATTGTTGAAGTCATGCGCGACGCCGCCCGTCAGCTTGCCAAGCGCCTCGATCTTCTGTGCCTGACGCAGCGCCGCCTCGACCTGGGCGCGCTCCGCCACTTCCTGTTGCAGACGCGCCATGGCTTCCGAGAGCGCGTCGGTCCGCTCCACCACGCGCTGCTCCAGCGTCTCGTTCAATTGATGAAGCTGATCCTCCGCCCGTTTCTGATGCGTGACGTCATGACCGTCAACGAAGATCCCGGAGACCGAGCCGTCCGCTTCGATAATCGGCTGATACACCAGATTGACGAATCGCTGTTCGAGCGTTTCCTCCGACATGCGTTCGACTGCGACTGGCATGTTCCGGCCCACAAATGCCTCGCCCGTAGTGTAGACGGTATCGAGCAGTTCGAAAAAGCCCTGGCCACCCATTTCGGGCAGTGCCTCGCGGACGGTGAGACCAATCAGGCTACGCTGCCCCACAAGTTGAAGATAGGCGTCGTTCACCAGGTCAAAGACATGGTCCTTGCCAGAAAGGATGCACATGAAGCTGGGCGCTTGCTGAAACAATTCCCGTATGTGGTCCCGCTCCTGCGTGCGAAGCTCTACTTCGGACGCGAGTTGCTCGTTGGCGCGACGCAGCGTTTCTGCCGCTTCCTGCCGCAATGCCACGGCCTCGGCGAGCGCTGCGGCCCGGGCGCGTTCGGCCTCGACGGCGTCGGCGCTGGCGAGTGCGGAGGCGATCTGGCCGACGAGGAGCCGGAGGAACGGGAGGTAATCGCTGTCCTCGGGGCGGTAGGGGTTGAGACCGACGATCAGCGCGCCCAGTGGGCGTTCGCCGCCCTGCCCGACTATGGGGAGAATGGCGGCGGCAGCGGCGGGACGGTCCCACGCGCCGGTGGGCAATGGCTCGGCACCGCTATCGGCGGTCGGGATGGTCGTCCCCGCTCCGTCCAATCCCTGCAGATTCCAGATCCCGTGGCCGGCAGAAAGATGTTGGGGCGCGAGAGGGTGGCCGGGCTTTATGCCGGTGGCTCCGACCAGATCAGCGTCACCCCTTTCGCCGAACAGATAGGTGAGGCTGAACGGCAGATCGTGCGGGTTGGCGCCGAGGACGGATTGCGTCGCTGCGAAAACGGCTTCGCGTGTATCTACCGTAGCGAGCGCAGAACCAAGCGCCTGCAACGAGGCCAGGCGCCGCTCACTGATGACGCGGTCCGTCTCTTCCGACACCGCGCAGAATACGCCCTGGACCTTGCCATCATCGTCGACCAGCGGACTGTAGGAGAAGGTGTGATATGTCTCTTCCGGGTAACCGTTTCGCTCCAGCAGGAGCAGCAGCGCGCGGTCCCAGGTGGCCTCACCGCGATTATAAACGGTTTCCAGCCGACCCTTGATATCGCCCCAGATTTCCGCCCAGAGTTCGCGCGTGGGCGTACCCAGCGAACACGGATGCTTGATCCCCAGCGTGGGCCGATAGGCGTCGTTATAGAAAAAGTTGATGTCCGGCCCCCAGCCCAGCCACATTTCGAACCGCGACGTCAGCAGGAGGCGCAAGGCGGCCTTCAAATTATTTGGCCAATATTCGGGAGCACCAAGGGCGGTCGCCGACCAATCATGCCCTCGCATCAGCCGGGCCATTTCTCCATCACCGATGAAAATGTCCGCATTGGCCGCTGAAAGGACCGGCTGATTTCTTTCCAACTTCAGCACCTCATCGAAGGGGAGAACGCCCGATAACAGCGCTTCTCTGGCTTATCCACCAAAGTTGAAGTCGCTGCATCCCTAGATGGATCAACTGATCCAGACGACCGAACGCCCGGCGTCGACAACGGTGCCGCCGCGCAAAATTATTTGCCGATGTGAATGGTGGAGCCTAGCGGGATCGAACCGCTGACCTCCTGCATGCCATGCAGGCGCTCTCCCAGCTGAGCTAAGGCCCCATATCTTTGCCGTGCCGCATTGGGTGGCGGCCGCATATCGCCAGGGCAAATCGCATCGGGAAGATGCTGACTCGCTGGCGAGGCGCTGCCTTTAATCGAGCAGCGCCCCCCTTTGCAAGGTCTTAATTGTCGTCATCGCCTTCATCGCCGGCTGCTTCGACGCCAAGGTCGTCGTCGCCGCCCAGATCGACGTCATTGTCCGGCGAGTCGTCGTCCTCGTCGATATCCAGATCGACGTCCAGATCATCGTCCACAGCCTCGACCTCGCCATCGGCAGTCTCGACGACTTTCTTGGGCACGACTTGCTCGTACGGAAGCGGCTGCTTCGATTTCAGCACAGGCTCCGGATCCCATGGATTGTTGCAATTGATGCAGACAACCGGGTTATCCTTGCCAAGATCGTAGAAGCGCGTCGCGCATTTCGGGCA
>JBPPMC010000366.1:0-2356 GCA_051305835.1 Sphingobium sp.
AGCCTATTTTTATCTATAATTCACTAATTTATGCTCCTTATGCAGCTATAATCTTAAATAAAGATAGCGGATTCGATTTCCATCCGAATCCGCTATCCTCGTAAGGCCGAATGGCTAACGGCTAAGACAGAAGATCTGCTCTGCCTCGGTTAGTCCGAGAGCTGATTCCAATGATTTCGGCGCGCAGACGGTTATGCGAGACGTGTCAGCATCCTGCGCGATCGTGTATCGGGTATTGTAGCCTTCTCCCGTATCGGTGCATTCACCCGTCTTGCACGTATTGCTCCCGCTCCCTGGGTCGAACGGAAGCTCCGATAGGTAGGTCGGGACGAGACAGGGCCTGATATCGAGATTCGTCGATCCGGCCTCGTCCGTGATCGTCGCGGCCTCTGGCGGAATCTCGCAGCTGCTTCCTGACTCGGCGAAGATTCCGCGATTGTCAGCGATGCGGTTGCTGACAGCGTTAAGGATGGTGGCGACGTTCGCCTGTCTCTGAGAATTGCGAGCCTGAGCGAACTGGCGCAGGGGGTTAACGGCGACAAGCACGACGGTCGCGAGTATGGCGAGCATGCCTATCACGATCAGTATCTCGATAAGCGTGAAGCCTCTGAGCCGGGCAGTGCGCTTCGCACGTGAATTCGTCTGCATGGGTAGTGTGTGTTAGTTAGTATCGGCACACGCAAAGAATAGGAAATGAGAGTTCAAGAAAATATGGGAGAAAGTTCAAATTTCCCTGAAGGAAAGTACAAGGAAAGCTGGACGCGAGATAGTGTTTTCCTGAAGGCGCAGCTCCATTCTGCTGCGAAATCCCTCATGCGCGCCGCTAACAATGACAAAGAGCTCGTTTCCTTCGCTCAGTACCGATTCGATGACGCAGCGTTCCTCTTCTGAGAGCCAGACCACGTCGCCGCCTTCCTGCGGCGCGTACGAAGGGTCGGCAGAGAGCTCGAAGAGGGCGACCTGCGCGCATGAGTGAGCCCGCGCCTGGCTCACTGCCTTCCGCTCCGCCTCAAGCGCCGACAGTCGCGCGAGATACGTGCTCATGGCTGACTGGAACGCGAGTACGGTAAGGACCGCGCACACGACGAGCGTCGGGATGAGTGCGGCATACCCGCGTCGCAGATATCTCGGTGAGTCTTCCATGTTTCAGGGCGCGTCCGCATAGAGCGTCTCCGAGAATTCCTGTCGCAGGATACGGCCCTTCGCGGCCTTCGTGAGAGTGAATGAGATATCGATCCTTTCCGGGTCAGGCACGCTTCGCCGCTCGCCTCCATGGGAGAAGATTATTTCTTCTATCTCGTACGAGCTCATGGGACGCTCGCCGCGCTCGTCGCTTATGCGGAGATCGCTATTCCTGAGCAGGAACGCCACCTCTTCGCCGCTGCGGCTACGCAGGCGCATGGCATCTCTCGTCTCTCCTTCAGCGGGATAGACAATGGCCGCTCCCTGGAGATTCCAGCGGAGTGCGTTCAGCAGGAAAGCGCCCTCCTGCTGAAGCCTGGCTTCTGCTCGGCTGCGGTCAGCAGATTCGCCGATGGCATAGGCGCTCACGATCGTACCGTTCATCAGCAGCATGAAGAGGCCGAGGTACACCAGCATCTCTATGAGGGTGAAGGCGCGCATCGTCATAAGCCATCCAGAGTGAGGAGGTGTCCTCCGTCCTGGTCGTTCGCCGCTATATAGATGCTTCGCCCGCTACAGGCTAGCGCCGAGCCGCTCATCCCTCGGGGAAGCGGGAGCGGTTCAGCGCTCGGCTCAGGGTCATTCGGATTGCCTATGTCCCATCGCTCCAGCCTGGTACGGGTGAGCACAAGCGCGTGCGCGCCTCGTATCAGTATCCCGGCGACGCTGCTGTCCGTATCGCGCGCGGCCCGCTCATGGACGATATCGTTCCTGTCGAACAGGTAGAGCTCTTTCGAATTGAGCGGAGAGGAGCGCCCGAGATAGAGCGTCGTTCCCGAGAGCGCGAGATGCTGGGATATGCCCGCGCCTGCCTGACGCGAGCGGGAGAGGACCGGCATATTCTCTCCGGGGCTTGCTATCCCGTATGCCATGAGCGCACGGTTCCCGCTGATGCTGTTGTCGCTGGTAGCGATATACGCGATCGAGTCATCCGCCCTAATATCGTTCACGGTCGCGCCGACTTCGCCGCTGCCTACCCGTACGGGATGCTCAGGGTCCGCGATATCGAATAGCACCAGCTCTGCTTCGCTCGGGTGCGATCGAAGTCCGACATACAGCCGAGTATCCCGATACGCGATGCTCCGCGCGGGCGGAAGAGGAAGTCCTGAGACGCGGACAAGTTTGCCGCCCGCAAGCGCGAAGATATCGAGCGATGCGCAGTACTGGCCGACAG
>JBPPMC010000368.1:0-16298 GCA_051305835.1 Sphingobium sp.
GATCGTTGCTGACGATGCTGGTGACGCTGCTGCTGAGCTTCCCCGTCGGCGTAGCGACGGCCCTGTACCTTGAGGAATATGCACCGAAAGCGTGGTGGACCGACATCATCGAAGTGTCGATCAACAACCTAGCTGCGGTGCCCTCCATCATCTTCGGGCTTCTCGGCCTCGCGATCTTCCTCAACCTGCTCGACTTTCCACGGTCGGCGGCGCTGGTGGGCGGCATGACGCTGGCACTGATGACGATGCCGGTGATCGTAATCGCCGGACGCAATGCGATCAAGGCCGTGCCGCCCTCCATCCGTGACGCCGCGCTCGGCGTTGGTGCGTCGCCGGTGCAGGTCGTGTTCCACCATGTCCTGCCGCTCGCCCTGCCCGGCATCCTCACCGGCACCATCATCGGCATGGCCCGCGCATTGGGCGAGACCGCACCGCTGCTGATGATCGGCATGCGCGCCTTCATCGCGACGCCGCCCGGTGGCGTGACCGATCCCGCCACGGTGCTGCCCGTGCAGATTTTCCTGTGGTCCGATGAAGTCAGCAAGGGCTTCATCGAAAAGACCTCCGCCGCGATCATCATACTGCTGGCTTTCCTGCTCGCGATGAACGGCCTCGCCATCTATCTTCGCAACAAATTCGAAAAGCGCTGGTAAACACAGATATGCTGACTGAAGAACAACAGGCATTGAAGCCCAACAACGCGAAGATGACGGCACGCGACGTCAACGTCTTCTATGGGGCGAAGCAGGCCATCAACAATGTGTCGATCGACGTAGACATGGACAATGTGACGGCCTTCATCGGCCCGTCCGGCTGCGGCAAGTCGACGTTCCTGCGCACCATGAACCGGATGAACGACACCGTCGCCAGCGCACGCGTCGAGGGTGAAATCACGCTGGACGGCGAGAATATCTATGCGCCGTCGATGGACGTGGTGCAGCTGCGCGCCCGCGTCGGCATGGTGTTCCAGAAACCCAATCCGTTCCCCAAGTCGATCTATGAGAACATCGCCTATGGCCCGCGCATCCATGGCCTTGCCAGCGCAAAAGCCGACATGGACGTGATCGTCGAAAAGTCGCTGCGTCGCGCGGGACTGTGGGAAGAAGTCAAAGACCGGCTGCAGGACAGCGGCACGGCTCTGTCCGGGGGCCAACAACAGCGCCTGTGCATCGGCCGCGCCATCGCAGTGGAGCCGGAGGTGATCCTGATGGACGAGCCTTGCTCGGCACTCGACCCGATCGCGACCGCCAAGATCGAGGAACTGATCCACGAACTGCGCGGGCGCTATGCCATCGTCATCGTGACGCACAACATGCAGCAGGCCGCGCGTGTGTCGCAGCGGACGGCGTTCTTCCATCTCGGCACGCTGATCGAATATGGCGTTACGTCCGACATCTTCACCAATCCGAAGGCGGATCGCACGCGGGATTACATCACCGGCCGCTACGGCTGACCGGGGGAGAGACGAACATGGTTGAACATACGGTCAAGGCCTTCGATCAGGATATCAATGCATTGCGCGGACTGATCGCCGAAATGGGCGGGCGCGCGGAAGCGAGCCTGGACGGCGCGATGATGGCGCTCGTCCGGCGCGACAAGGAAATGGCGCGGCAAGTCGTGCTGGACGATCCTAAGATCGACGCGCTGGAGGAACAGGTCGAGCGGCTGGTGGTGCAAACTATCGCCCTGCGTGCGCCGATGGCGAACGACCTGCGCGAAGTGGTCGCGGCGCTGAAGATCGCGGGTGTGGTCGAGCGGATCGGTGATTATGGCAAGAACATCGCCAAGCGCGTGCCGCTGATCGTGCAGAATCGCCAGCTCGAACTCATGTCGCTGCTCCCCTCCATGGGGCAGATTGCGGGCGAGATGGTGCATGATGCGCTCAACGCCTTTGCGGCGCGCGATGCGGATCTCGCCATTGCAGTCATTGAACGCGACAAGGTGGTGGACGATTTCTACAACAGCATCTTCCGCACGCTGCTGACCTACATGGCCGAAAATCCCAAGATGATCTCGGAAAGCGCGCATCTGCTGTTCGTGGCCAAGAATATCGAACGGATCGGCGACCATGCGACCAACGTCGCGGAGATGGTCTATTATGCAGCGACCGGCAAATACCTCCCCGATCGCGAACGCGGCGAAGCCCCCGAAGACGATCGGGCCAGATAAGGACGACTGCCATGGCGCGAGCCAAGATGTTGCTGGTGGAAGACGATGCGGCGCTGGCCGAGCTTCTGATCTGGCATTTCAAGCGCGAGGACTTCGAAGTCACGCACACCGTCGACGGCGAAGAGGCGCTTCTGCTGGCGCAGGAGGATGCACCGGACATCGTGCTGCTCGACTGGATGGTCGAGAGCCTGTCCGGTATCGAAGTGTGCCGTCGCCTGCGCCGCATGAACGGCACTGCGAACGTGCCGATCATCATGCTGACCGCGCGTGGCGAGGAAGAGGATCGCGTGCGCGGCCTGGAAACCGGCGCGGACGATTATGTGACCAAGCCCTTTTCGCCCCGCGAACTGGTGGCGCGGGTCGGCGCGGTGTTGCGCCGGGTGCGACCTGCGCTCGCAGGCGAGACGCTTTCCTTTGCGGATATCGAGATGGACACAGTCGGCCACAAGGTGCGCCGCGCCGGGCAGACCGTTTCGCTTGGCCCCACGGAATTCCGGCTGCTGAAGCACTTTCTGGAGCATCCGGGCTGGGTGTTCTCGCGCGAGCGTCTGCTCGACAGCGTTTGGGGGCAGGACAGCGACATCGAATTGCGCACGGTCGACGTACATATCCGCCGCCTGCGCAAAGCGATCAATGGCGAAACCCATAGCGACATCATCCGCACGGTGCGTTCAGCTGGCTATGCCCTGGACACGGACGGGCCGCACTGACCCACTACTCGCAAGAACGTCGTTAACAAAATACGGTAGCGGAACGAAAATCCCCCTCGGGCGTCCATCTCGGTGCGACCACTCGGTCGCGCAGGGGGGCGGGATATACGTGCGGACATTGTCGTGGTGGGTAAAAGGCCCACTGATAATGCTGTTGCTCGGCATGCTGATGCTGGTGGCACTGGCAGCATTTCCCTGGGGTGTGCTGCGCGAAACCATGGAACAGCGTCTGTCGAAACGCCTCGGGCGGCCCGCACATATTGAGAAGATGGAGCGGACCGATCGCTTTTCGCTTCATCCGGAAGTCATCGCAAGCGGCGTGACGATCCCGCAGCCTAGTTGGGCGGGAACCGGGGATCTTGCACGCATTAGGAATATCCGGGTGAAGTTCAGCGCGCTATCGTTGCTGACCGGCCGAATGTCTGTCGAGGCATTCGACGTCAGTGGCGCGACGGTAACGCTGATCCGCGACAAAACCGGCCGGGAAAGCTGGACCGATGGCGAAAAGAAGGAAGGCGAGGGCCGCCGCCCTGCCCCGTCGCGCCTGAAGGTCACAGACAGCCGCGTCATTTATCGTGATGCCAAGCGCGACCGCAGTTTCGACCTTAAAGTGGAAGCCGATGTTCGGCGTGGATTGACGATGCAGGGTACAGGTCTCCTCAAGGGCAACCCCGTCAGCATCACGGCCAGCGGTGGCGCGATTGCCGGTGATGCAGCGGACAAGCCATGGCCGTTCCGCGCAGAAATCAAAGGCCGTGCGGTCGGCGCACGCTTCGCCGGAACGATGGATCGCCCGCTCGACGTTGGACATATGACGGCGGATGCCACGGCTTATGGCAACGATCTGGCGCTCGTCGATGTGATAATCGAAGCAGGGCTACCGGGTACGCAACCGGTGAAGCTGACGGCCAAAGTCCGCCGGGACAGCCCGGACTGGACGATCAAGGCCTTAACCGGAACGATCGGGCGCTCCGACATTGCGGGCAATGCGACGATCCGCAAACGTGACGGACGCACGCGGATCGAGGGCGATGTCACCTCTCGTCGTTTTGATTTTTCCGATCTCGCAAGTGACGCTGGCAAGGCGCGCGGCGCGGCGAAGCGGGCACGAGTAGGCGACCGCTTGGTGCCGGACACCGCAATCGATTTGAAGAGCGTGAGCAAGACGGACGGACGGCTGACATTGCGCGTCGGAACACTTCTTTGGCCGGGGTCATCGCCCTTCCGCAGTCTGCGCGCGACCTTATCCCTGGAGCAAAGCCGCTTGGTACTCGATCCACTGGAACTCGGACTGACGCGCGGTCGCTTCGTCGGCAAGTTGACGGTCGATCAGCGCGCGGGCGAGGGCATCGCCCCTACCCCGCTGCTGACGCTCGCCATGAACGTGCGCGACGCCCGGCTGATCGACTTCTTCCCGACCGCTGCGATCGACGGTAAGCTGGCTGGCAAGCTGCGCCTCGCCGGGCGCGGAACGACGATCCGCAGCGCCATCGCGCAGTCCAGCGGCGTCATTGCACTGGTGGCGCGCGACGGGACGATCCCCGCTCGCACCGCATCACTGCTGGGGCAGGATATCGGGCGTGGCCTCACCACGGATAAGGACGAGTTGGCGACGTTGCGATGCATAGTGACGCGGCTGGATGTGCACGACGGGCTGGCACAGGCCAATCCCGTGGTGATCGACACGACGCGGGCCTTGACCCGTGCGAGCGGCACCATCAACCTGAAGACCGAGGAAATGGCGCTGGCGCTTTCCGGAGCGCCGAAGACCCGGAGCGTGCTGCGGTTGTCCGGCGCGGTGCCGATCCGGGGGACGATCAAGTCGCCCAGCATCGTCGTGCCAAAGGAAACAAAGTCGGTCGGCAATGTCCTGAAAATGCTGGGCCGCGCCATTGCTGGCAAGCAAGGCGCAACCGCGCAGGATGCCGATTGCCGGGCGCTGGCGGCGCAGGCGATGCGCTAGAAATCGAGTTCCGCACGCAGCGCCATCACGTTCGCGCTGTAGTCAGCGCGATCGCCCGCCAGGATCGCCGCGTCGGTATAGACCAGATGCGCATAGTTGGCATTGAAGCGGAGATAGTTGATCGGCGTCCACACGAGCGCGGCGATGTAGGCGTTCTGCGTGCCGCCAACGATGCCCTTGTCGTTCATGTCGAGATAATCGTAGCGCAACGCCACTTGCCACGCGCCGGGACCGCCTTCGCTTACGGGGTTAGCCGGATCGGTGCGCCCGAATATGCCATCCTGTAGCGGACGAGTATCGCCCTTCGTCAAAAAGTAACCGACTTCGGCATAAGCGCCAAAGAATTTGGGATCGGCAAGGCCAGGACGCGCGACGCGCAGCCAGTGCCCCTCGCCCGCAAAGAACAGGCGGCCTTTGCTCCCCGCGAGTTCGAAGCCGTAATGCGAGTCGCCTTCCGCTGCGATGCCGGGTGTCGCGAGGAAGCGGCTATTGACGCTATGGAGGAAAGGGCGCTGGCGATAGCGTACCGGTGCTTCGGAGAGCCGCTGGAAGTCACGCCAGTGGTAGGAACCACCGAATTGCAACTGCATGTCGCCGATCTTCGGCGTCACTACGACGCGTCCATCCAGCGCGAAGCTGTTATTCTCGTCCCCGCCGGTCGGCCCGTCGCTGCTATTGGCGAGCGAGTCGATGCTGTCGGAGAAGATGCCGCCCTGCGCAATCAGCAGCTTCGTCTTGTACTGAACCGACAGGCCCAACCGCCGCTCGAACCCGAAAGCGTCAGTGAACGCGGCACGTTCCATCACCGATCCCGTCGTGTCGCCGACCAACTCGTCAAGCGACTGGAACTGGTTCTGGTTACCCAGCGTAACCAGCCACTTGCCCTTCTGATAGGTGATGTAGGTATCGACAGTATCGACCGCGTTATCGGAAAGCTCGGTATCAAGTTTGTACCCAAAGCCGCCGCCCAGCGTGCCCGATGCGCCCAGCCGAAGGCGGCGAAGTTCGTTGGAATAGCCCGGCGCGCGGTCGTTTACGGATTTGGGCACGGAGAGATAGCCCGCGTCATACTGGATCCGGCCGCTTACCTTGAACGTGGCACTGCCCAGGCTCAGTTGCGGCGAACCCTTCCATTTGATTGCCGTGCCTGAAGTGGGGGCTGAAGTGGAGGCTGCTGCGGAACTGGAAGCCGCGACCTGCGTGGCAGGAGCGGCAGCGGGCGGCGGACTGGCGGCTTGGGCAGTCGCGACGGGCTGCGCCTGATCGAGCCGCGCTTCCAGCCGATCGACCTGCGCCTTCAAGGCTGCCACTTGGGCGCGCAAATCGGCTGCTTCCTGCGCGCTTAACGCCTGAGCGCCAGCGACCGAAGGCATGGCTATCACTGCCATTGCCGTCGCGAGCAGCCCGTACCGGTATGTCATCCTGTCTCCACCTATCCGCCGCGTTCTCGAACCCGATAGCGGCAATGCCTGATGGAGCAGCGCTTATGACAGTTATGTTTCATTTGCGCGCAAGTTTTGTGTCTGATTTGTGACATCGACGGGATGCGGAGTCAGCGCGCCGATATGTACCCACTTCACCCTCCGGTTAGCGCCTATTCGTCGACCAGCTTCATCAGCTTTCGCTCAACCGGCGCAAGCACCGGGCCAAGGTCCGCTCCCCGCTTGAGGACGGCGCCTGCTTCGCCGATCAACGCCCACATGCCTTGGCGATTGCGCAGAGCCGGGCGCTTTTCGATGCGAAACTCCGGCCGCTCGGCAGAGCGACGGAAGGCGGAAAACACCGCGGCATCCTTGCCCATGTCGATCGCATAATCACGCCAGTGGCCCGCGGACACCATCCGTCCATAAAGGTCCATGATGCGCGTCAATTCCTGGCGGTCGAACAACGTCTGCGTCGCTGCCTTGTTCTGCGGAAAAGGCGTGACATTGCCAGAGTTGAACGTGCTGCTCATCAGGCGCGGTCACGCTCCAGCATCGGGTCGCGCCCATGTCTTGCCTCGGACTGCTCTTCGACCAAGGCGGCAAGGCGCTTGCGCAGCAGTTCGACTTCGCACTGAAGCGTCTCAAGTTTCTGTGTCGCAGGATCGAATCCGTCGCTGCAGGGCGTCCCATAAGGCACGAAGTCACGCTGATAGGCCGTGACATCGACCAGCATCTGCCGGGCGGGAATACCAACCATCGTGGCCGCTTCCGGCACATCTTTGGTGACCACCGCGTTGGCGCCAATCCGCGCCCGCGCACCCACGGTGACTGGACCCAGCACCTGCGCGCCAGATCCGATGATCGTGCCGTTGCCGATCGTCGGATGCCGCTTGCCCGCGATCCCATTGGCGGGATCGGTGCCGCCCAGAGTGACGTTCTGATAGATGGTCACGTCGTCGCCGATCTCTGCCGTCTCGCCAATCACTGTAAATCCATGATCAATGAAGAAGCGCTTGCCGATCTGCGCGCCGGGATGAATGTCATTCGCCGTCAGGAAGCGCGACAAATGATTGACGGCCCGCGCCAGAAAATACAGTTCGGCACGATACAGGCGATGCGCGACGCGGTGAAACGCCAGCGACCATACACCGGGGTACAGCATGATCTCTGCACGCGATCGTGGCGCGGGATCGCGCGACTTGATCGAATCCAGATAATGAATGAGACGACGGACCATGCGGTGCCCTTTGACCTGAACCAATATACAGAATAGGCGTTCCTGATCGATTATTCCAGATGGCGGCCACTTTTGCCTTTGGGCGGCGTAGAGAAACTTTCTTGGCGCGGCCCGAAAAGATAAGCACGGCGCTAGACAATCTGAGCGAGGGGTATTGATGATCGATTCGATCCTGACTGCAGGCGCGGTGCATGCCGACGCCTTATGGCCCTATGTGCTGGTTGGGTTCTTTGCGCAGATGGTCGATGGCGCGCTGGGCATGGCCTATGGCGTCATATCCAGCACGCTGTTGCTTGCACTAGGCGTACCGCCCGCCGCCGCTTCCGCAGGCGTGCATGCGGCGGAAACCTGCACGACCGGCGTGTCGGCGATCAGCCATATCGCGCATCGGAATGTGGACTGGAGCCTGTTCCGCAGGCTTGTCATCCCCGGCGTGATCGGCGGTGTTCTGGGCGCTTACGTATTGTCCAACATCGACGGCAATATCATTAAGCCTTTCATTCAGGTCTATCTGCTTTCCATCGGCCTTTATCTCATTTGGCGTTCGCGGCATTTCCCGCCCCAGCGCAGCAATCCGAAGATCGTAGGGCCGCTCGGTCTGGTCGGCGGGTTCCTCGATGCGACGGGCGGCGGCGGCTGGGGTCCGGTGGTGACGTCCAACCTGCTGATTCAGGGATCAAGCCCGCGCCACACGATCGGCACCGTCAACAGCGTCGAGTTCATCCTGACGCTCAGCATTTCGATCGCGTTCTTCCTCAATATCGGCTGGGAAGCGTTCACGATCGCCACATCGGGCCTGCTGATCGGCGGCGTCATCGCCGCGCCTTTGGGTGCGATGCTGGCGCGGCATGTATCGCCCAAGGTATTGATGGTGTCGGTTGGCGTGGTGCTCACGCTTACCTCGCTGTTCGGCATTGCTAAGTGGCTTGGATATATCGGATAAAGCGATTATATTTCCCTCACCAATCGAGGGAGTGAATTAGATGTCGAGCTACATGCCGACGCTCAAGCAGTTGCAATATCTGGTCGCGCTCAAGCAGCAGGGCCATTTTGGCAAGGCTGCCGACGCCTGTTTCGTGACCCAATCGACGCTGTCGGCAGGTATCCGCGAACTTGAGTCCCTGATTGGCGTCACGCTGGTGGAGCGCACCCGGCGCGTCGTGCGCTTCACCGCACTTGGCGACCGCATCGTGGAAAAGGCGCACCGGGTATTGCGCGAGGCCGAAGAGTTGGCCGGCATTGCCCAGGCCGCTGGCAAGCCCTTGTGCGGCGAATTGCGGATGGGCGTCATCCCTACCATCGCGCCGTTCCTGCTACCCAAATTGCTGCCCAAGTTGCGCGCGGACAAACCGGAACTGAAACTTTATCTACGGGAAGAGACGAGCCATGCGGCAGTCGATTCCCTGCGGCACGGCCATGTCGATTGCGTGCTGCTCGCCCTGCCCTATGCGACGGGGGATGTGGATTGCGAAATATTATTCTCCGACCGGCTGTTCGTCGCCTTTCCGAAAGATGATCCGCGCGATCCGCCCACGCTCATCGACGCCGATATGATCGACGAAGCGCGGCTGCTCCTGCTGGAAGACGGCCACTGCCTCAAGGATCATGCGCTGTCAGCCTGCAATCGCCCGGAATTGCGTGCGGAGGCGACGATGATGGGAACCTCGCTGCATACGCTGGTGCAGATGGTGGATAACGGGCTTGGCCTTACGATGCTGCCGGAAATGGCGATCACCGGAGGGATTTTGGAGAATACGCAGATCGTCGCGCGACCACTGAACACCGATAACGCAAAACGCGAAATTGCGCTGGTGTGGCGGAAAAATAGCCCACGCGAGAAGGAGTTTCGGATGCTTGCGGAGATCTTGCGTGAAGCCGCGGCTACGCAGAAGCGGGAGCGGGAAAAGGTTGCTGCCTAGCTTATCGTCTTCCCGGACTTGATCCGGGAACCCGCTTCTTATTCTTCAACGGGCAATAAAGCGGGGCCCCGGGTCAAGCCCGGGGAGACGAGGAAAGCGGTGTTGGCCCTATCGCCATTGCTCGGCCTTGGCATCATCCTCCGCTTTGGCTTCCACCCACGTCTGCCGCCCGTCTTCGAACGTTTCCTTCTTCCAGAACGGCGCACGGCTTTTCAGCCAGTCGATCAGGAACGCGCAGCTTTCCAGCGCCGCGGTGCGGTGGGCGGATGCCGTGCCGACGAACACGATCCTGTCGCCCGGCACCAGCGTACCGACGCGGTGAACGATGCGGATGCCCAGCAGCGGCCAGCGCGCCATGGCATCGGCCGCAATCCGCTCGACCTGCGCCTGCGTCATCGCCGGATAATGATCGAGATGGAGGCTGACGAGACCGCCGCCGCCGCGCACGATCCCGGTGAAGCTGGCAACCCCGCCGCCGCCCAATGCCTCCAGTGCCGCGAGTTCGGCCGCGACGTCAAAATCCTCTAGCCGAACCGAAGCGACAACACTCATCCCCCGGTGACCGGGGGGAAGAGCGCCAGTTCCTTTGCGCCGCCCAGGGGTGTGTCGAGCGGCACAAAACGCTGGTCGAGCGCAGCGCGCAGCCGCGATATGTCGGCGAAAGCCTCGTCATATCCGCCCCCGCGCGCGCCAAGGCTCTCGACGAGCGCCGCGACCGTCATCTCCGGCGCAGGGCTTTCGATGCGTTCGCCATCCTTGCCAATGCTGTCCCGCACCCAGGCGAAATAGAGGATCTCCAGCGCCACGTCCGTCAGTCCATATGCTTCAGGCCGACGCGGAGGTAATCCCAGCCAGTGATCAACGTCAGGATCGCCGCCCCCCAGAGCGTCGCGATACCGGTCCACTTGATGAAGGCATAGGCGGGAAGCGCCCCGGCGAGGATGAGTGCGCCAAAGCAGACAAGCTGCAACGTGGTCTTCCATTTGGCGAGTTGCGACACGGGGATGGACACCTGCAACCCTGCCAGAAACTCCCGCAGCCCGGAAACGGCAATCTCGCGCAGCAATATCACCAGCGCGGCGATGATATGGATGCCTGCAATGTCCCGCGTGGCCGTGAGCATAAGGATCACCGCGGCGATCATGATCTTGTCCGCGATCGGATCGAGGAAGATGCCCAGCCGCGACACGGCGCCATTAGCGCGCGCCAGATATCCGTCGAAATAGTCGGTGATGCCCATCAGGCAATAAAGCGCGAAGGCGAACGCATAGCCGGCCTCCCATTGCGGCCACCACAACAGTCCGACCAGCAACGGCACGGCGAATATCCGCGAGAGCGTCAGCAGATTGGGCAGCGTCAACATGGATTTCGCCTGCCACAGCCGGTTGCCGGTGACAAGCTATGGCATTGTCATTGCCGCGATTGCCTTACTCCCGAAGCGAGGGTTCGGCCCATCGCAGGGCATAAGAGGAAGTTGGACAGCGCCGTTGGCAGAGGCTAGACCCCGCCCCAACCGCAACAGCGAGAAGATTTCGCATCTATGCAGGCCTCTGTCAGGCTCTTATCCAAGCGGCGCTTTCTGCCGCTGTTCATCACGCAGCTTCTGGGTGCCTTCAACGACAACCTTTTCAAGAATGCGATGGTCCTGTTCGTGGTCTACTCGGTCTATAATGACGAGAAGGCCGAGACGTGGTTCAGCGCGATCGCGACCGGCATCTTCATCCTGCCCTTTTTCCTGCTCTCCGCCCTGTCGGGACAGCTTGCCGATCAGCGCGACAAGGCGCGGATCATCCGCATCGTCAAGGCCGCCGAAATCGCGATCATGACCGTCGGCGCGGTGGGCCTCGCGCTTGCATGGAATGGCACCGCGATCCACGGTCTTGCGATCCCGCTGATGCTGCTCGCGCTGTTTGCGATGGGCATCCATTCGACTTTCTTCGGGCCGATCAAATATGCCATCCTGCCGCAGCATCTGCATGATGACGAGGTTCTGGGCGGCACCGGTCTGGTCGAAGCGGGCACCTATATCGCGATCCTTGCAGGCACGATATTGGCGGGGATCATTCCCGTGGAGGCCGCAGCGGTGGGCGTCATACTGACGGCGATCCTTGGGTATATGGTCGGGCGGCAAGTGCCCCCTGCCCCGCCCATGGGCGAGTGCGATCCGCTGGATTATCATTTCATCCGCGCGTCGATAAAGCTGGTGCGCGGGACAATGCACATTCCCCGGCTTTATCTCGCCATTCTCGCGATCAGCTTTTTCTGGACGATCGGCGCCGTGCTTTTCATTCAGTTTCCGCCGCTAGTGAAGAACGTGCTTACCGCCGACAAGGCCGTCGCCAGCCTGTTCCTCGCGATTTTCTCGGTCGGCATCGCCATTGGCTCGGTCGCGATCAACCGGCTGTTACAGGGCGCGGTTTCTGCCAAATATGCACCCGCTTCGGTGATCGGCATGGGGCTGTGCCTGCTGGCATTTCACTTCGTGTGCCGCAATTGGGTTGGCGCGGGCGACGGAAAGTTTCTGTCGTTGACGGGCTTCCTTGCGCATCGTGATGCTCTGGAACTCACCGGCAGCTTGCTAGGCGTCGCCACCTTCGGGGGCATGTTCGTGGTGCCGCTCTATGCGTTCCTGACGACTACCGTCGAAAAGTCGGAAGCGGCGCGTACGATCGCCGCCAACAACATCGTTAATTCGGGCGCGATGGTTGCAGGATCGGTGATCGCCCTTGGCCTCAGCTTGGTCGGCGTGGAACCCGTCAATCAGCTTGTTCTGGTGGCCGCCATGTGCCCCATCTCGGCCTGGCTGGCGTGGCGGCTGCACAAGGCATGCGGCGACGGGAACTGTGGTCCCATCGCGCGGCACCTTACGCGATAAAGCCGTAAAATGCCGTGAAGAAAGCAGCGAAACTGAGGCCGAACAGCTTCCAGTCCTGATCGTCCGCCTTAACCGGAAGGTCATGCTTGGGCATCACCAGCACATGTGGCGGCAGCGTGCGGCGGAACGGATGGCCAGCGGATTCGCTGGTAAGGACAAGGGCGCGACGTTTTCTCATGATGCGTTGTTAACGGATTATTTACCTTTTTACCCATGGGTAAAGAGGGTTAACACGGCACCGTGCCGGGATGGGACAGGCTTCGTCCGGCGCGTCGGGCATCTCCCTGCCAGGCATTTGTTAGCCGGGAGCCTTTGA
The DNA here is from genome assembly GCA_051305835.1 of Sphingobium sp. Taxonomy (GTDB): domain Bacteria; phylum Pseudomonadota; class Alphaproteobacteria; order Sphingomonadales; family Sphingomonadaceae; genus Sphingobium. The sequence goes on from JBPPMC010000368.1 coordinate 12,614, forward strand.
CGCCCACGGGACGTTCTCTCTTCAAAGCTGAAGGAGAGAATCATGACCAAGTCCCTTGCAGACCTCGCCAAGAAAATGCGCGATATCGATTTTGCGATGCTTTCCACGCACACGCGCGGCGGCGCGATCGGCGCGCGTCCGATGAGCAATAATCGGGAAGTCGATTATAATGGCGATTCCTATTATTTCACGCATGACAGCACGACGATGGTGCAGGACATCCAGAGCGATGCGCACGTGGGCCTCAGTTTCCTCGGCAAGTCCGGGCTGCTGGGTCAACGACCCTTCTTCGTGGCCGTGGAAGGGACAGCGGAACTGATCCGTGACAAGGCGGCCTTTGCCGAACATTGGACATCCGACATTGATCGCTGGTTTGCCGATGGCATCGACACTCTGGGCCTTGTGCTGATCAAGGTGCGCGCCACCCGCCTGCATTACTGGGATGGCGAGGATGAGGGCGAGCTAAAGCTCTGACCTGGAAAACAAACGCGGGTCGAACTTCCGTCAGCCGTGCGCTTAGCGCGACGGGCGGAACTCGTTACGCAACGAGCCGTTCTCTACCCCTGATACCAATAAGAGGAGAGAATATGCGTAAGCCCAACTTTATTCTGCGTGGCATGATTGCCGCTTCGGCCTTCGCCCTGATGGCAACCCCGGCACTCGCGGGCGACGAGGAGCGCGCACTCGCGGCCATCGCACAGGCGCAGGGAAAGATCGACGCAGCCACGCGCCTTAAAGGGACCGATGTGTCGCCGGAGGACATTGCCCGGGCGCAGGCCTCGCTCCGTCTGGCACAGGAAGAACTGAAGAGTGGCCATGAACAGAAAGCCATTCAGGCCGCGATAGAGTCACAGCAATATGCCGACACCGCGATTGGTCGCGTGCAGCAGCGTAACGATGCCACAGTCGAGGCGCAGGCCTCCACCACGGCCAGCGCGCAACAGGATGCCGCGGCGGCCAATGCCCGCGCCGATGCAGCCGAACAGGCTGCGGCTCGCGCTCAGGCTGATGCGCAGGCAGCACGTGCCACCCCGCCGGTCGTCGCGGCGCCCGTAACCACGGTAACCACGGAAACGGTCAAGACCGCGCCTGCTCCTGCCAGAGCGGTCGCTGCTAAAAAGCCAGTCAGGAAGGTGGTGCGCAAGACCACACGCGCCGCGCCGCGTGCAACCGTGACGGAAAAGACGACCACGACCGTTACAACGCAGTAACGCGTCACGACTGACGTTTGCAGAGCAGCCTCCCGATCCTGTCGAGGGGCTGCTTTGTTTATGATGGAGCGTGCGATCCTGTCGCGCGAACAGAAGCACCACATAGCCGCGAAATTGGGGATGGCGAGACGTCATCGAAGGCGGGCCACCTATTTTCAATTTTGCCATGATGGTATCCCGCCCCGGCCTTGGTCGCGTACCGACCCGGAGACAGCCTGAACAAAAGGTCAGCGACAATCGATCTGCATTTTGCCGTGGGCTGCCCACGATCCATCGTGACTTGCATCGATTGATGCAGGATTGGACTTGGACGCCCTTGTGCCGCCCAACTAGAATGTCGCGCTGTTGAGGAGAGCGATATGAATGCGATGACCGGCGCTATGCTGATTGGCGGAGAATGGATCACGGGCAGCGCGGATGCCATCCAGTCCTTCGATGCCGCGAGCGGGCAAGCCATCGACCCGGCGTTCGGCGGCGCGCAAGCAGACGATGTCGCCAAGGCCTGCCAACTGGCGGAGGACGCCTTCGATAGCTTCCGGGATACGTCTCCCCATGATCGTGCGGCGTTTCTGGACGCCATTGCCGACGCCATCCTTGACCTTGGTGATGCGCTGATCGTCCGCGTAATGCAGGAGAGCGGCTTGCCGCGTGGGCGGCTGGAAGGCGAACGCGGTCGCACCGTAGGGCAATTGCGCCTGTTCGCATCGGTACTGCGGGAAGGAAGCTGGGCCGGTGTCCGCATCGATCCGGCCATGCCTGACCGTACCCCCGCGCCACGATCCGACTTGCGCCTGCGCCATGTCGCGCTGGGGCCGGTTGCCGTGTTCGGCGCATCCAATTTTCCCTTGGCCTTCTCGGTCGCCGGCGGAGACACCGCATCCGCGCTCGCGGCGGGCTGTCCGGTGGTGGTGAAGGCGCATAACGCGCATCTGGGCACTTCCGCGCTGATCGCGTCCGCCGTGGACAAGGCGCGGCGCGCCTGCGGCCTTCCCGCCGGTATATTCTCGATGCTTGTGGGCCGCGGCACAAGCATAGGCACCGCACTGGTCGCCGATCCGCACATCAAGGCCGTGGGTTTCACAGGATCGCGCAGTGGCGGCATGGCATTGATGGATGTGGCGGCATCCCGACCCGAACCGATCCCGGTCTATGCCGAAATGTCGAGCATCAATCCGGTATTGCTCTTTCCGCATGCGCTGGCCAATCGCGGCGCAGCCATTGCGCGGGCCTTTGCCGGATCGCTGACGCTGGGCGCGGGGCAATTCTGCACCAATCCGGGGCTGGTGATCGCCATCGATGGTCCAGAGCTGGACGCCTTCATCGCCGAAGCGGGGCAAGCCCTGTGGGAGATACCCGGTTCCACCATGCTGACGCCGGGTATCCACCGCGCCTACAATGATGGACTTGCCAACCATGGCGCCAATGCCCGGCTGGCCGCACAGGGACCGCAAGGCACCGGGCTGTATGAAGCGCAGTCCCATCTGTTCGAGACGAGCGCCGCCGATTTCCTGGCAAACTCCGCACTGCATGCCGAGTTGTTCGGCCCTGCGGCGCTGGTGGTACGCTGCCCGGATCTGGCAGCGTTGCGGGCGGTGGTCGCCCGGGTCGAGGGGCAGCTTACGATTGCGCTGCATATCGACAAGGAGGATGAGCAGGACGCCGCCACGCTGATGCCCTTGCTGGAGCGCAAGGCAGGCCGGTTGCTTGCCAATGGCTTTGGCACCGGAGTCGAAGTGGCGCATGCGATGGTGCATGGCGGTCCCTTCCCGGCCACATCGGATGGACGATCGACGTCCGTCGGCAGCCTTGCCATCGCGCGGTTCCTGCGGCCAGTATCCTATCAGGATTTGCCGCAAGCATTGCTTCCGGAGGCGCTGCGTGACGGCAATCCCCTGGGCCTGCCCCGTCGCGTCGATGGCACGATGGAAAGCTGATCAAGCCATGGCGCGCATCGATCGTGCGCGCCTTTGGTTTGGACCGCATCACCCCCGGCGGCTATTCAGGAACCTGACACGGCGGGCCGAGGAACGGCCCGCGTGGAGAGGAGAGTTCCTGCAATGACGACTATGAGTCCGGTCGCGATGGCACGCCGGTTGGGTGAAGGGCTATTGTCCTTTCCTGTTACGCACTTCGATGCCGATGGTGCATTTCTCGAAGGCCCGTATCGCGAACAGTGCGCGTGGATGCTGCAGCATGAACTGACTGGCCTGGTCGCGGCTGGCGGGACGGGCGAATTTTTCTCGCTCACCCCGGCCGAAGTTGCGACAGTGGTTGCCGCCGCCGTTGCCGAGGGATCGGGCAAGCTGCCTGTTCTTTCCGGATGCGGCTATGGCACGGCGATCGCCACCGGCATTGCGCGCGACGCGGAGAAGGCTGGCGCCGATGGCCTGCTGCTGCTGCCCCCCTATCTGATGACCGCGAAGCAGGAAGGCCTTGCCGCCCATATCGAAGCTGTTTGCCGCTCCACCGGCATT
>JBPPMC010000042.1:0-15625 GCA_051305835.1 Sphingobium sp.
ACGTACCTGCCGTCCGTTCGCCCCAATGGCGCTGTCGGGCACAATATATCGTGTGGCGCATTTGGGACAATTAAGGATCATTACGCTTCATAAACACCGCAAGGACTCTAGGGCAAGCGGCGAACGCATGGAGATCAATCCATGCAACGCCATTGCCCGAATCAGGCGCTTTCCCACGGCCACTTTACGCCTCTCCGATGCTGTGCGATGGCTGATGCCCGAAGGCGGGGTCGCAACAGAGCAGCATGTCCAGCATTGTGCAATTCGAGAATGTCGGCCTACGCTATGGCTTGGGCAGCGAGACGTTGAGCGACGTCAGTTTCTCGTTGCATGCGGGCGGATTCTATTTCCTGACCGGAGCGTCCGGTGCGGGCAAGACGTCGCTGCTGAAGCTCTTGTATCTTGCCCAGCGACCCAGCCGTGGCGTGATCCGTCTGTTCAACGAAGATGTAGTGACGCTTCCGCGTAAGCGGCTACCGGGGTTCCGGCGGCGCATCGGTGTCGTGTTCCAGGATTTCCGGTTGGTGCCGCACCTGTCGACATATGACAATATCGCCTTGCCGTTGCGTGTCGCGGGCATGGAGGAGAGCGAGATTGCGGCTCCGGTTGCCGAAATGCTGGCTTGGGTCGGGTTGGCGGATCGGGCAGAGGCACGTCCCGCTACGCTTTCCGGTGGGGAGCAGCAACGGGTCGCCATTGCCCGCGCCGTGATCGGTCGACCGGACATATTGATCGCCGATGAGCCGACCGGAAACGTCGACCCTGACATGGCGCAGCGTCTGCTCACCTTGTTTGAGGCGCTCAACAAGCTGGGCACGACGCTGATCGTCGCGACGCACGATATACCGCTGATCGGCAAGGTGCCTGACGCGCAGATCATGCGGCTGGAACGGGGCCGCTTGTCCGATCCCACCGGTTCGCTGCGCTATCCACCCAATCGCGCCGCCATCCAATGAAGTCGCCACTTGCCAAGATGCAGCGCGCGCCGGACAGCGGCTTTGCGGCGCGCAACCGGCTTCTTCCGGAGGGGCGCGTTGCGGGGCCGATGCCGTGGGTCATAGCGATCATGATGTTCCTGACGGTGCTTACGGCGGCGGCCGGGCTTGGCTTGGTCCGGGCTTCCCGTGCATTGGGCCAGGATCTTTCAGGGCGCGTGACGATTCAGATCATCGAAGCCGACGCCGTGGCGCGGCGGCATAGTGTGTCGCGGATCGTCCAGTCCCTAAGTCGACAGCAGGGCGTGACGGCCGTGACCGCTGTTGCGGAAGGCGCGCTGGCTGAGCAGCTGCGTCCTTGGCTGGGCGAGGACATGACTGCCGTTGACCTGCCGATCCCGGCCTTGGTCGATGTCCAACTGGCATCCGCTGGTCCGACACGCCTTGCTGATTTGCGGAAGTCGGTGGCGACGTTGGCGCCCCAAGCCCGCGTGGAGCCACATACGGCATTTCTTGCGCCACTGTCGGGCCTCATGACCTCGCTGGCGTGGCTGGCAGGCGTGTTAGTGGTGTTGATGGCCTCTGCGACCGGCGCTGTGGTCGTGCTGGCGGCACGGGGTGCGCATGACAGTCACCGCGTCACGATCGACGTGCTGCATCTGATGGGGGCGACAGATGTGCAAATCGCCCGGCTGTTTCAGCGCCGCATCGCGCTGGACGCGTTGTTCGGCGGAGCGCTTGGCTTTGCAATTGCGGCCGTGGTCATACTGGTGATCGGGCAGCGGCTTGCGGATACGGCATCCGACATGCTCCAGAGCATCTCTCTGCCTTGGCAAGCCTGGTTACTATTGCTGCTCTTGCCCGCGGCTGGCGTAGGGCTGGCGACGCTGACGGCGCGTCTGACGGTGCTGAATGCGCTGGGACGGCAGTTATGATCGTGCGGATCCTCTCCCTTGGCCTGATCGGCTGGATATTGGGCTTTGCGTGGTTCGGGGCGTTCCTGCCGCAACCGCTCGATGGACGGACGACCGACGCCATCGTCGTGCTGACGGGCGGGGCAGGGCGGCTGGACCGTGGCCTCGTTTTGCTCAAAGACGGAGCAGCCAAGCGCATGCTGATATCCGGCGTCGATCGTTCGGTGCGCCCGATCGAACTGGCGGAGCGATATCGCGTGCCGATGCGGCTGTTCGACTGCTGCGTCACTCTGGGCCGTGAAGCGATCGACACCCGGTCCAATGCGCTGGAGACGGGGCGCTGGCTGGACCGGCGCAACTTCCGCACGGTGCGACTTATCACGACGGATTGGCACATGCGGCGCGCGGCGCTGGAGCTTCGGCAGGCGCTGCCACGCGACGTCGTGCTGGTCTATGATGCGGTGCCCAGCCGACCGAGCCTGATGGTATTGTTCAAGGAATATAATAAATATCTGCTCCGCCGTATCGTGGCGTTGATCGGTATATAAAGGCGCCCATGATGATCGTGCTTCGCTCGCTGGCCTTTGCGGTCATATTCTATGGCCTGTCGCTATTCTGGGTGCTGTGGGTGATTGTCGCCGCGCCGTTCGGGCCTCGGCAAGTGCAGATCGCCGCCACCCGCTGGAGCCGGTTTCACCGGGCATGCGCGCGCATATTGCTAGGGCAGAAGGTCAAGATCGTCGGCACCGTATCGTCCGAGCCGATGCTGTACGTGATGAAGCATGAGTCGATGTTCGAGGCGATCGACATGCTGTGCGTGTTCGACGCGCCGATGGTCGCGGCGAAGAAGGAACTGACCGACATGCCGCTATGGGGAAGGGCGGCGCGCATATATGGCCTTATCCCGGTGGAGCGGACGGCGGGTCCGGCGGCCATGCGCGCGTTGCGCAAAGCGGCGCTGGCGGGACTGGCAACGGGGCGACCGCTCTGCCTGTTCCCCGAAGGCACGCGCGTGCCCCATGGCGAAACGCCGGAACTCCGCGCAGGGTTCGCCGGGCTTTATATGCTGTTGAAGGTGCCGGTCGTGCCGATCGCGGTGGACAGCGGACGCGTTGCGCCGCGCGGCAGCTGGCTGAAACGACCGGGTACGATTACCTATCTGATCGGTGAGACCATCCCGGCAGGCCTGCCGCGCGCCGAAGCGGAGGCGCGGGCGCATGCCGCGATCAACGCTCTCAATAGATAGGCTTTAGAGGCTCGGGCCTTGTACCGCTGCGCCCATGGGCTTTGCGGGTTTCGCAGCGGCCAGAGCATCGCTCATTCCCGTCGAACGACCTTCCCGTTCGGCATAATCGCGCGCCGACATCCCCGCGATCGAATCGCGTTTGTCGGGATTGGCGCCCTGCGCCACCAGCAGCCGCACCATGCCCAGATCACGCAACTGTACCGCGCGGATCAACGGGGTTTCGCCATTATCGTTCGCCTTGTCGATGGTCGCACCGTTGGCCGTCAGAAGGCGAACACCGTCGATCCAGCGTAACTGCGTCGCCAGCATCAATGGGGTGTCGCCAGCGCCATTGGTAAGGTCGGGCTTGGCTCCTTTTGCCAGCAGGAAGCTCATCCACGTCAGATCGCGCCGCGCGACCACGATGTGCAGCCCGGTTTCGCCATTCTTAATGTCCCGCGTATTGACGACCGTGCCGCCGGGCTTCTCCAGCAGCTTGGTGGCCTTGTCCCCATCGCGATCCTTCACGGCCTTCAGGAAATTGTAGCTGTCGGAAAATTGCGCCTGCGCCGCTGTGGGGGCGAGCATCGCGGCCAAGGGCATGCCCAGAACCATGCCGCGTCCCGCCATCGCAAACACCGCGCGTACCAACTGCCGTTTCATGCCTTCACCCTGTTCCCAATTGCTAATTGCAACTTAGCAGGGCATGGCTGGCTACGCTATGAACAAACCCGGATTTTTCTTTAGCGCGCTGGTTTTGGCCGCCCTTTCTGCCTGTTCGCTCGGTGGCGGTAGCGACAATTCCACGCAGGACGCACCGCTGGCAGGCGCGCGGATCGGTGCCCCCTTCACGCTGACCGACCAGGACGGCAAGCGCGTGACGTGGGACAGCTTCAAGGGCAAATATCGGCTCGTCTATTTCGGCTATACTTTCTGCCCCGATGTGTGCCCTGTCGACTTGCAGAAGATCGCGCAGGCGTTCGTGAAGTTCGAGAAAGCATCGCCGGCCCTTGCCGCAAAGGTGCAGCCGATCTTCATCACGGTCGATCCCGAGCGGGACACGGTCCCGGTCATCAAGAACTATGTCAGCGCGTTCCATCCGCGCCTCATTGGCCTCACCGGTACGTCGCAGGAAATCGCCAAGGTCACGAAGGATTTCGCCGTGATCTATGGCAGGGAAGGCACTGGCAAGGATTATCTCGTCAGCCACAGCCGCACGCCCTATCTGTTCGGGCCGGAGGGCAATCCGATTGCCTTGGTCCCGGTCGGTGAGAATGCAGAAGGCACGGCGGACCCGATATTAGCGACGCTCGAACAATGGGTAAAATAGCGTTCTGGGAAAAGCCGCTGGCAGCGCTGGACCGGGTTGAGTGGGAGGCTTTGTGCGATGGCTGCGGCAAATGCTGCCTGCACAAGGTCGAGGATGAAGATAGCGGCCACATCTATCCCACCAATGTAGCCTGCCGCTTGCTGGACCGGCAGAGTGGCCAGTGCAGCAATTATCGCGGGCGACGCGCCTTCGTGCCGGATTGCGTGCGGCTGACGACGAAACTGGTGGACGAGATCAGCTGGCTGCCACGTACCTGCGCCTATCGGCTGCGCGGCGAAGGCAAGCCGTTACCCGATTGGCATTATCTGATCAGTGGGGATCGCGAGGCGGTGCATCGTGCGGGCGAATCCGTGCGCGGCTGGACGGTGGCGGAAGTGGAAGCGGGTGATCTGGAAAACCATATTGTCGATCGGGACATCTGATCCGGCGATTACCGTGGATGGTGCGCGCGTGGCAGTGCGGATCAGGCGATCCGCGCGGGCGCGCAACTATCGCCTGACGCTGGACGCAGCGCGCGGAGAGTTGCGGCTGTCGATGCCTACACGCGCAAATCTTCGCAAGGCACTGGGATGGGCGCAGGGACATGAGGCGTGGGTGCGCGAGCAGATGGCGCGCAGGAGCGATATGATCCGTCTCAGCAGTGGAACCACATTCTTGCTGGAGGGCTGCGAAACTTTAATCGTCTGGGACGCCAATGCGCCGCGCCGGACGGTGCGGGAAGGCGATCGGCTGATCGTCGGCGGGCCGGAGGATGCGGTCGGTAGCCGCGTCTTGCGCTGGCTCAAAGCGGAGGCGAAGCGCCTACTGGAAGTGGAAACGCGCGCTTTGGCGCAGGCTCATGGTCTGCATGTCGCCACTGTGGGGATCGGGGATCCCAAATCGCGCTGGGGCAGTTGCGCGTCGTCGGGCGCGATCCGGTATAGCTGGCGCCTGATCCTCTGCCCGCCAGAGGTACGTCGCGCCACGGTAGCGCACGAAGTCGCGCATTTGCTGCACATGGACCACAGTCCGGCGTTTCATGCGGCGCATGCCCGCTTGCTGGGTTCCGATCCCCGACCTGCCCGTGCTTGGCTAAAGACGCACGGCGCAGGGCTGCACGGCATCACGGCCTGATTGCGCCTAGTTTTGCGGCTCTGGCCTCGGCCGATCGCGCGTAGGCTTTTCGCGGCCCAGAACATTGTCGATCCAGTTCTGATCCATCTTCGGCGGCGCGACGATATCCTGCGTGCCGTCATCGGCGGGCAGAGGAGTGCCCTGTTCCGAAGGCTCCTCGCGTCCACGGTCCAGCGGCATGCCATCTTCGTCGACGAAACTGCCATTGTCGGGCTGACCGAAATAGGATTCCTCGTCCGGCTCCAACTGCCATTCAGGCAAGGTGACCTGCGTTTCGAATGGCTCGACCGGGCGTTTGGCGACGGCAACCTTCATATATTGCGCAAAGGCTTGCGCTGGCGCACGACCGCCCTGCAGGCCACCAACGGCGCGCGCATTGTCGCGGCCCATCCACACGCCCGTCGTGATGCCGCTGGAAAAGCCCATAAACCAGCCATCCTTGTTGCTGTTCGTGGTGCCGGTCTTGCCCGCAACAGGGCGACCGATCTGCGCGGCCTTACCTGTGCCGGTGTTGACCGCCGTTTGCAGCAAATCGGTGATGCCCGCCGCAACCCAGGGGGCGACCAGCACGCGGCTGGTGTCGTCCTCATGGCTGTAGAGCAGTCGTCCGTCGCCAGTCGTCACCTTGACGATGCCATAAGGTGTAACCGCGATACCCTTGCGCGAGACGGACGCAAAGGCGCGCGTCAGGTCCAGCAGGCGGACGTCGGAGGTGCCGAGCACCATTGAGGGATGCGTGTTCACCGGCGTCGTGATCCCGAAGCGCCGCGCCATGTCGGCGATCGTCGGGAAGCCGACTTCCATGCCAAGTTTCGCGGCCACCGTGTTGATCGAATAGGCAAAGGCCGTGCGCACATCGATGTCGCCGGAATAGCGCCCCGAACTATTACGCGGCTGCCAGCCATCGATGTCCACCGGCTCATCTTTCACCGCCGTGTCGGGCGTATAACCTGCCTCCAGCGCCGCCATGTAGACGAACAGCTTGAACGCGGAGCCGGGCTGACGCACGGCCTGCGTCGCGCGGTTGTAATTCGACGTTACATAGTCGTTGCCGCCGACCATCGCGCGCACCGCGCCATCACGATCGAGAGACACCAAAGCACCTTGCGTTCCGGTGGGCGTGTTCGTCTTGATCGCCGCCGTCGCGGCGCGCTGCATGGTAAGGTCGATGGTCGTCCACACTTCCAGCGGCTCATTTGGCTCATCGACCAGCGTGTCGAGTTGCGGTAGCGCCCAGTCGGTGAAGTAGCGCACGCTGTTCTGCGGTGCTTCGGGCGCGAGTTTCACACTCTGGAGATCGGCGTCCGCCCGTTGCACGGCGGTAATCGCCTCATTGTCGCGCATCACATCCAGCACCACGCCAGCGCGGCCAATTGCGGCCTCCGCATCGGCAGTCGGGGAGTAGCTGGACGGTGCTTTGACCAGACCGGCGATGATTGCCGCTTCGGGCAGGCTCAAATTGCTGGCGGAATGGCCGAAGAACTTGCGGCTGGCGGCATCGACGCCATAAGCGCCGCCGCCGAAATACACTTTGTTGAGGTACAGCTCCAGTATCTGCCGCTTCGAAAATTTCCGCTCCAGCGCCAGCGCCAGGATCATCTCGCGGATCTTGCGACCCCAGGTGTAGCTATTGTTGAGGAAGATGTTGCGCGTAACCTGCTGGGTAATCGTCGATGCGCCCTGCATGCGGCGGCGCGTGCCGCGATTCTCAATAGCCACCCAAGCGGCGCGAGCGAGGCCGATGGGATCGACACCCGGATGGTGATAAAAGCGCCTGTCCTCGACCGAGACCATCGCGTCGGTCATCACTGCGGGAATCTGATCAAACGATAACCAGCGACCAAAACTCGGCCCGAGCGATACGATCACGCTGCCATCGGCGGCATGCACACGGATCATCTGGCCGTTGGGGGAAGATTTCAGCGCTTCGTAATTCGGCAGCGACTGCATGGCGACGACCACCGCCACGGCCAGCGCGATTACACCCGCCAAAATAGCCAGCGCGCCAACCTTCACGCTGCGGATAAACCACAGCTTCACTTTTCCGGACGTTCCGCCCGATCCTGCCTTGCTCTTGCCCGCTCGTGCCATCTGACCGCCGGATACGCGTTAACCCCATCCGCTACAAGCGGATCACGGCTTTATGGCGGCTGAACGCGTTATTCCGCTTCGTCGCGCGGCTTGAAGTCGAGGGAAGCGCTGTTCATGCAATAGCGCAGACCGTTGATGCCCGGACCGTCAGGGAAAACATGGCCCAGATGCCCGTCGCATTTGGCGCAGCGGACTTCGACCCGGCGCATGCCGTGGCTGCTGTCCACCACTTCCTCCACCACATCGGCATCGACGGGCGCGGTAAAGCTGGGCCAGCCGGAGCCGCTGTCATATTTTTCGCCCGCGTCGAACAATTCAGTGCCGCAACCGGCGCAATAATAAACGCCGTCGATCTTGTTCGCATTTAATGGGCCAGTGAAGGCGCGTTCCGTGCCCGCTTCGCGCAGCACGTGATAACGTTCAGGAGATAGGCGCTCACGCCATTCGGCGTCGGTCAGATGCAGTTTTTCCATGAATGGAATATGGTATGTGCGCCTGACGGGATCAAGTCATGGAACACGCGTCAGCCGCGCGACGATCGACGCCGCGCCAGGCAGCGCGATTAGCGCGCGGGCCAGTGCAGGGCGGTTGCCCAAGCCTTTGGCGAGACCAGCCAATGCCATGGGCCGCGCGACTTTGGTGGCGAACGTGCGTTGATGTGCTTCAGCACCTTCCGGACCAGATTTCAGCCAATGCGCGACGGCACTTTCCGCGCTGGCAAGCGCGATGCCGATGCCTTCCCCGGCGACGGATGGGATGACGGCCGCCTGATCGCCAAGCCTGAAGAGACCGGGCCGCGTATGCGCGGCGCGCCATCCGTAGGGCACATTGCCGATGGCGTCGATCTGCGGACTGGCGGGCATGCCGGACAACCGGTCGGCAAGAGCAGGCATTTCATCGGCAAGTCGGGCGAACAGGAGAGCGGGATCGCCACCGGCGTCGGCCAGTCGACTTTTGCGCACTGCCATGCACGCGTTGACAGTGCCGTCCTCCTGACAGACGAGGCCCAGATATCCCCGATCGAACAGATGCAACTCGATCCGGCCAGCGACGAGCCGCTCCAGGGATGGGGATGCGGCAAGCCGTAATCGCAGGCCAAGTTCGGGATCATCCCCGGCGCCGCGCCTGGGGCGGGCCACGCCGCGCAGATCGGACTTGCCGGTGGCGAGGAACATGCTGCCTCGGCATATCGATTCACCGCTGGCGAGCGTGGCGGTCGTTTCGTCTAGGGAACGTACGGTCTGGCCACGCCGCACATCAACGCCGTGCTGTTCGGCTGTTTCCAGCAACAGCGTGTCGAGCCGTAAGCGAGACAATCCCAAGGCAGGGGCGGGCAGGGGCGCACAATGTTCCTTGCCCCCTACATAGAGTGCGATGTGCGTGACCGCGCGCCCACCCAGACTTTCCGGATCGATGCCCAACGCGTTCAGACGATCCAACGTCCGCCAGCTTAGAAACCCGCCGCAGATGGTATCGCCCAATGTTTCCAGACGCTCGATCACGGTGGCCCTGACGCCTGCCTTGGCCAGCGCAATACCCGCTGCTGCACCGGCGGGACCGCCACCGATTATGAGCGGCGGAGCGGGGGTGGTCACTTGTAGCGCTCCACGCACAGACGAAACGGGAACGCCCGTTTCACCTGCGCCACGCTGTCCAGATTGACGCTTTTCAGCATCGCCTGCCACTCGGCGCGCCGAAAGCTGCGCGCGATGGATAGCTGTCCGTCCTCGCGTACGATCCGATGCACGTTGAGCAGGCGTGCGAGGAGCGGATAGCCATGATAGGCAAACCGATGGCGGTGGAGGTCGTTGACGAACCATCCGCGCCGGGCGGTGGCTTCCATGAACGTCAGGAAGTCGCGCCGTTGCCCGTCGCTCATATGGTGCGTGACGAGGCTGGACACGATGAAGTCCCAGGGTTCATGCGCCAGGCCGGCATAGTCGCCCGTCCGATATGCAATGTTTGCACCCTGTGGATGCCGCGCCCGCGCAACAGCCTCGCTGCGCGGGTTGAGATCGATGCCGACCAGTTCGCACGCAACGCCATGCTTCTGCACCCAGCGCCAGATCGCGCGCAACATCCCGCCATCGCCATAGCCGACATCGAGCAGGCGGAACGGCTGACGACCCGCTTTGTCGAGGAACGCCAGCGTGGGCCGCGCCGCCAACGTCACCACGTTGACGCGGGCGAGACCGGCCAATACCCTCGCATAGACTTCAGGCGACAGCGTCTCCGCGTCCATCTTTTCCTCTTCCTCGGAACGGACGGCGAGGTTGCGTGTCACGGTTGCGCGCTGGTGAAGGGGAAGCCTTCCGCCGCTAGGCCAGGACCAAATGCGAGTGCCAGCCCCTGCTTTGGTGGCGGTCCAAACAAGATACGTGCCAGGACGAACATCAACGTGGCGGAGGACATATTGCCAAAGGCGTCGAGGACCGCGCGGCTGTGGTCCAGCGCGCTATCCGGAAGAGTGAGGGCATGCGTCACGGCGTCCAGAATGGACCTCCCGCCTGCATGGACCGCCCAGCTATCCACAGTCACCGGATCGACGGGCAACATAGCGGGGTCGGCAAGCGCCGCCCCAATGGCACCCGGCACTTCGCCCGAAAGGTGCATGGCGAAACCATGATCGCCCAAATCCCATCGGATCAAGTCGCCACTGGAAGGCAGGCCATGCGAAAAGGGCTGCCCGATGGCGAGGCCGCGCGGCTCCGATGTGACGAGCGCCGCCGCGGCGCCATCGCCGAATTGCAGCATCGCTAATAGCGGCTCCAATTCGGTATCCGCCTGCAAATGCAGCGTGCTCAACTCTACGCAGATCACCAACACCCGCGCGTCCGGCTCCGACCGAATGATATGCCGGGCGGAACGCAAGGCAGCGACTGCAGCATAGCAACCCATATAGCCGACCAGCAGCCGCTCGACGGAAGGCGACAGGCCGAGCCGCGCTGCCACCATCTGATCGACACCGGGCGCAGTGAACCCGGTGCAACTGGCCAGCACCAGATGAGTGATGCCTTCCAACGTACTCTGGTTTGCCAAAGCATCCACTGCACGCACTGCAAGCGCCGGGGCGGCGTCCGCATATATCGCCATCCTTTGCGACGTTGTCGGCCAGCTTTGCCCATAAAAGCCGCCCGACGCTACCGGTGATCCGGTCAGTTGCGGCAGCACCGACCAGCGGTGGGCGATGCCGCTGCGCTGCGCCATTCGGTCGAACAGCTTCGCCTGTCGTGGATCGCGCAATTGTGCGCGCGCCCAGCCGATGAAAGCCTGATGAATATCCTGATCGGGCACCGCAGTCCCGATGGCGTTGATATGGGCAATCACGGAAATCGGCGACACCTTGTGGTGATTATCGGACGTTGATACGCCGATTTACTTAGGGCGCAAACCGATCAAGCTGTGCCCCGGTTCCCGATCAGCTTGCCCGCTCCCGTGCCGCCTGCCGGGCGATGGTCAGCAATTCGTGGGTGACCATGATGTCGCCTGCGTTCCTGCTGGACCGGCTGGCGCGTTCGGCGGCGCCAAGGCGGCTGATGACGCGGGCGATCCCATTGGCATCCCATAATTTCACCTGGCGGGTGACGGTCGCCTTGTCTTTCCAGAACACGGCCTTGCCCGCGGTTTCGATGGCAGCATCCAGACGGCCCGACGCATCATATTCGGCGCGGATGTTGGCGAGCAGCATCGCGCGGTTCTGCAACGGGCGCAGGATCGTGCCCATGTTGGTGCCCATGACGCGCAGGCCCGCCAATTCGCTGTGCATGGCCTTGAGGTCGCCGCCGAGCACGGCGTTCACCAGCGGGCCGACATCTTCCTCGAATGATTCGGCGGAGAGCGCGTTCAATGCCTCCGCCGTCGCCTCGACCGGATGATCGGGCGCGGCGTCGAGGAACAGCGCCAGCTTATCGACTTCGCCCGCCATCAGAGCACGGTCGCCGCCGGTCAGTTCGGTGATCCGCCGTGCAAGATCGGGGGGCAGGCGCAAGCCCAATTCGCGCGCGATGCCGATGGCGATCTGATCGGCGTCGCGACCTTCGGGCATATAGCTGATGCAGGCCATCGCCGCCTTGTGATCGAGCGCCAGCTTGACGAGCTTCGACGTGCCTTTCAGCGCGCCCGCGATCGCGACGACCGGGTTGCCCGCATGTTCAGCCTGCAACAACGCTTCTATGGCGGGCAGCGCTTCGTCGCCCAGCGGCGTGACGCGAATCCATTGCTTGTCGCCGAACATGGAAATCGAGGCGGCTTCGTCGGAAAGGCGCGCCGGGTCGTTCTTCAGGGTCGCGCCGTCGAGGTCGATACGTTGCGCATTGGCGCCCATCGCGCGTTCTAGGCGCTTGGATAGGGCGATGCTGCCCGACTCATCGGGACCATAGAGAAAGAACAGGCGGATATCGGCGGGCGGCGCATCCAGCGCCCGCTCGATCTGTCCCTTATTGGCCTTCACGGGATTTGGCCGCTGCGGCACGCTGTTCCTCGACCGCGAACAAAGCGAGGCGGGAGATGATCTGGTCGGCTACGGTCTGCGACAGGCGCTCCAGCGCGGTGTCCTCGGCAGCGATGGTCGCATATTCGCTGGAGGTCACGTCGATGCCTGCGTCCGATCCGGCGGTGGCGTCCACCATCTGCGTGCCCGTTGCTTCGTCGACAAGTTGATAGCGCGCGCGCAAGGTTCGGCGTTCACGCGTGATCGCGTCATCGGCACGGACGCCGAAGCCTTCGATGCTGTCGTCCAGCTTCACGACGAGGCGGTAGCGCGGGCCGTTGCCATCGTGGATCAGGCGGTCCTGCAACGCGTTGCGGACCAGCCATCCGCCTTTGCCCTCGATCGGCGCAACTTCCACATTGGAGAGCGCCTGCGCAACGGGGCCGCTGCTCCCGCCGCTATAGACCGGATGCAGACCGCAGGCGGACAGCAGGGCCGTTGCGGCAAAAAGGAGCGCGAGGCGTTTCACAGGACCAGATTGACCAAACGATCGGGGACCACAATCACTTTCTTCGGCGTCGCGCCATCAAGGGTCCGCATCACATTGGGTGCGGCGAGGGCAAGGCGCTCCAGTTCGTCCTTCGGCGTACCCTTGGGCACGGTGATCGTATCACGCAATTTGCCCATGACCTGACAGGCGATGGTGACTTCATCCTCGACCAGCAGCGCCGGATCGACAATCGGCCACGCGGCGTCGGCAATCAGGCCTTCGCCGCCCATATCGGCCCATGCCTCTTCAGCGAGATGTGGCGTCATGGGGGCAACGAGCAGGGCGAGGTTGCGGATCGCGATGGTGCGCGACGCAGACGGCTTGGCCTTCTCGACAGCGTTGGTGAGTTCGTAGACCTTGGCGACGGCCTTGTTGAAGGACAGCGCCTCGATATCGCGGGCGATGCCGTCGATCGTCTGGTGCAGCTTGCGGTCGAGCGCCTTGTCCTTACCCTGCGCGTTCGGCTCAATCTGTCCGAACAAGCGCCACAGACGGTTCACGAAGCGCCACGATCCTTCGATGCCGCTCTCGGTCCATGGCAGGTCGCGTTCCGGCGGGCTGTCCGACAGCATGAACCAGCGCACGGCGTCCGCGCCATATTGTTCGATGATGTCATCGGGATCGACGACATTCTTCTTCGACTTGGACATCTTCTCGACGCGCCCGGTCGTTATCGGCGCGCCGCTTTCGATGTGGACGTAATCGTCGCCGTCCTTACGTACTTCCTGCGGCGACAACCAGCTACCGTCACCCGCTTTGTACGTCTCATGCGTCACCATGCCCTGCGTGAACAGGCCAGTGAACGGCTCTGCAATATCGAGCGCGCCGATATGCTTGAGCGCGCGCGTCCAGAAGCGGGCGTAGAGCAAGTGCAGAATCGCATGTTCGACGCCGCCAATATATTGCGCGACGGGTAGCCAGCGTTCCGCCGCGGCCTTGTCGAACGGCTTGTCCTTCGGCTGGCTGGCGAAGCGGATGAAATACCAGCTTGAATCGACGAAGGTGTCGAGCGTGTCGGTCTCGCGCCGCGCTGGCTTGCCGCAAGTCGGGCAATTAACACGCTTCCACGTCGGATGCCGGTCCAGCGGATTGCCCGGAATGTCGAAGGTGATGTCCTCGGGCAGAACGATCGGCAACTGATCCTTGGGAACGCCAACCGGGCCGCAATCCTCGCAATGGATGATCGGGATCGGCGTGCCCCAGTAACGCTGGCGCGAAACGCCCCAATCACGCAGCCGCCATACGGTCGTACCATTGCCCCAGCCGCCCTCTTCGGCGCGGGCGATGACGGCGGCCTTAGCCTCCTCGATACCCATGCCGTCCAGGAAACGGCTGTTCACTAATGCGCCGGGGCCAGTATAGGCCTCGTCGTGGATCGGCGCATCGGCATCGCCGACGACGCGCGGCACAGGCAGCATATATTTGCGCGCGAAATCCAGATCGCGCTGGTCATGCGCTGGTACGCCCATGACTGCGCCAGTGCCATAATCCATCAGCACGAAGTTCGCGACGAACAGCGGCAACTTGATCGCTGGGTCGAGCGGGTGGATCACCGAGAGACCTGTGTCGAAGCCCAGTTTCTCCTGCGTCTCGATCTCCGCTGCGGCGGTGCCGGATTTGCGGCACTCGTCCGAGAAAGCGGCTAGGTTCGCGTTGTCCTTCGCCAGCGCCAGGGCGATCGGATGATCGACCGCAATGGCAGCGAAACTCGCGCCGAAAATGGTGTCGGGCCGGGTGGAGAACACTTCCAGCCGATCGATGCCATCCGCGGCCTGATCCAGAGCGAAGGAGAATTGCAGGCCGACCGACTTGCCGATCCAGTTTTCCTGCATCAAGCGCACTTTGTCGGGCCAATGCTCCAGCGTGCCCAGACCCTCAAGCAGTTCATCGGCGAAATCGGTGATCTTGAGGAACCACTGGCTCAATTTGCGCTTTTCGACCGTCGCGCCGGAACGCCAGCCCTTGCCGTCGATCACCTGCTCGTTGGCCAGCACGGTCATGTCGACTGGATCCCAGTTAACCGCCGATTCTTTGCGATAAACGAGGCCCGCCGCGTACAGGTCAAGGAACAGCGCCTGCTCATGCCCGTAATAATCGGGTTCGCAGGTCGCCAGTTCGCGGCTCCAGTCGAGCGCGAAGCCCAATTTCTTCAACTGCGTACGCATCGCGGCGATATTGGAGCGCGTCCAGTCGCCCGGATGCACCTTCTTTTCCATCGCCGCATTTTCCGCGGGCATGCCGAACGCGTCCCAGCCCATCGGATGCAGCACTTCATGCCCCGTCATCCGGCGGAAACGCGCCAGCACGTCGCCCATCGAATAATTGCGCACATGGCCGATGTGGATGCGGCCGGAGGGGTAGGGGAACATCTCCAGCACGTAGGAGCGCGGCTTTGTGCTCGCATCGTCCGCGCGGAAACTCTGCCGTTCGTCCCAGATCGCCTGCCAGCGGGCATCCGCCTCAAGCGGGTTGAAGCGCCTTTGCATCATTCACTCCTGAAGCGGGCATGCGTTTGCCCGTCCGGTGGATTAATCGTTGGTGATCGCCGTACGGCGAAGATCACGGGCCTTGGTAAGGATGATTTCCTCGATCTTCTGGACGGTCGCTGCCTGTAGCGGCGCATCGACCCACTGGCCGCCCTGATTGACCTGACGGCTGCCCGCGACGCGCAGCGCATCGGCGCGCAAATCCTGATCGAGGATCGTTACGGTCAGCTTCATCCGCTCGGTCGGCAGGCTGGGGTTCGCGTACCAGTCGGTCACGATGACGCCGCCGTTCGAATCGGTTTGCACCAGCGGCATGAAGGACAATGTGTCGAGCGAAGCGCGCCACAAATAGGCGTTCACGCCGATGGTCGTGACCTTCGCCGCGGCCAGATCGGCCTTCGGGCGATCCTTTGCACCACCGCCACAGGCACCAAGCGGAAGGACCGCCGCCATAACGATAGCCGTTGCAAGCGAGCGGGCCGAAAGAGGGCGCATAAGCCGTGTCCTGTATAAATTCTGGAGCATTTGCGGCATCTATAGGGAAGATGGTGT
>JBPPMC010000046.1:0-6195 GCA_051305835.1 Sphingobium sp.
CGTCCGCTGGTCGCGCCCAAGGGCGAAGTGACGCGCCCGACTGCCGACCGCACGCGCGAGGCGCTCTTCTCCATGCTGACCAGCCGCCTCGGCAGCTTCGAGGGGATCGCCGTCGCGGACCTGTTTGCAGGCTCCGGCGCGCTCGGCCTTGAAGCGCTGTCGCGTGGCGCGGCCAGTTGCATATTCGTCGAACATGACAAGCCCGCTGTCGACGCCCTGCGCGCCAACGCCACGAAGCTCGGCATCAGCGCGGACGTGCGCCAGACCTCTGCCCTCGCCCTCGGTAGCGCCCCTGCCCCGCTCGACCTGATCCTGATGGACCCGCCCTATGGCACCGGAGCGGGCGCGGTGGCGCTCGACAAGCTGGCACGCCTCGGCTGGGTCGGCCCCGCAACATGGGTCAGCATCGAAACCGACAAGCGCGAGATGATCGACGTGAAAGGCTTCGAAGCGGAGACGGTCCGCGACGTAGGCAAGGCCCGCCTCCACCTGATGCGCTACTCCGCACCCTGACACGCAAAAAGGGGCGGGAATGATCCCGACCCTCTCGCTCTTCGTGACAATTTGCAGAGGCGATCAACGCCGACGCTTGGCCTTGCGTGCCTCGGACGGATTGATGCAGCTGTCCGTCACCGTCTTGCTGCACACCGGATAGTCGGTGCGCGGCGCTGGCGGCGGGGCGGCGTCCGCAACAGGTGGTGGCGGTGGCGGGGTTGGAGCGGCAGCGCCAGCTGGCGGTGCTGGCGGCAAAGGCTCCGCAGGAGCCGCCTCGGATTGTGGTGCCTGGCCAGACTGCGGCATTTGCTGCGCGCTCATGTCATTCGGCGTCGGCGGCGCTGGCGGTTCTGCCTGCGCACCGGCTGCGGGTGGTGGCGGAGGCGCCATCTGTCCGGCATCCTGCGCAATGGCAGGGGCAGACAGGGCAAGCACAGCAGCGCTCATTAGCATGGACAGTTTCATGGGGGCATCCTCTTATCGTTGAAACAGGTAGGCGCTCAACCGCGCGCGCACCCGGTCGTTCCGCTATCGTCCTGGATCAACGACCAGCCGTGCCACAGCTGACGTGAACGGAGGATCGTCATTCGCGCTTGCCCCGATCCGCTCCGTTCCCTAATTGTTCATCCATGACGTCGCCATTGCCCCACCCCGCCACGACCAACGAACCGCCCTACATGCACGGGCTGAATGCGCCGCAGCGCGAAGCCGTGCTGACGACCGAAGGCCCGGTTCTGGTGTTGGCAGGCGCAGGCACGGGCAAAACCGCAGCCCTGACCGCGCGCCTCACGCACCTCATCGCCACGCGCCGCGCCTACCCGTCCGAAATCCTCGCCGTGACCTTCACCAACAAGGCCGCGCGCGAAATGAAGGAGCGCGTCGGCCGCATGATGGGCGGCGCGATGGAGGGTCTGCCATGGCTTGGCACTTTCCACGCAATCGGCGCGAAGATGCTGCGCCGCCACGCCGAACTGGTCGGGCTGCAAAGCAACTTCACCATCCTGGACACCGACGACCAGCTTCGCCTGATGAAGCAGCTCATTCAGGCGGAAGGGATAGACGACAAGCGCTGGCCGGCCCGGCAGCTTGGCGGCCTGATCGACAGCTGGAAGAACAAGGGGCTTACGCCCCGCGATATCGACGCAGGCGAAAGCGAAGCCTATGCCAATGGCAAGGGGCAGCAACTTTACGCCGCCTATCAGGCGCGCCTGCTCGCGCTCAACGCCTGCGATTTCGGCGACTTGCTGCTCCACATTTTGACGCTGCTCAAAAAGGACCGCGAAGTTCTCCAAAGCTACCAGCAGCGCTTCCGCTACATCATGGTGGACGAATATCAGGACACCAATAGCAGCCAGTATCTCTGGCTCCGCCTGCTCGCGCAGGAGCGCAAGAACATCTGCTGCGTGGGTGACGACGACCAGAGCATCTACAGCTGGCGCGGCGCGCAGGTCGAAAACATCCTGAAGTTCGAGAAAGATTTCCCCGGCGCGAAGATCGTGAAGCTGGAGCAGAACTATCGCTCCACCCCGCACATCCTCGCCGCCGCCTCGGGCGTGATCGCGGAAAATGGCGGACGCCTCGGCAAGACGCTCTGGACCGATGCGCAGGAGGGCGAGAAGGTTCAGGTCATGGGCGTGTGGGATGGCCCGGAAGAAGCCCGCCGTGTCGGCGACGAGATCGAGAGCCACCAGCGTTCCGGCGGCACGCTCGACGATGTCGCGATCCTCGTCCGCGCCCAGCATCAGACGCGCGAATTTGAAGACCGTTTCATTCAGATCGGCATGCCGTACAAGATCATCGGCGGGTTCCGCTTCTACGAACGCGCCGAAATCCGCGATGCGCTCGCCTACCTCCGCCTCGTCAATCAGCCGTCCGACGATCTGGCGTTCGAGCGGATCGTCAACGTCCCCAAGCGCGGGCTTGGCGACAAGGCCGTCGAGAAACTCCACCGCCTCGCCCGCGCCGAAGGCATTCCCCTCACCCTCGCCGCCGCGCGCAACCTCGATACGGACGAATTGACGCCACAGGCCCGCCGTGCCTTGGGCAATTTCGTTGGCGATCTCGCCCGCTGGCGTGACAAGGCGACGCAGCTTCCGCACCCCGAACTCGCCCGCCAGATCCTCGACGAAAGCGGCTACACCGCCGTACTACAGGCCGAACGCTCGACCGAAGCCGCCGGACGCCTCGAAAACCTGACCGAACTCGTCCGCGCGATGGAGGAATATGAGACGCTCGGCGCATTCCTTGAACATGTCAGCCTCGTCATGGACAATGAGGCGCAGGCGGACAGCCAGAAGGTCACGATCATGACCATCCACGCCGCCAAGGGACTGGAATATGACACGGTATTCCTTGTCGGCTGGGAAGAAGGCATCTTCCCCTCGCAACGCGCGCTCGACGAAGGCGGCATCGCATCGCTGGAGGAGGAGCGCCGCTTGGCTTACGTCGCGATCACACGCGCGCGGCGCAAATGCATCATCCTCCACGCCGCCAATCGCCGCATTTACGGCCAGTGGACCAGTTCGATCCCCAGCCGCTTCGTCGGCGAATTGCCAAAGGCCCATATCGCCGAAGAGACCACCATGACCGGCGGCGCGTCGCTCTGGCGCGCCAACTGGTCGGAACGGGATGATCCCTTTGCGGACGTGGTGCGCGGCACAGGTCGCGGCCCCGGCTGGCAACGCGCCGTCACCGGTGGTCAATTCACGCGCGAACCCACGCGCATCGTCGAAGCACGCGGCTCTGCCGTGTCGCTCGGCAACAAGGGCCGCAGCGACATCAGCGTTGGCCTGCGCATATTTCATCAGAAGTTCGGTTACGGCACCGTGGCAGAGATCGAAGGCAATAAGTTGGAGATCGATTTCGAAACCGCTGGGCGCAAGCGCGTGATGGACAGCTTCGTCAGCCTCGGCTGAGCGCGATCAATCCAGTTCGTCGAACAGCGAAGTGGCGGTAGTGCCGGCCATCTTAGCCGCATTCAACCGCGTCTGCTCCGAATAGCCGAGCACGCGGCGTTCCTCCGGGCTTTTGGCGTCGTAATTCTCGGCCAGCGTCTTGCCGTAGCTGGCCAGCGTCGCCACCGACATCCCGCTCGATAGCGCTATGGTGAGCACATCGCGTTCCCGCGCCTTGATCTCCGCCCGCGCCGCCGCCTGTTCCCCGCGCGAGAACTTGCCGCCCTCGTTCAGCACGATCGCGGCCAGTGCCCGCCCTGAAATCTTGTCGAACTTCGGCGTATCGCTCCCCGCCTTATATTGCGCATCCAGCGTCGCCCGCGTGTCCGCCGCCAGCACGCCGAAATCCTTCGACTTATCCGCAGCATTCGCCTGCGCCAGCGTCGCCGCCGGAGAAATATTTGGACTGCCCGCGCCCGCACTCGAAGCCGCCTGCGCTTCCACCGCAGCCTGCGCCATCGCCAGCCGCGCCTGCACCGCAGTAATAGCGCCGCCGGAGGAAGACGATCCGCTCGTCATGGTGGACAGGATGGAGATGAGCGACATGAATACCCTCGGGAAAATATTCCCGAAAGGTAAATGGCCACGGTTAACAATCCGTTACCGTGCGGCGATCATCCCTCTGTAGAAACCCGCTCCAGCCCATCTACGGTCACCCGCCGATAGAAACAACTTGTCTCCCCGGTGTGGCACGCAGGGCCGCTTGGCCGCGCAATCACCCAGACGGCGTCCTGGTCGCAGTCGATCCGTATATCCTCGACGGCGAGCATATTCCCGGATGTCTCGCCCTTTTTCCAAAGGCTGTTCCGGCTGCGCGACCAAAAATGCGCCAGCCGCGTCCCGACCGTCAGCGACAAGGCCTGCGCATTCATATGCGCCAGCATCAGTACCTGCCCCGTGGCAAAGTCCGTCACCACGGCGGTTACCAGGCCATCAGGCCCGAACTTCGGATTAAGCGAAAGGCCCGTATCGCGGGCAACGGAAGCGTCTGTGTCCATCTCGAGCCTATAAAGCGCGAAATCGTCCTAGCCCAAGCCAATTATTGCAGGGTCGCCCCACCGGCATCGGCAACACGCTGCAACTGCACACCGTCACAGTCAGTCTCGCCACAGGAGCAAGCATTGATCGCATAGCGCACGCCACACAGGATCAACTTATCCTCGTCAAAAGAATAGTTAGCGATTCCCGCGCGTTCTATCTTTTCCTGCGCCATGGCCTTCAACGACATGCTTGGCTCCCGTACGAGTCGCTTCAACGTTGCGAGGCGACCAAAGTCTATGTTGCAATGCACCATGTCAACACAGCGTTCTTCATCTTGTTCCGGTAAAAACTCATCATAGCGGCAAGTTGACGCGCCTGTGCGACGACCGTCTTGCGGCATCTCGTTTGCGCACCCATATCCGCCTCATGAATGCAGAACATCAAAGCAACGGCCTGCCCAAATGGCACGGCACCACCATCCTTTCAGTCCGCAAAAATGGTCGCGTGATCGTCGTTGGCGACGGTCAGGTCAGCATGGGCCAGACCGTGATGAAGCCCAACGCACGCAAGGTACGCCGCCTGCATGACGGTTCGGTCATCGGCGGCTTTGCAGGCGCAACGGCCGACGCCTTCACCCTGTTCGAACGGCTGGAATCGAAGCTGGAACGCCATAACGGCCAGTTGATGCGCGCAGCCGTGGAACTGGCGAAGGACTGGCGCACCGACAAATTCCTGCGCAATCTGGAAGCGATGATGATCGTCGCCGACAAGGACGTGACGCTGATCCTTACCGGCAATGGCGACGTGCTGGAGCCGGTCGGCGGTGTCGCAGCCATCGGTTCGGGCGGCAACTTCGCGCTCGCCGCCGCCCGCGCGCTGGTCGAGTACGAAGCCGACGCCGAAACGCTTGCCCGCAAGGCCATGGCGATCGCCGCCGAAGTCTGCGTCTACACCAACGATCAACTCACATTGGAAGCGCTCGACAGCGCCACCTGACCTCCTGTTTCCCTTCCAAGGGAACAACAAAAAGCGAAACCATGAACGACGCCCTTACCCCCAAAGCCATCGTGGCTGCGCTCGACGCGCACATCATCGGCCAGACCGACGCCAAGCGCGCAGTCGCAGTAGCCCTGCGCAATCGCTGGCGCCGACAAAAGCTGGACGCGGCCCTGCGCGATGAAGTCACGCCCAAGAATATCCTGATGATCGGCCCCACGGGCTGCGGCAAGACGGAGATCAGCCGTCGCCTCGCAAAGCTGGCCGACGCGCCGTTCGTCAAAGTCGAAGCAACCAAATTCACCGAAGTCGGCTATGTCGGTCGCGACGTGGAACAGATCGCCCGCGATCTCGTCGAGGAAGCCGTGCGCCTGGAACGTGACCGCCGCCGCGAGTCCGTGCGCGATGCCGCGTCCGAAGCCGCCATGAACCGCCTGCTCGACGCGCTCACCGGCAAGGAAGCCAGCGAAGCCACGCGGCTATCTTATCGCTCGCGCATCGAATCCAACCAGATGAACGAGTCCGAGGTCGAGATCGAAGTAGCCGACGCGCCCTCCATGCCCATGGAAATTCCCGGCATGGGCGGACAAGTCGGCATGATCAACCTGTCCGACATGATGAGCAAGGCGTTCGGCCAACAGCAGAAAAAGCGCCGCAAGATGCGCGTCCCCGAAGCATGGGACAAGCTGGTCGAGGAAGAGCAGGACAAGCGTCTGGATCAGGATGACGTCGCCCGCGTCGCGCTTTCCAATGCCGAACAGAATGGCAT
>JBPPMC010000048.1:0-4266 GCA_051305835.1 Sphingobium sp.
CGTACAGCGATCGGCATCAATCAGCTTTGTGGTTCGGGTCTCCGTGCGGTCGCACTGGCCGCTCAGGCGATCAAGGTCGGCGATGCGCGGATCATGGTTGCCGGAGGGCAGGAAAGCATGTCGATGGCCCCCCATGCCCAGATGCTCCGTGGCGGCACGAAGATGGGCAATGTCAGCCTTGTCGATACCATGATCCATGATGGTCTTACCGACGCTTTCAACAACTATCATATGGGCATTACTGCCGAAAATTTGGCAGAGAAATACCAGATCACGCGCGAAGATCAGGACAGGTTTGCTGCCGCCAGCCAGAACAAGGCCGAAGCCGCGCGCGCCGCTGGACGCTTTGCGGATGAAATCGCTCCTGTGACGATCAAGGGCCGCAAAGGCGACACCATCGTGGATCAGGATGAGTATATTCGCGCAGGCGCAACTTTCGAGGGGCTGCAGGCTCTGCGTCCCGCCTTCAAGAAGGACGGGTCGGTTACTGCCGCCAACGCCAGCGGCATCAACGACGGTGCAGCGGCGCTTGTGCTCATGTCCGCCGAAGAAGCCAGCAAGCGCGGCTCCACGGTGCTGGGACGGATCGCATCATGGGCGACCTGTGGCGTCGATCCTTCGATCATGGGCATCGGCCCGGCCCCGGCCAGCCGCCTCGCGCTGGAGAAGGCAGGCTGGACCTTGGCGGACCTCGACTTGATCGAAGCCAATGAAGCCTTTGCCGCGCAGGCACTTTCAGTTGGCAAGGAACTTGGCTGGGACGCGGAGAAGGTGAACGTCAATGGCGGCGCCATCGCCATCGGCCACCCGATCGGTGCTTCGGGTGCACGCGTGCTCACGACCTTGCTTTACGAGATGGCGCGTCGCGACGCGAAAAAGGGTTTGGTAACCTTGTGCATCGGCGGCGGCATGGGCATCGCGATGTGCATCGAACGCTGACCGCAGCGATGATAATATTTGGAAAGGCCGTGCCGTAGGGTGCGGCCTTTTCCGCTTCTAGACCCAGCGCCGCTCGAACCTCTGGCCCAAGCCGGTCAGCAGCTCATATTGCGAAAGGCCCGAGGCGGCGGCGGCGGTTGGCAGGTCATAGCCGATGCTGAGCCAGTCCCCTTCCCCAACGTCCGGCGCATCCGATATGTCGATGATCAGCAGGTCCATCGAGACCCGGCCAATGACCGGCAAAGCCACGCTTCCGGCGAAGGCGGTTCCGGTGCCGGAAAAGCCGCGAAGATATCCGTCCGCATAACCGATATTGACGATTGCGACGGACATATCGCTTTGCGCTGTGAACGTCCCATTATACCCGATCTGATCGCCCGCAACGACAACGCGCCGCTGCAGGATCTGGGCCTGCGGCGTTACCACTTGCCTGATGTGGCCCGCTGCTTCTTCGCGCGGAATGCCTCCGTACAGGGCCAGCCCCGGACGTGTGAGGCCAAAGTGAAATGCACTGCCAAGGCAAATACCGGCGCTGTTTGCCAGACTATACCGCTTGGCAGGCACCTGTGCGGCGAGCGCGCTGAACCGCTGCTGCTGCATCAATGAGAACGTGTCGTCCTCATCTGCGCTGGCGAGATGACTCATCAGAAGATCTACCTCTAGCCCTGCCAGCAAGCCAGCGACATCGCTGCGCCAGTCGATGCCAAGCCTGTTGATGCCCGTGTCTATCATGACATCGCATGCGCCGCCGCCAGCCTCACGCCAGCGGGCTATCTGTTCGGGCGTGGAGAGCACCGGTCTTGCGCTGCTGACCAGCGCGAAGGCCATATCCTCGTCGCGCAGGCCATGTAGAACGGATAGCGAAAGCCCCTCGGCCAGCGGCTTCAACGCTTCGGCTTCGGCCCATGTCGCGACGAAGAAGCCCCGACATCCGGCTTCCGCCAGATGGGTCATGACTTCTGGCGCACCCAGGCCATAGCCATTTGCCTTGATCGCAGCGCCACATGCCGCGTTCCCGCTGGTCAGCGCGAGCCAGCGCCAATTATCCTGAAGCGCAGCACGATCAAGCAAGAGGCGGAGAGGGGGAGAGACAAGGGAACCGGTTGGCATAAACTGCCGATAGCCCGCTCACCCGTGCGCGTCGAGCCTTGCGCCACGTGTTTCCGGCAAGCCCCATAGGCAGACCAGCAATGCCATCGTCACAATCGCGATCGTGTACCAAAGCCCCGCATAGGGATCGCCGGTCCGTGCGACGATATACTGGCTGACCAGCGGCAGGAAGCCGCCGAAATAGCCTGTGCCAATATGATAGGGTATCGACATCGAACTGTAGCGGATGCGCGCCGGGAACAGCTCACAAAGCAAGGCAGCGACCGGGCCATAGGTGGCGCCTGACAGCGCCGACAGCGCGAGAATGCAGCACAGGATGATTGCCATGTTCGCAAGTGAGGGCTTCACCTTGGCAAGATCATAGCCCTTCGCACTGAGCAGCGCGTCGAGCGCGGCGGGGCTGGTGTCGGTCTGGACGACGCCGCCGACGCTGACCTGCGGCCGGACGGATTCCGCCTTGCTGTAATGAACGCCCTTCTTCGAGAAATAATCGAGGAGTTTGCCGCACTGTGTCCGCTGAACCTTGGCAAAGGGATCGTAGCTGCAATCTGGACCGCTGACGACTACAGGCGCCGTGCGGGACAATTCCGCCATGGCTGGATTAGCGGCATTACCAATGATGTGGAACAAAGGAATCAGCAGGACCAGCGTGGCCACATAGCCGATCATGATCGGTTTACGACGCCCCACGCGATCCGAAAGCCGCCCGAAATAGATGAAGAAGAACAGCCCGCTCAACGTGCCTGCGCCGACCAGGATCTGCGTCACCACCGGATCGACGCGCAAGGCATTCTGGAGGAAATACATGACCTGGAACATCAGCGTGTAGGAAATTACCGTCAGGCCAGCAGCGATACCGAACAATGCCACCACAATCCGCTTCCAGTTGCCGGGAAACGTAAACGTCTCCTTCAACGGATTTTTGGACTGGGTGCCAGCCTTCTTCATCGCAACGAAGACAGGACTTTCCTTGAGTTTCAGGCGCATCCAGAGCGATATCGCCAGCAATATGAGCGAAAAAAGAAACGGCAGCCGCCATCCCCACGCATCCCAGACTTCCTTGCCGACCAGCCACTGCGTACCCAGAACGACGATCAGTGAAAGGATAAACCCGCCAATCACGCCCGCCTGAATGAAGCTGGTGAAGAAGCCCCGCTTCTCCACCGGCGCATGCTCCGCGACATAGATCGCAGCGCCCCCATATTCGCCGCCCAGCGCCAGACCCTGCATGATGCGCAGCAATATTAGGATCACCGGCGCGGCGGCGCCGATCGTGGCCGCCGATGGCAGCAGGCCGACACAGGCCGTCGCAAAACCCATCAGGATGATCGTCGCGAGAAACGTGTACTTCCGGCCCAGCCGGTCGCCGAGATGGCCGAAAAGCACTGCGCCTAAAGGACGAAACCCAAAGCCAACGGCAAAACCCGCGAGCGAATAAAGCAACTCGACGGTAGGATTATCGGTTGGAAAGAAGGTGCGCCCGATGATCGCCGCCAGCGTGCCGTATATGAAGAAATCATACCATTCGAAGACCGTACCGAGCGACGAGGCGGCAATGACCAGCCGGTCGCGCTTCGCGTCAATGACGTAGCTGCTCGTATCCGGCGCTGCACTTGCCATCCCAGTCCCCTGCTTCTCACGTTCTTATTGGCGGCCGTTACGTTCGGCCGCAACTATCATTATATCTTGCTAGAACAGTCTTGAACCATTGGGGACGGGTTTGTCTGCTGAAAATAATGTGACCGCTCCGGTTTCATCCGCAAAGCCAAGAGTCAGCACTTCAGACATGAACTTGCCGATCTGTCGCGGCGGGAAATTTACGACCGCCGCGATTTGCCGCCCTATCAGTTGGTCAATGGCGTAGTTTTCGGTGATCTGCGCACTGCTCTTCCGCGTGCCAACGCCCGCACCGAAATCTATCAGCAGTTTGTAGGCGGGCTTGCGCGCTTCGGGAAAAGACTCGGCATTGAGAATAGTGCCGATCCGGATGTCGACGGCCAGAAATGCACCGAAGTCGACCTGTGGTGCTGGCGGGGCATCATGATCATGATTAAGATGCACCGCAACTTCCCCCGCCAAACATCCTGCTTACAGCTTGCCCCTTATCGAAAGGCGCAAGCCGAAAGCACGTTACTCCATCTCCAGGATAATGGCGTCCACGGCAAGGCTGTCGCCAGCCTTTGCCGACAGGGACTTCACCGTGCCGCTCTTCTGCGC
>JBPPMC010000050.1:0-2910 GCA_051305835.1 Sphingobium sp.
AGAGTCCTCGCTCCTTCGCCCAGCGGCGGTTGCCGTCCATGATCACGCCGATAGCGCGCGGCGCGCTATCCATAGACGATCTGGAATCCTTCGTACTCGCCCGTAGCAGGCAGCCACGTCGGCGCGACACCCTCGACGCGCGCGAGCAGCGGGCCCGTCCGGAGCTTCGCGAGATAGCGCTCGAGCGGCGCGCGCGGCCCTTCTGCGATGACGTGCACCGTCCCGTCCTCGAGGTTCCGGACGCAGCCGGAAAGCCGGAGCCCGCGCGCCTTCCTCTGCGCGAAGTCGCGGTACATCACCAGCTGCACCCGTCCGGATACGATGGCATCGAGGCGTTCATTCATACTTAGTTATTACTTGCTTACAAGGTATTTAGTTTCTGCTTCTCACTGCCTAGTTCCGACAAGCGCTCGATCCACCCCTTAATGGTAAGAAAAACTGTGGTATCGCAGACATAAATCTGAAAAGTTCCATACGGCAGACTATCCTTCTTCCCCTTACTCGCGATACTTGGTCTCGAATACGTCTTGTAAAACTGCCTGAGCGGAATGCCTGATATCTCTGACCAGTATTTTTCTGCATCTGCACCATGTACGTGTGAGGATGTATGGATGTGCCCGCGGAACTTTTCTTCAGGCACGTGGAATATTTCGCGGAAGAAGCGCATCATGAGTCGTATGACATATGGATCGCTATTCGCCAGGCCCGCGGCGCCCTTATTGCTCTTATTGCCTTCGCCCCAGTAGAGAGCGGCGCCCACCAACAGAAGCTCGTGCCCTGAGAGCGAGTCGATTTGTTCCTTTGCTCTATCGATAACTATGCGATGACGCGCAATAGTATTGGCAATCCTATTTATTCTTCGCTTCTCGATCGCATCAGCGCTAAATCCTTGGGCATTCAGTTCTGATCGTTGCTTTTCCGAGAGAGGAACATCCCTTACCCAAACACTTACGCTTGCCTTGGATACACCGAGTGCCTGAACGATATCATTCAAGGACATGCCGGTCCTTCGCAATTCACGCGCCTTGTCTCGCTCTACTCTTTTCATGGAAGAATTCGTGGAAAATTACCTGCATCACATATTATACGGCGGTTCGTATATTTCCCTAACTGAAATTTTCTGCTACTGTTGAGAGGTTCTGTTTGGGCGATTAGCTCAGTTGGTTAGAGCGACCGATTTACACTCGGTAGGCCGGGGGTTCGAGCCCTCCATCGCCCACCAACCAAAACACCGCCTTGGGCGGTGTTTTGTGTTATCTGTGCGCACGAGAGGACTTGAACCTCCAAGGATTGCTCCATACGCTTCTGAGGCGTACGCGTATACCAGTTCCGCCACGTGCGCATTATGCATTCGCCTTCGTTGACTATGCTTTTCCACGGTACCGCACCGTCTCAGGCGTAGCAATGCAAAGAACGATCAAACATCACCATTGCCAGGTAAGCGAATGCTGTGCCCCCACCTGGAATCGAACCAAGATCGACGGCTTAGAAGTCCGCAGCTTTATCCATTAAGCTATGGGGGCCTCTGCAGAGTAGCGGTCCTAGAGGGACGGGTCAACGAACCGGGGGCCCTGCTCGTACTGCGCGCGCTCGAGCGCTCTGGACTCGAACACCGCGCGGACCGACTCGATAGGCGCCGCGTCGAAGGGCTCAGGGAGCCGCTCGTCCCCGATCGCTCCCCCGCGCTCCGCGGTCTTGTACAGGAGGACGTTCCATCCGATGCTCGCTCCGACGAGCACGCATGCGATCGCGAGCAGCACGAACCAGTCGCGCGACGGACGGACCCGGTCGCCGTAGCCGAGCTTCTTGAGGGACGAGAGATTGAGTGAGAGGTTCATACGGCTACGGGGTTGCGGCGCCCTTCTCGGTGCCTATCGCAAAGGTGGCGGACGCGGTCCAGGACCTGCCGCCCCCCTCGCTCGTGGACGTGTCGAGCGTCACGTTCTGCACGGCGCTGTCATACGGGCCATACTCGATCGCGCCGAGCGTGCGCACGACCGCGTCGAAAGAGCCTGCGATCCTGAGGGAGAGGAGGACGCGGCCGCGGGCAGGGCCGTCCTCGGACGAGACCGACACCACTTCGACCGAAGAGCCGAAGCGGCTGCCCATGCCCTCGAGCGTGCCGAGGAACGGGACCACGTCCTCCTGCCGGATGAGGTATCCGCGGATGCTCGCCTCGTCTGACGCGAGCGACGCGAGCGCCTTCTCTGCCTCCTTCGCGCGCGCCGAATCCTGCACTCTCATGCGTATCTGCTCGGCGAGGCTCGCAGCTTCGGCGCTCTCCTTCCCAACCTGCACGTACCAGAACGCGTACGCGCCGCAGACTCCTGCGAGAACGAGCAGGGCTATGGCGAGCTGGATGATCGCGCGGCGTCTCATGGCAGAAATGGTCCTGAAAGCATGATCGTGAAATCGATATCGCTCTCCTTAGCATACGCGCTTATCGGAAGGTCCACCGAGTCGATGTACGGCGCGTCCCTGAGGGACTGCTCGTAGCGGCGCAGCGCATCGCGCGTCGACGCCTTGCCCGAGAGGCTCATCGTCGCGCCGGCACTCGCCGGAAGGAACGAGAAGCCGGCGAGCGTGATGCCCGGATGCGGCATGACCACGAGAGCGCCGAGCGCCGCAGACGCCTTAGGCAGCGCGGAGAGGCGCGCGAGGTATGCAGAATCCCCGGAGAGGGACGAGACCCGGTCCCGTATCTCCTGCTCGCCGGTCCCGTCGAGCTCGCTCGCGAGGGTCGAGAGCTCGATGGCGCGGTCCTGGGCGAGATCGCGCAGGTATAGATAGGTCGGGAGCAGCAGCACTCCGTTCACCATCGCGATGCCCGCGAGCAGCAGCACGCTCACGGTCGCCAGACGCAGGAAATAGAGCTGGTTGAAGGAGCGCGCACGCTCAGGAGGAATGAGA
>JBPPMC010000077.1:0-2494 GCA_051305835.1 Sphingobium sp.
CGGCCATTATCGTCCTTGATAACCTTGCCGTTGCTGTCCCGCTTGGGCCGCGAGGTCGCGAGGCTGAAGTGGGTGATCTTGGTGCCGCCCTGGGTGGTGCGGGCTTCCGGCGTGGCGCCGACATTGCCGGCGAGGATGACGAGGTTCTGCATGTCGAGGTTCCTTTTTGGGTGCCAAAGGGACCGTCCCTTCGACTGACCCCCCGAAAAAGGCGGGCATGGGCGGTGCTTCCACCGGAGCGCGCAAGCGGCGCAGGGGAACCCCGACACAAGGGGTGGTGCGGGCAGCCGTGGAACACGGCAACTCGGCCCGAAGGGGAGCGGGTTGGAAGCAACCACCGACCGACTTAGGGATCAGGTCAAAAAGAAGGGATGGTGGCTTTGGTTCTATGAACCCAGGAACCGGTGCAGAAACCCTGCCCTATCGCCCCAGCAATCCCCCCAGGCTGAGACCCCATAACCGGCGGTCAACATTTTCCCATTTTGGACTGTCGTCCGCAGTCAAATGACGGCAACCCTTGTGGCAACAGACATGATGGCCGTCAGTCGCACGATACGGCGCCGGCCCACCCATCCCCGGCCTCATGGGATTGGCGAGCGCCTTTTCGAACCGGCGCACTGGCTGATGGGGGCGGTGCCGGTCACGCGATCTGCGCCTGGATCACGACAAGGAGTCGGTCGACGCAGAGAGAGGCGTCGGTCACATCGAAGGGGGAGGCTCCACCCCGGAACAAGGCGTCGATCTGGTGGCGGCCATAGGCCGGCGAGAGGATCGATATAAGATCCGGTAATTCCAGAGGCAGGCCCCACAGGCCCGCTTCCATGGCCAGCGCCAGGGCCTTTTCGAGGTCATGCCGGATATGGACACGGTTCCAGTCATCGGCATAGCCGGCTTTCATCAGAAAGGCTTTGAGGCCGAGTTCGATCGCGATCGCCAGCGAATGTGCGGCACTCGCAGGCGCGATTCTCACGCTCCCGGCCGCACCGCAGGCAAAACCCGTGGCATTCGCCATGAAAACGGCGACCAGCGCCGGATCGACGATCCCGGCGAAACGCCGCGCCGCATCATCGAGCCTGACGGCCGAAAGCCCGATCAGCCAGCGCGGCCCTCCGATATTGCGCAGATGGCGCAAGTGCGACGAACCCGGTTCATCCGTATCGGCGCCCGTCGACCAGCGCACCAGCAGGGCTGCCTTCCAGCAGCGCCCGTGACGCTGTCGGAACGCAAGCAGCGCGCGCAGTTCTTCATCATGCAAATCGCGCATCATCATCTCCGATCTATGAGCAAGGCGGCCCGGCGCAGCGCGGGCGGGCGCGGATAGCTGTGAACTCTTGAACCGGGTCTGGGCTGCGAAGACGACCTACGGGCTCCAGCTCTTCAGCGGCACCAACGGCGCAGCGCCCTCCCCTCTCGCCCGGAGAGATTGAGGGTCGGACGGTCGTGCGGCGCAAGAAAAAGGCCGCCGGAAAACCGGCGGCCTGCGGTTTCAGCCCGCACCGCGACGAGCTGCTGAAGGAGGGCTTCCCAGCGGGCCACGACGATCAACGACGCGGAGCCCACGGGCCTTGGCTTCGATGACGAGCCGCTCGGTCACGCCATTGCCCTGGAAAGCGACCACGAACCTCGGCTTGAGCGAGAGCATCTGCTCGTTGCGACGGAAGCCGGCGCGATCTCCGAGCTTGCGATCGAGACCGAACCGCACCTGCTGGATGCCGTTCTGCTCGGCCCAGGACGCTGCAAGCCGTTCGATACCCTTCATATCGCCACCATGCACAAGATACATGTCGCCGACATGGGCGCGAACCTTGTTGAGAGTCGCCAGCAGGTTATCGGCGAACGTCTTCATGTCTTCGTCGTTGGCGAAGGACAGGCGGCCACCGGCGAACACGACCGGCGTACCCTGCGCGGTGTTGGCGTTCAGAGCCCGCTCGCGGCGCGCCCGCAGGAAGGCATGGCCATCGACGATCCCGGCGGTGACGCCGAGCGAGATGCGATTGCCGGACGATGGCACCCACGATCTCCCGGTCTCCCGGATGTAATGCGCGGCGGCGACATCGCGCATGATCTCGAAGGCACCTGCGGATTCCTCAACCTTCTTGGCGAGATCGATCTTTTCCTCCAGATTGGCCGTGCTGATTTCGGAGCCGTCCTGTTCGGCGAGGAGAAGGCGGATGTCGTCGGTCAACCGATCGACCAGCCCGTGTTTCTTGGCGGCTGCGCGGTGGAAGAGGTTCACCATGCCCCAGCCCAGGTCTTCGATGTCGCGCTCCAGCGAGGTGTTTCCCATCGTCGTGAAGAGATCGCTCCAGATTGCGGTAACGGTCTGCTCCAGCGCCTCGGTTGGTGGCGGCGCCATGCCACTCAGGTCTTCAGCGCGGGGTTCGAGGTGCCCTAGCTCCAGTGCCGCGAGTGCGGCTGCAAGCGATGTGGACATGATAGCGAGCCTTTCTGTCTGTGCCGGCGGCCTCTCCGCCGGATGCGCATCCTCCGGGCG
>JBPPMC010000091.1:0-21665 GCA_051305835.1 Sphingobium sp.
CCGCGCCTTCTTTTTGGGCAAACCCCCTCCCCACGCGGCAGGGATGTGCGCCCGTCAGGGCCAAGACCCGCGCAGCGGGGCTTGGGGCGCAAGCCCGCCAGCCCGGTGCCCGCGCACCGCGCGGGCAGCCGCCCGTTCCCAGTTCCGATATCATTCCACTCTTGACGCCCATCGTTCCGGGACGACAGAAATGGCGCATGGCCACATCCAAAACCCTCAATCAGACCAACCTTGAAGCGCTTGGTGCCCAGCGCCTGGCGCAGTTGCTGCTGGAGCTTGTGACGGGGGACGCGCAGGCCAAGCGGCGGTTGCGGCTGGAGCTGGCCAGCGTGCGTGGCAGCGGGGATGTTGCCGGCGAGATCGGCAAGCGGCTTGCGACCATCGCCAAGGCGAAAGCCTTTGTCGACTGGCACAAGGTCAAGCTGCTGGCAGCGGACATAGAGACGCAACGGAGAGCGATCATGGATCATGTTGCCCCCCATGATCCGGCGACGGCGTTGGATCTGCTCTGGAAGCTGGTTGCCCTGGCAAGGCCGGTGTTCGATCGCTGTGATGATAGCAGCGGCCAGATCGGCACGATATTCGCCACTGCGTTACCCGATCTTGCGCCCTTGGCCGCGGCAGCGAAAATGCCAACCGCCCGGCTAGCGGACAGGGTATTCGATAGCGTCTGCGACAATGGCTATGGCCAGTTTGACGGACTCATCTTCCTGATGGCGCCTGTTCTGGCGGAAGGCGGCCTCCGCTTGCTCAAGACCAGGTTCGAGGCGATGGCGACAAACCCTCCGAAACGCCAGGCGCAGGCCGAGCGGCAGGTCATCGGCTATGGGTCAGGCGGCGTCCTCTACGAGGATGATATGGAGATCCGGCGTCACGCCCGCACGGTCCAGACTGCGCTGCTGGACATTGCCGATGCGCTGGGTGATGTGGATGCTTTCATAGCCCAATATCCCGTCGAACAGCGCGACAATCCCGCCATCGCCGCGGCGATAGCCGAGCGCTTGGGCGACGCGGGCCGGACGGACGAGGCGATGGCGGCTATCGAGCACGCGCAGGCCGTACGGCAGAAAGGTGGCCACTGGCCGGATTGGGACCGGGTGCGGATCGCTATCCTCGATTCCCTGGGCCGCACCGACGAGGCGCAGACCGAACGATGGGATAGGTTCGCCAAGGCGCTCGACGCGCAATATCTGCGGGCCTATCTCAAACGCCTGCCCGATTTTGACGATCTCGACGCGGAGAAGAAGGCGCTGGCCCATGTCCGCGCTTTCCCGTCCTTATCCCATGCCCTGCATTTCCTGCTCGCCTGGCCTGATATCGAGGGCGCGGCAGCTATGGTGCTGGCGCGCGCTGACGAGCTGGATGGCGATCCGTATGAACTGCTCAACCATGCTGCCGAAGCACTGGAAAGCCGCCATCCGCTGGCGGCCACATTGGCGCTTCGCGCGATGGTCGATTTCGCGCTGGAACGGGCGCGGGTCAAACGGTATCCGCATGCCGCCCGCCATCTGGAAAGCTGCGCGCATCTTGCCCGCAGGATCGACGATTATGGCGACCATCCCAACCATGAAACATATGTGGCCTCGCTCCAGGCGCAGCATGGACGCAAACGGGGTTTCTGGGAGGGCTGAACGCAGACCATTTCTGTTCAAGCGACCAGCGCGACAATATATTCCTGCAATCTGGGCGCACGACTGGTCGTGCGAAAGGGCTGCAGAGGGTTCGCCGTGCGAAGGATGAACTGGCTGACGCCGGTCTGCCGCTGGCGTTGCAAGGCGACGGCGTAAGAATTTTCGAACGAGGACAGTCGCTGGCGGCGCGGCGACAGCGATGCCGCAGGATCGGCGTTGGACATTGGGACGTCTCCATCAGGGGCTTTTTATGCCGATGGCTTTCCACCAAAATCACTTTGGTCTTTCATGCTATCGGCCGGTCGGTTCCCCGCACGCCAGGAACAGCCAGGCACATCATGTTCGGCAGCAACATCGGCAACGCGCGCCCTTGCCTTTGCAAAGGCCTGTTCTGCGGGAATGCCAGGCCCGCTGGTCGCGCCAAGATCTAGTTCAGCGCGCAATATGTCGAGACGCGTATGCCCTATGAAAGCTTGCCCTTCTGGCAGGCGCGTTTCCAAGCTGGAACGGTCAGGCATGATAAAACTCCTTCGACGACGTCCAATATCATTATTGATATAATCCCGCATGGCCCGGGCTTGTCAAAAATGCAGACTCGCCAGCTTATGGCGGGGACGAGTATGCGCGATCATCCGACATCGAATATCGGCCAGCAAGAGGATGGAGGTTCATCCCGGTCGAACAGCAGCCAGGATGCTCCGCTCGCATCGGCTGCCGAAAGAAGCGCCCAAAGTTGAGGCGAGATGTCCGGCGGATCGGCGGCCTGCCAGGCGGCGATGCCACAATGAACGAAGAAGCCGTAGAGATGGGGTTCGATGACCAGATCATCATGCGCGACATGCAATCGGCCATCGTCGCCGCGCTGATCAGCATTTCGATCTTCTGTCGCTCGGCGAGCGGAATATGCATAGTGGACAGGGTGAACATCGCGGATCGTCGCATATCAGGCCTCCCCCAGAGCAGGACTTTTTGGATGGTCTAAAGGCGTCATGGCGCCGGTTCCAATGTCAGTTCGACGCCCGTACGGGTCGCTGTAACCGTGAGAGTGCGGTCCGGCGGTATCAGCCATTGCACTTTATCGGTAAGCCTGTCGCGGATTTGCCGCAGCAGAGCCTCCTCCTCGCTCAGCAGCAACGCATAAGCGTTGTTACGCGCGCTTCGTTGAAAATTATCCTGTTGGGTTTCCCAACTGTCGCAATCGCTGTCATCCGATGCCCTAAAAAGGCTCTGTTCCATTTGCCAGGCCAGATCATCGGGTGAAACGACGGCGTTGCCTCCAATAAGGATGATCGCATCATCGAGATCATAGCCTTCATTGCGACACACCAGTAGTTCAAGCGGGAAGCATCGCTTCGTAAGCGTCGCACCAGGCAATGCGCAATCGGCGATCCCCAGTTCGAGCGTGATTGCGTCGGCCCGTCCCGATGTGCAGGACGGATCCAGTTCGGTGTCGGCCTCATAGATATGTTCGAGGCCATTTTGTTCGATCACAAAGGCAAGAGTCTGCAGGCGGGGCAGCCTGTCATACCAGTCATAGCCGGAAAATTCCGGCGCGATCCGTACCGTGCGCATGCCGAGCTTTTCCGGCGCATCCAATATCGGCGCAGCGCCTTGCTGAAGATCTATCTCCATTGCGGGCACGACCAGCATATCAGGAGACGATATGG
Source organism: Sphingobium sp. (assembly GCA_051305835.1). Taxonomy (GTDB): domain Bacteria; phylum Pseudomonadota; class Alphaproteobacteria; order Sphingomonadales; family Sphingomonadaceae; genus Sphingobium. The sequence goes on from JBPPMC010000091.1 coordinate 3,299, forward strand.
GTTCGCCCTGATCGCACCCCATGCTGTCGGCGGTCATTGGTGCCCAGCATGGAAGCCAGGGCGCTGCATGCGGCAGCATGATGCCCAATGCCCTGGCGCGCGTCCATTCCGTAAAGCCCAGTCGATGGTCGCCATTGTCGCAGATCATCCGATAAATAGCGGCTTCTGCCGCGATCTTGAGCGCGTCGAGCCCTGCATTGCGGATCATTTCCTTGCGCGCAGGCAGGACCAGTTGCAGATCGGGCGCGTCGATAATGTCGACCTTCACGCACCATTTGTCGATTTTGCCCACCTCCGACACGAACGGCAAATCGCAAGGCACGGTAAGCCCATGAAAATTGATGCGGGCCATGTCGATCGGCTGGTAGCCGCGCCAGCTGAAAATGCCGATGCGGCAGCCCTGCCAGTTTTCGACCCGCACAGCCTCGGCGAGGAAATCCTCCCGTGGCAGAGGCGTGCCTGACAATGTCACCGGCAGCGGAAAATAGCGGGCGGCGTTGCGGGCGGCGGCCAACAAATTCTTGGTCCATGCGTCCGGCAAAGCGATGCGCAACTGCGTACCGCCGGTTATGGCGCAGGGCTGGATCGCGAGCGGCTCTGGGCTCTGCCAGCCCTGTTCGGGGATCTCGACCATCCAGCCCCTGCCCGCGCCGCACGACCAGGATCGTACTTCAACTTGACGTCCTGCAAGACTGAACATGCCCATGCCGGCCGGATCTTCGCGGTGGGCAACCGCATCATTCCAGCCAGAATAGCCAAGAGTCAGCAGCGCAACCGGGTCATCGATGCCCGAACCGTCATCACTCACGACAAGGATGGGGGCACCATCAGAGCCTTCAAGATCCAGGGTTACAGCGCTGGCGCCAGCGCGGCGGCTGTTTTGCAGAAGTTCGTTCAGCACATCGTGGATCGTGCCATTGAACAGGCGCGTGACGCGCGTGATGAGGGACGCGCCCACCTGTGGGGTGATCCTGAGAGGTAAAGCCATGATATGTGTCTCCTTGGACAGGCGGTCATTTTCCGCCCCTTGTCAAAGTCCCCCTCCCCTCCGATCGCAAATGCGCCGCTGCCAGGCCGATCCACGCAAAGCGATTTGCCGCCGCGTGCTTCATGTTCACCAGTCATGCACGAGCAATTGCGGCAGCGTTGGACCATCGCAGTCGAAATGCAGCAGATCGATGCCGCGCCGCCGCGCAAAGAGGATGGCCGCCATCAGATCGGCAGGCAGGGCGCGCTCGCAATCGGCTGACATAGAGCGGGTCGACAGAAACCAGCCATGAGCGTTGCGCGCCACGATGGTTGGCGCTTCATGGGCGTGGCCATTGCACCAGCTGTCAAGCAACAGCGCCGTGTTCATTGAGAGATGCGCGGTGGAAAGCAGCTGATATTTGCCGATCACGCCAATTGCGGGCGTAGGCGACTGTTCTGCAGGTCGGCTGCGCAATTCAGGATGGGTGCGTGCGGGCATGGACGATCCCGCCAGTAGCGAGGCAAGGCCGCGCATTGCAGAGGAAGGCATAGGAAAACTCCTGAAATATATGGTGTAGGAGATGTGTCTGCGCGGCGACATGGCGCGGTAGACGCACGGTCAGGCCAGCGATGATGTCGCCGTGCGCCGAAGATCCGGCACTCGACTATTGTCGTAAGCGCTCTCGCCCGACAATTGCAGCGCCTGCTGCTCGGCGCGATACCAATCGGGTGCATCGATCTGGTATGTTTCACAGGCATAAAGGTCAGATCCGCTGAAGAAGTGGATATCGACGCGAAAGCTTTGGAGCGAATGCTGGGACGAGGTCCGCATGATGGCGTCCTTTCAAGGGCGAGCGTGACGATCGCCTTCCAACGACCGTCACTGGTGGGGGAATGGGGGATTGGGCGACGCGGTGCCGGGATCAGCCGGGTTTAATGCGCCCGTTCGAGTAAGCGGCGTCCCTTCGCCTCAACGTCGAGACGGCTGTCCTGGTTGGATTTGGACCGGGCATGGGCGGTGATGCCCTGGACAAAGTCGAAAATGCTGGCAGGCGGATGACCTTCTTCGGCCAGCACGGTGGCGATGATCTTGCCGGTTTCGGCTTTGGAAAAACCCTGACCTCGCAGGAATGTCTGGCGATCTTCGTCGCTGCGGGCAACGATGCGCTCGCGCGCGGCGCGGATGCCCTGGATGAAGCCGCTGGCGGAGGAATCAGCGAAGTTTTCAAGTGCAGGCGCGGCTTCATGGGCGAAGCGATTGGCGGCAAACTTGGAGTGGCGGATCGAGATTTCCTCGAAATTCTCCACACCCCATAGATTGCGATTCATGCAGACGGCGCGCAGGTAGAAAGTGGCAATGCCCAGCGTCTTTGACCCGACTTCCGAATTCCAGCAGTAAAAACCGCGGAAGAACAGGTCCGGATCGCCATTGGCAAGACGTCCGGCCTCAATCGGGTGGGTATCATCCACAAGGAAGAGGAAGACATCGCGATCGGATGCATAGAGCGTCGTGGTATCGCGGGTTACATCGACAAAGGGGTTATAGTGCATCGAAGACCAGTCGAGGACGCCGGGCACTTTCCAGCGCGTATCGCCCACGCCGTCGCCCGCGATCTTCATGACTGCGGCGACCAGCTCATGATCCCAGATGCGTCCATAATCAGGACCTGTGACCGCGCGCAATTCAGCGCGGCCATTGTGCGTCTGAAGCAGCTTCACCTGTTCGCCGCGATGGGAGAGCAGGCCATGCTGGAGATTGATGCCAGCAAGCGCTGCGGGCAGTGAGCGCAGATAGGAAGCGGGTGCACCGACCAGGCTGGAGAGCTGGCCAAAGGACCAGTTGGTGGGCGCGATAGGCATATCCTCGCCTGGCAAGAACAGGGTCAGGCGTTCCGGATTATCGGCACGCGCTTCAACCCGGAGCGATCGGCTTTCGACGATCCGTGTCGTCGCTCGCGCGGCCCTTGTGCGGACATTGTCGTAAAGGTCTGTCAGCGACAGGAATTTCTCGTCATCGGGACGCGAAAACCATTCTGACGAGACACGGCTGACATTATGGCCGCGGGAAATATCGACGCGATAGGCCCCTGTTACCGGCGCACTGTCGACAGGTATTGCAAGACTGGACATGGGAGGCTCTCCTCATAGGGTCATGAAGCCAGGGCAGCGCCACTGATCCTCGCAAATCCCTTCCCCCCTCCCCTCCGCATGTGGGGCCACGGACTTGTGTCCCACAAACAGCGTGTCACCGTTCAGATCACGTCACCGCTCAGGGCGGCCGACAAGGCGTGATGCGTGCTTTCAAATTCGAGGCGATCAGAAAAGATGGGCGCACCACCCGCCGCGAAAATGTCCGACGCGCGGTCTGGAACAGACTTCCGCCCATTCAAAACCGATCGGTGCCTGTGCCAGGCTTTGGGCGCAGGAGCGCTGGATCAGCTTTTCGATCGGCGCAGGCTGAAAATCCGTCATCCCGCAAATCACCACTATTCGCATGTCCCGATTATCGCGGTCGACGTCGATCTGGAGATCAGCACCAAAGTCGGGGAAATCGCGATCGTCGAAGATGCTGAGCAGGCCTGACCATGGATCGTCTTCATCAAGAGGGGGAAACAATGTAGTGAGTGCGGCGGAGGGCGTGTCTGGCTCGACGTCATCGCGCAACGACATTACGGCGTACCAGGCTTGGTCCAATGTTTCGGCCTCTTCCACATGACATATGAACGCAAAACTCCCCTGAATATATATGTCCGCCACTGTCCATATGCTCCTGTACCGGTTTACCTGCCCAATCTGTTTGCCTGCACAGACATGGCTCCCCCTCCCCTTTGACAAATCACGGCCCGGATGGCTAAAGTCCTGTTTTTGAGCTGCGGCTCCTGCAGCGCCGACATTCTTACCATGCCTTGGACAGGATATTCCCATGACCGATGCCGACCAGCCCGACTACACGGTTCTGACCGTTCAGTTGCTCAGCGCCTATGTCACCAATAATATGGTGCCAAGCGCAGATCTGGCAGGGTTGATCCAGTCGACTCGCGCAGCGCTGGTGGCGCAAACATCGGCAGCGGAGGCAGAGCCCGTACCGGAATACACGCCTGCAGTCAGTGTTCGCAAAAGTCTCGCCTCCCGCGAGCATCTCATCAGCCTCATCGACGGCCGGCCTTATAAAACGCTCAAACGGCATCTGGCCTCGCATGGCCTGACGCCCGCGCAATATCGTGAGCGCTATGGTCTTGCTTCAACCTATCCCATGGTTGCACCGGGCTATTCCGCGCAGCGCCGGGAAGTGGCGCAAAGGCTCGGCCTTGGACAGCGTGGAACTGCAGCAAAAGCCGCCTCAGCGAGCGCTGCTAAAGCGTCGCCGGCGACGAGCGAGACGACCGCCGCCGATGTCTCTACCGAACAAGCGTCTGCGCCTGTGACGGGCAAGGAGCGGAAGGTAAAGACGCCTAAAACGACGGTCGCAACAAGCCGGGCCAGGCCCACAAGCAAGGCTGTATCTGCGCTCATAGCATCAACCGCCGATGAGAAGATGTCCGCAACCGACGCTCCAAAAGATCCAGTCATAACGACATCTGCCGACATTTTACCACCCAAGGCATCGCGCAAGGTGAAGGCAGCAGGAGACCAGCCTGTCGCCAAGCCTGCGCGAAAAACGCCTTCCAAAGTCAGCATATCGGCGACATCTAGTGATGCGATCGCCCCACCTGTTGACACCGTCAAAGCCTCGAAGCCTGCGAAAGCGAAACGTCAATCGAGCGTCACCGCGAAAAAGACGCCAGTGCAACCCGCACCCAAAGCTCGCTCTGCAAAGGCCGTAAAATCCCCTCGAAAGACCCTCGGTATCAAAACGCCCGACGCGCAGCCCGCGCCGGAAATGGCGGAAAGCTGACCTAGTCCGAGACATCGAGATAAGCAGGACAGCCGCCGGGGTGCTTGGGTTCCATAAGCTTCGGCGGCCAATGTCTGACCATAGGATTGCTACCTACAAGTCCAGATATTCAGGCTGTCTGCATCTTTTCAATCGCAGCGGCAACATCCTGGATGTTTCCAATCGCCATCGCCATTCTGCGCAGTGCTTCTTCGCGCGTGTCGCAATCCTCGGGGGTGCCCAACTCAATCATCAGAAATGTGAAGAGCGTATCGCTTACTGCGCGAACCTGCTCGATATCTTCGACATGGGCGAAGTCACCCTCGCAATAGGCGTCGGCGCATGTACGCTGAAACGGATTGAACATAAGTTTCCCCTGTCAGATGAGCGGGTTTGGGTATTGCCATGTCACACGTGGCCGTCTCAGCGTCGCTCCGCGATGATCGCGTCGAGTATTTCGACAGCCCTGTCGACGGGAACGAAAAGCCGCGTGCGATACTGGATGATCTCGCTGAACACACCGCGCGCTTTCAGCCAGGCGCGGTCATCAGCATCATAGTCACGGATTTCAAGGCGACGGGCACTGTTGACGAGAACATAGGCAAGACGCGCTTTACCAAGACCCGGTATGGCGACTTCGTCCCCAGCTTTTACGGCAGTAAGCAGGTCTCTGGCACCGAGCCTTATGCCCTGTTCCAGTCCAAAGGCTGCCTGCAGTTTTTCGACCGCGCCCGGACGAATGATCCGGCCTAAGATGGATGTGCCCGCGCCATTATCGATACGCCACACGCGCACATCGTCCTGTGGTAGCCTGTTCCAAACAGGCAGAAGAAGGCCCGTCGCGACCCAGATGGTCTCGAGGTCGAGCCGTCCCTCCGCGGCGGCTACCTCCTCGTCCCAGAAAGCCTTGAATGTCTGGGCATCGATGCAGGCCCAGTGACTATGCGCGAGCGATGCCCGGTCGATCCGCGTCGATCCAGTGGGCCGGACAAGCTGGCACATGAGAATGGGTCGCCCTTCTTCATCGGTGATCGACCAGGAGGGCAATTGCAAGGCGACGCGCCCGGAGCGGCTGTTGCGCAACCAAGCCATGTCATCGATGCCCTGATACCGCTGGTTCAGGATGTGCCATGTGGTAACGCGGGGCCGGATGTGAAGCTCGAGGCGCAACAGACGGGTCTGCGCGCCGGTCACCGGATCTGTGCGCAAAATCTGCTCAAACAAGGTCTCGATCCGCTCGGCGCGAATAGTCTCGACTCCAAGGTCCAGCGTGCCCGCCGCGCGTGCTGCGTCCACCCTCGCCTGGATAAGACCCATATATTCCTCAAAGATCGCATTCTGGATCGTGATCCGCAGCGCCAGGATGCGATTGAGCCAGCGCTGGATGGGCGGGAGGGTTTCAAGCAGGTTACCGCCCTCATCGACGAGCTTGAGACCAGTCAGTGTGACGAAGTCGCCCATCGTCACGCTGGAAAGCTTGCCTGCGAAAAGCAGCCGATACCATTGCCCAAGCGCTTCACGCGCATAGTCGCTTTCAAGATTGTCGGCCGGATCGAACATATTTTGGCCGCCCGTCTGCCGTTGTCCGCGAGTTAGGGCTCCAAGGCCATCCAGCCTTCGCGCAATCGTGCTGATGAAGCGGCGTTCGCCCTTGCAGTTAGTGGTCACAGGCCGGAACACCGGGGGGCAGGCCTGGTTGGTACGATGGGTGCGTCCAAGCCCCTGGATCGCGACGTCGGCACGCCAACCTGGTTCGAGCAGGAAATGGATGCGGCGTTTGTCTGCGCTTTTGCTGGCAAGATCGGCATGGTAGGAGCGCCCGGTGGATCCGGCGTCGCTGAATATCAATATGGGCTTGACCCCTTCCATAAACGCTCGTGTTTCGCTGATATTGGCATGTGTGCCGCGCCGCTCGACCTGCTGCCGCCCGCTGCTATCAACGACGATCCGGCGTGAGCGCCCGGTAACCTCGGCGACCTTGTCCGCACCAAAATGCGCGATGAGCGCGTCCAGGGCAGCAGGGATGGGAGGGAGCGCGCACAGATCCTCGATCATCGTGTCGCGCGCATCGAGCGCTTCCTGGCAATGGACGGGCTGCCCGTCGGCATCGATCATCGGTTCAGAGCGTAGTTCGCCGTCGCTGGCGCGGTACACCCGCATCTGCCGGGTGGGAAAGGCCGATGTGAGATAATCAATCAGGATTTGAAGCGGCGACAGGTCAAGATTTAAGCTGGCACGATCTTCCGCACATAAATCGGCAAGACGGCGTTCCAATATCGCCTCGGCTGTCGTGACGAGTTGCACGACAGCAACATGGCCGACGGCTATCTCTGCCTCTATGGACTTGATCAGGCTCGGCACCTTCATCGCAATCAACAATTGCGAGAAGAAGCGCTGCTTGGCACTTTCAAATCGACTGAGCGCCGCGCCTTTGGCCTGGCCGTTCAGCGTCTGACCCGACATGGCATCGACGACGCCGGAAGTGCCCAATATCTGGTGCAGATTGGCATGGATCACCGCCCACCCATCCGCGAAGGCATCATAGATGGCGATCTGGTCAGGGCTCAATCGATGTTCGAGCGGATCATATTCTACTCCGGCAAAGCTCAGCGCCCGCGCGGTGTAGAGGCCGGTGGCCTTGAGATCCCGCGCCACGATCTCCATCGCGGCGATCCCGCCCCCGTCCATCGCCGCCATGAAAGCACTGCGGTCGGTAAAGCCTGTGCCCGGCCCCCACAGGCCAAGGCGCGAGGCATAGCTGAGGTTTTCAGGCTTGGTGGCACCCGTCGCGGACACATAGGCTATCCGCGCGCGGGGCAGGGCATTTTGGAGGCGAACGCCCGCCAGGCCTTGCTCTGACCCCTTCGCCGTTCCAAAATCGCCTTGCGTGCCCGCAGCGTTGCCCATCGCGTGGGATTCATCAAACAGGATGACGCCCTCAAATTCAGCATCGGTCCAGCCCAATATCTGCTGCAGGCGTGAGATGTTGTCCTGACGGACCGAGCGCAGCGTTGCATAGGTGAGGAAGAGAATGCCAGACGTCATGGCGATCGGCTCACCGAGCGGGAACGCATCGAGCGGCTGGATATCGATCGGCAGGCCGCCAAGGGCGCTCCAGTCCCTTCGGGCGTCTTCGAGCAGGGCAGCACTGCGCGAAATCCAGATGGCACGGCGATTACCCCTGTTCCACTGGTCAAGGATCAGGCCCGCCCCTTCCCGGCCCTTGCCAACGCCTGTGCCATCGCCAATGAAATAGCCCGTCCGATAGGCGCGCCCTGCAGGATCTTCATGGAGTTGATCCCCTGCTGCATTGGGCGTGAACGTACCGGGCAGATCGCGTGAAAAGGCTTCGCCTGCATGGATGATGGTTTCCAGTTGCGCCTCGGACAGGGCAGCGAGCGCCCTTGGTTGTAATAATGGCTGCCAGCGCGGTACGGGCGGCAATACTGATCCCATGGCCAGGGATTCCACCAGATTGTCGGGATGAGGTGTCGCACCTTCGATCGCAATCCGCGCAAGCCGCCAGGGCGCATAGATGCCAACAGGCTCGCCTACCGGCAGAGGCGTGTCGCGAACGGCGTAGGAAAGCGGAACAGCATTGGCATTGTTTGCTGCTATACGCGCCGGCGCGGCGAGCGGCGTGGCGGACAAAGTGCGAAACAGCGATGCCGCCTCATCCTTTGCCTTTGGGCGAGGGAGATGGAACGCGACGGCAGGACTTGGTGGCTTTGGCAACGGCGGGGGTGGCAACAAGGCAGGTGGATCGAGCCGGTCAGGCAGTGCCAGGACGAGATCAAGCGCTGCGTCCAGATTATCGGCGACATGACTTTGTCCCTGACCATGCCATCCCTTGTCGAATAACAGCAGTCGTACAGCGATACCGGTGCCATGTTTGGCAAAGGGGCTGCCCAGGATGGTGATTTCAACGCGAGGAGGGATCAATTGCGCGATCGTCGCATAGGCTTTTGCGCCGCTGCCATCAGCAGCAAAGCCAGGTGGCATGATGGCGACACAGCGACCGTGCTGGCGCAGTCGTAGCAAGGCCGAGCGCAAATGCCGCGCCCCGGCCTGCCGGTCATTGCCGCGTCCCTCGCTGCGACCGAAGGGCGGATTGATCAGGACCACAGAAGGATCATCGCCCAGGGGCAACAGGTCATGGATATATTCCGCGTCATGGCAGGTGACAGCCTGCCCGATGGCAAGCGTGAGCAGCGCCGCGCGGTCGGGATCGCGTTCATTGAGCGTGAAGGTGCAGCGTCCAGGCGGAATGGGTCCGAGCAACATTCCCGTGCCTGCCGATGGTTCGAGAATATGATCCTCTGGCCCAAGGCGTGCTGCCTGAACCGCCAGCCAGGCGAGGGTCAGCGGCGTGCTGAACTGCTGCATCTCGATCTGCTGTTCGCTGCGATAGCTGTGCGTGGGCAGGCTGGTTTCAAGACGGCGCAAAGCGGCGTAACAGGCAGTCGGATCTCCGGATCTGGCGATGCCACTATTCCCCCGCCGCAGGAACAGTATCAGGGCGATTTCAAGCGCGTCATAGGCCTGGCGCATCGACCATGCGCCTTGTGCATCGCTCGCGCCAAAGCTTGCTGTCATCAGCTTTCGTAGGGCATGTCGGGTCGGTATCTGCGATTGCGTCAGACTGCCGGCGAGTATTGTCGCGACATCGAATAGGCGTTGCGCGCATGAACGCGTTGCGACGGGATCAGGCTGCTGCGTAGCGAACAAAGGAAGAGTCATAAAAATCTCCAGGGCTCGGACCCGATCGGTCCACACCTCGTCCGCTCCCCTTCCCTCCCAGGACGGCGGACAGAAAAAGGGACCATGACGACACATCATGGTCCCCAGCATTATACCCCGGGCTCAGGCCGCCTGCGCGACGCGGTCCTCTCCAGAATCTTCGTCAGGCGCCTCAGCAAGCGCTTCCGCCGCAGCATCTCCATCGACACTGACCCGCCCGACGCCACAATCGGCATCGCCATCTCCGGTGAGACTGGCTTCAGCTTCACCAACCGGCACAAAGCGCATGGCGTCCGGCAACCATTGCAGCGCGCGTTCCTTGACCTCTGCCTCGACGATGAGATCGCCGCTGAACAGTCGCTCGGCCGAGAGCGCAAGATCATGCTTCTTCGACGCCGCGTAGCGGGAACTCAGTTCCAGGCCGCCGACCGTTTCGAACGCCTGGAGGATCATCGCCTTGCTGACCCGGTCGAAATAGTTGCGCGCGGTCGGTCGCCACCAGGCGGTAACATCGATCCCGAACTTGACCCCCAGATGGTCGAGAAACACGCTGCCGGTCCGCCCGGCAGGCACCGCCTGGACCGTCCGGGCAATTGCCCAGCTGAACCAGGCAGCCCGTGCCTCATGGCTCAAAGCGCAAAAGGCGTCATAGCGTGTCCGCACATCGGCATGATTGATCCAGCATCGATCAAGATCTTTTTCCAGCTTGAGCCACTGTCCGGCGGCAGGCGTATCGCTCTCATAGCCATGAAGCGGCGATGCGGGGGCATTGGCGCGCAGGTCGGTGGCCCGTTCCGCGCTGCCATAGGTGCGCGTTGCCGCGTCAGCCATGAAGAAGGTGGCGAGATCGAGCGCGAACCGCGGATCGCTGGCGATATGGACGCGCAGAAGTTCAGCCTTCATTTCAGCGAGCTCATCGGCAAGGCGCTGGCTGATCTTTGGCTGGGCCGGCGCCACCTGTGCTGGCGCGCAATCCGCATCCGCATCGCCTTCATCATCACCGGTCGAATCCTGCGCATCGTCGGCCTGTTCAGCCGGAACATGATAAAGCTGTTCGTGGACGCGCGGCTGACCGTCGGAACCGATCACCACATAGGCCAGTGCGGACGCCTTTTGCTCCTCGGTCAGAATCGGTGCCCGTTGCCGGATTGCCTCATATTCAGCATTCAGCCGATCATAGCGCGCTTCGACCTCCTCCTCGGTCTCGTCGGTTTCAACCGGGTTCTCGAACGCTTCCAGTTCCACTTCGATATCAGCAAGCCGCTGTTCCTGCTCTGGCGTCAGCGGTGGCTGTTCGCCCTCAAGGGGCTTGAGATCCCAGGTTGCGCTATAGGCAATATGGGTGGTCGGCACGATGCGGACATCGCCAAAGCCTTCCCGTTCCCGGATCGCTTGCGCCGCCTGCGCCAGCCTGTCGGTCGCCAGTTGATCGAGCAGGTCGCCATCGATCCACATCTCGCTCGCATCGTCGGTGAACAGGTCGCTGTCGATCCGGCCACCGGCGGCCACATAGGCCTCGCGGCCGACAAGCAGGGCTTTAGGGTCATTGCCACTATAGCTGCCTTGGGCAAGCTGGCGCCGGATCTCGTTTAAATTATTGCGGTAATAGCTCTGCCCCAGAGTTTCGAATATCTGCGCCTGCCGGACGGTATCGGGACTGCTGGCATAAGCCGTGGCGATCTCGAGGCTGATCTCACCGTCGCGCAGGGCATCAAAAATGCAGGGCGTCAGATCCGCGAGGCGCAGCCGTCCCAGCACGAAGCGCTCGGACAGGCCAAAGCGTTTGGCGATCTCGGCCGGAGTCTTGCCTTCGGTTTCGACAATATCCTGGAAAGCCCGGCAGGTGTCGGCAGGGTTCATGCTGAGTTTGAAGAAATTTTCCTCAAGGCTGGTGGCGATCGCATCTTTCGCGTCGCGCAGGACCAGTACAGGCACCTGATAGTCTGGCGCAAAGACGCCCTTTTCGATGAGACGATGCACCGCATCGAGGCGCCGTCCGCCCGCGGCGATACGATAATGGCCTTTCTTGCGCGCGACCGGCACGCCGATCAGATTCTGCCTTACGCCCTTGGCGGCGATATTGGCCTCAAGCTGGGCGTCGGCGACAGCATCGCTGGACTTGCGGACATTGGATGGCGACTTGCTGAGGTTCGCCGCGGCAACGAGAATGGGAAGCTGGTTCATCGACTTAGATCTCCAGGCGCCAAAGACCCGACCATCGGGTCTTCCTGCGCCACATCATCCAATCCCCCTCCCTCCCTTGCCTGCTGGACATCGTTCCAGTCATTATAGCCTGATGGCGGCCAGATATGCCTGACTGGCCTGCCGGCGCCGCGATACGCCGCCAGCGCACGCATTGCGGCGATTTTGCCCGCACGATCGTTGTCGGGCAGGATAATTAGCCGCTTAACCGACGCGGGAATGGCAATGCTGTGCAAGCGCTCGCTGCCGAGCGTGGCCCAGACCGGAATGTCGAGAAAGGACATGGCCGACAGGGCCGTCTCGATGCCCTCGGCAAGGCCAAGAATATTGGTAACTGGAGCCAGCATGACGGCACCATGGCCGGGTCGGCCCAGCAAACGACGGGCCGGTTGTACCTCGGTAGCGAGACGGGAATAGCGAGGATCAAGGAATGTCCGGTGGATGGCGACAATTTCTTCTCTGTCGCGCACGGCAGCAATCATGGCAGGGCGAAACTCAAGCCCCGTGTCGGTTCGCAAGGGCGTTCGCGGATGAAAACGCAGCCATTCTCCCAGATTGGTGATGGACCGCGACTGCAGATAGGCCTGCGCCAGCGTGTCAGCGATCGGTCGGCTCGCACGCCAGATGTCCCTCGCCTGGCGCCGGAAACCGGATTGGAAATCGCGCGTCGAATGATCTGGCTCATGACAAGCTGCCAGCGCCTGATGGTCGATCCGTGCGATTGCGCGCAGGACATCGCTGGCATGGCAGCCTGCAAAGCATTTGAAGAGCAGAGCTGTCTTGCCCAGTCGGACAGAAAGGCTGGGATCATGATCGTCATGGGCCGGACAAAGGCACAGACCGCCAGACGAGGCCCAGCGGCCGCCCAGACGGTTGACCAGCAGCTTTGCGCGCGCTTCCATGACAAGCCGGTCGATGGGAACCGTCATTTCGTCAAAGCCTGTTGCGCGCAACGATCGCTACGGCTCGCCGTAAATGGCGACGAACCCGGCGGGGGCGGATCTCGAAGGTTCGCGCAATGTCGTCAATCTCCATGGCATAACGTACGCGCAGCAAGAGAAAGAGCCGGGTCAGGGTTGGCATATGTTCAGCGCAGCGTGCGGTCATATCGGTTTTGTCGGAAGGCAAAGCAGATTGCTCGCGAGGCCATGCGGATCGGTCCTGCGACCGCTGCTTGGTTAGAAGATCATGCCGATCCGCTTGTTCCTGGTCATCGAGCCAGACAAATATAGTGCCTATGAGAGCCTCATCACTGCGACAACGCAGGCAGGCGAATATATGGCGCGCGAGGCGGACGATAAGTGCGTTCATGGTGGATATCCGTTGGGACGTTCTGGCCGAAACCGGCCACGATCATCCCCTGTCCATCCCCTCCCCTCTATGCCCGGAGGTCTGGATGGCGGCATCCCGCACTAGGTCAGTCGCGACATCGCTATGCAAATTTTCTTCAATTCGTCTCAATTGCTCGGCCCAATGGTTGCGTTTGCGTTGCAATTTCATGACATTGTGAGCGGGGCCGCAGAGGAGATATCAGGCGCGACCGATCTGCCCCGATGCGTCGCAAGGCTGGAGACAGTGCGCGATGATGAACAAACCACCCGTTCCGCCCGACATTGCGGTATTCAGGACAAGGCTTGCCAGCCTTACGGGTCGGCAACGACAATGCCTTGTCCTGGTGGCGCAGGGCTATTCCAGCAAGGAAATTGCTACGCGACTGGGCAATAGTTCCGGCCGTGTTGACAAGCATATATATGAAGCGCGCGGGAAGCTGGGCGGCATTGGTCGGCAGCAGGCGGCACGCCTCGTGGCTGCCTATGAAGCGGATCGCACCGAGACGTCTTCGGGGGCCCAAAAAATAGGCGCCCAATCTTTGGTTCTGCCATTCCCGGCTGCGTCTGGCCAATCTGATTCCACTGACGATCAAGTGGACGCAGATATTGCCGATGCCGATTTATTGGCCACGCAGCAGGAGGGCTACCATGGTTTGGTGCGCTTTCCCCTTATGGGCAATTTTCTGCCGTTCCGCACAAGCGGGAGGCCCGACAATGACCTGACTTCGAACATGACGTTGATCGCTCTTGCGATCATGGCGACGCTTGCTCTTGTGATGGCTGGATCGGCCGCTTCACTGCTCTCGGCGCTAGACGCCCTGGCTCGCCAATAAAACCAACATTTTTATGTTTTCCCTGTTCACCCGCTTTTGCGGGAAGGAGATTCTATGCGTATTAAACGACAGACCATCGCCAAATCGGTTGCCGAGCGGCTGTTTGCTGCCGAAGCTGCGCTCGATATTGCTGCTGCCCGGATTGCCGAACTCAACGCCTCGCTACCTCTGGCCCGTCTTGATGCCCGTTTTGCGGCCGCGATCGGCCAGGAGGCTATCGCGACATCTGCCGCTGCTGTCATGCTGATTGCGCAGACACGCGAGCAGATGGTCATAACCCACGCCCATCTCAAACGGGCCAGCGATGATGTTGGCCTGGGCGAAACCGCCTATGGCGACCTTTTCAAAGTTGTCTCGCATGATCAGCCTGCCCATCTGCGCGTCGTTTGACGCGCACGAGACGATTGACGCAATGCGGTCATCTGGGTTCAATCATGGTCATGACCCGGCAAATCGCGTTCCTGACCCTGCTCATTGTCAGCACCCTCTATGCCGCATCGCGGGGCGGCACGCCCGAAAGGATCGGCGCTGCAGCCCTGCTGGGCGCTGCCTGTCTGTCCGTAGGGCTTGTCGATCCGTTCGGCGACCGGTTCCATCATATCGAGATCGCCATTCTCCTGGTCGATTTTGCCTTATTGAGTGTGTTTATATGGCTTTCTCTACAAAGCACACGGTTCTGGCCGCTCTGGGTCGCGGCGATGCTAGGCGCAGAGGTAGCCGTGCATCTGATGCGGATCCTAATGCCGGCGATTGTACCGCGTGCCTATGTCGATGCGCTGGCGGTGTGGAGTTGGGTGGCACAAACCATGCTCATCAGCGCGACCTTTCGACATCGCAGCCGGATAAAACAGCGCGGTGTCGACAGGCCCTGGAAGAGCTGATCGCGCTCACCTGTCCGGCGCGCGCGCCCGAACTGGCGCAGCGGCTGGTCGACAGGTTCGGTTCTTTTGCTGCAACCCTCTCTGCGCGGCGCCAGGACCGGATGCGCCTTCTGGATGGCGCGCTATGTGTCGAGCGGACATTTGAGTGCCTGCAAATGTCTATCCACCATATTCTGCGCGGAAAACTCGCCGGTAAATCGATACTCTCGAACGAACAGGCACTGCTGGACTATCTGCGCGCCACCATGGCATTCGCGCCGGTCGAACAGTTGCGGGTGCTTTTCCTCAACGCCGTCAATGAGATATTGGCAGATGAGGTGCTGGCGACCGGCACCATCTCTCATGTCCACGCCTATCCACGTGAAATCATGAAGCGATGCGTCGAGATAGGCGCGACCGCAATTTTTCTCATTCATAACCATCCATCGGGCCAACCTCAGCCTTCACGGGCTGACCGGGCTTTCACCAGAAAGATTGTCGATGCCGCACGCTGCCTGGATGTCGCGGTCCATGATCATTTGGTCATCGCCCGTGCCGGACATGTGAGCTTCCGCCAGGCGGGGTATCTTTAGCCCCACGCCCCGCCGCGCCGCACAGCAGGCGTAGCCAGAAAGGCGGCAACCACTTCAGGCGAGCCACAATGATCAATGTGGCTGTCAAACATGGCCCGCACGTCCATGGGCCGAAGAGAGGAGCGAAGGGTCAGTATCCAAAAAAGGAGACATGACATGACGCAGATATATCCCCCCGACAGACGTATCGATATGTGCCGCAGGCTGGTGGCCATGCGGCGGACGATTGGTGAGGCTATTGGCTATCGTCTATGCCCGAGCCCTGTCTGGGACATGCTGCTCGATCTTTACCTGGCGCAATATGAGAAGCGGGAGGTCTATCTCTTCTCCCTGTATACGGCCGCCTCCGACATTCCGCAATCGACCGCCCACCGCAAGATCGCCGAGATGGAAAAACGGGGGTTGGTGACGCGGGACATTCCTCGTCCTGATGGGCGACGCGTCGCGATTTCGATGACGGCCCAAGGCCTTGCCATCGTCGACCATCTGCTCGATCGGATTATCGTATTATGGGAGGGCTAGAAATCATAAGTGCAACGCCCTTAAACCATTAGCTGGGCGATCATTGACGAGGGGTAGCCACGGAATGATCGATAGAGTGAATTTCTATAGATCATTTTATAGCAATATCGTGACCGGTAGAACGGGATGCAATCGTTCATGCTCTGGAATTGGCAAAGCTCCGACTGGCCGGCGTTTGACTATGCTACCGCATCTCTGATTGACGCAAATGAGCGCTCTTTTACCAATGCAAGAGTTATGAACCGATGGTCATCCACGAAAGCCATCGTCAACTACAGGCCGTCCTGTTGCACCGCGTACCGCGGCGCGGGGCGCTTTGAGGGTCGCAGCCTTCTGTTCGAGCGGCGCCATCAGTCCATCAACCGCTCGATCACGTCACCGGAAAAGCCAGTACCGACCTTCCCTGCATAACGCAGCTTGTCTTTCTCATGGACGCCAAGCAGCAGGGCGCGAAAGCCCCGCTGCTTGTCCGAAGGGGTCCAGCCGACGATGACGAACTCCTGGCGGCGGATACATTTGATCTTGACCCAGGAACCCGATCGCACCCCTATATAGCGCGCGTCAACGCGCTTCGAGATGACGCCTTCAAGCTATTTTTCCTGTGCAGATCCGGGCTCCGCCATCTTACGATGTTGTTCTGCCAGGACAGCAGCCGGCGTAACATGCGCAACGGCTGCCTGCAGCTTGTTCTTCCATCCCGACACGATATGCGCCTCGCCCTTCATCAGAGCATTCCAGCCGTCGCGCGCAACGTCGGCATCGCTTTTGCTCTCCGAAGCGCCGACACTGGTGTCGAGCATGTCTGCACGGTAGAAAAATTTCGTCTCGACAGGCCCTGGCATCAATGTCGTGACAGTCACGCCCTTGCTATCCTTGATTTCGTTCCGGATCGCATCGGCAAAGCTGTCCACGAACGCCTTACTGCCATTGTAGACAGCCTGGAAGCTGCCCGGGATGAAGCCTGCGATTGATCCTGTGATCAGGACTTTACCCTCGTCACGTGCAACCATCGCCTTCAGGATGTGCTGGAGCAGATACAGGGTGCCCGTGATATTTGTGTCGATCACACGTCGCCAATCGCTCACCTGCTGATCGAGAAAGCCTTGCCCCAGGCCGCGCCCGGCATTGGCGCATAGCAGATCGACCCGTCGACCGTTCGTTGCGGCGAGTAGAGTATCAACGCCTTGCAGCGTCGACAAATCCGCCTCTACCGAGATAACCTCGACACCGTGTCGTTTAAAATCCTGTGCAGCGGCGTCGATCAACGGTTCGTCGGCCACGACCAGCAAGTCATATCCATTTTCCGCAGCAATGGAGGCAAGTTCGAAGCCGATGCCGGTCGAAGCGCCGGTGACAATCGCGAATTGATTGGCCATGTCTGTCTCTCCTATTGCGCAGCGACGGCAAAACCGGGCTTCAGCACGATTTTCGTCACTTCACTCTGATTGTCGTGGAACATCTTGTAGCCCTTGGGCGCGTCTTCCAGGCTCATGCGATGCGAGATCAGGAAGGTCGTATCGATCTTGCCCTCCACGATCGCATGGAGCAGCGCGGGCATATAATGCTGCACGCTCGTCTGGCCGGTCTTGAGGGTCAGACCCTTCTCCATGAACGCGCCCAACGGAAACTTGTCCACGAAGCCGCCATAGACGGCTGGCATCGACACGCGTCCACCCTTGCGACAGGCATGGATCGCCTGCCGGATCGAATGGGTGCGATCGGTCCCAAGGAACAGCGACGCCTTGATCTGATCGATCACATTGTCGACAAAGAAGCCATGGGCTTCCAGGCCCACGGCGTCGATCACCGCGTCAGGCCCAATGCCCCCGGTCATTTCCATCAGCGCTTCGTAGGTTTTGGATTCCTCGAAATTGATCGTCTCCGCCCCGAATTTTTTCGCCAGTTCCAGCCGATGCGGAAAATGGTCGATCGCAATGACACGGTGCGCGCCCATCAGGAAAGCGGACTGGACCGCAAACAGCCCCACCGGACCACAGCCCCATACCGCCACCGTGTCGCCCGGTTCGATGTCCGCATTCTCCGCCGCCTGCCAGCCGGTCGGCAGAATGTCCGACAGGAACAGCACTTCGTCATCGTCGAGCCCGTCCGGTACCACGATCGGTCCCACGTCGCTAAACGGTACGCGCACATATTCAGCCTGTCCCCCGGCATAGCCGCCGGTCAGATGGCTGTAGCCAAACAGCCCGGACATGGGCTGGCCGTACATTTCCTGGCCGATATCCTGATTGTCGGCGGGGTTGCCATTGTCGCAGGCGGAATATTGATGCTTGCCGCAATGGTAGCAACTGCCGCAGGCGATGGTGAACGGCACCACGACCCGCTGTCCCTTTTGCAAGGTAGATTTAGGACCGGTTTCGACTACTTCGCCCATGAACTCATGCCCAAGGATGTCGCCCGCCTGCATGGTCGGGATATAGCCGTC
>JBPPMC010000095.1:0-2272 GCA_051305835.1 Sphingobium sp.
GCATGGGCGGCTGCCCTTCGCAAATGTCGCCAACTGGATGCACGATCATTGCTTCTACGGCGCCCCGATTATCGCGCGTGGCTGGGAGCAGGCGGCGTGGACGGGCTTCCTTGGGCAACTCGACGCCGCGACATGGGCGCCCAATTTCCTGCACATGCGCGGGCTGGATACGGCTGGCGCAAATGCGGCTGCACTGGAGGCTGTGTGCGTGGCGCAACAACGCGGCTTTAGCGAGATCGGGCGCTATGACCGCGCCTTGCTGCGGTCCGAATTATCCGCCGACACCTATTGGGAAACCAATGTCCGCGCTAAGAAGCGCAAGGAAATCCGCCGTTTGCAAAAGCGGCTGATGGAGATGGGCGCGGTGGAAAGCCGCACCCTTACCGATAGCGCCGATTTGCCGCGCTGGTGCGGAGACTTCCTCGCGCTCGAAGCATCGGGATGGAAGGGGCAGGAAGGCACTTCCCTCTCCTGCGCGCCGTCCGACGCCGCGTTCTTCCGTGCGGCGACGGCTGCGGCGCAAGCGAACGGGCGGCTGCATTTCCTGCGGCTGGATCTGGACGGACGGGCCATCGCTATGCTGGTGAACTTCCGGCATGCGGACGGGGCGTTTTCCTTCAAGATCGCCATAGACGAGACGCTGGGCCGTTTTTCTCCCGGTGTGCTGATTGAAATCGATAATTTGCGCGCCGTGCAGGATGATCCGTCAATCGCGTGGATGGACAGTTGCGCCGCACCCGACCATCCGATGATCGACAGCCTGTGGGGCGAACGGCGTAGCATCGTGCAATATCGCATAGCTTTGCGCGGCACAGGCGTCACGCGTGCCCGGCGCGCCGCCGCATTCGCGATCGCCAATAGCGTGGAGCGCGCCGCCGCTTTCCTCAAAGGACGATAGAAGCCTATGCCCGTTCAGCAACGCATCGATGCCGCATCCGCCGCTTCTCCCTGCGCCTTCAGTGAATCCGCCCGCGCGGCGTTCGCCACCTCCTATCCCGATCATTCGACGAAGCTGACGCATCAACTGGCCGGGCACCCGCTATTCTCCCGCGAGGCGCTGGCCCTGCTGGCGGAGCGTATGCCCGAGCATCAGGTCGAATATAATCTGGGCAAGCTGCCGCTGGGCGTTCGGCCCGAGGACACGCCCACCAACGGGCTGTCGTTGCCGGAGACCGTTCGCACCATCGACACCAATGGCAGTTGGGTCGTGATGAAGAATGTGGAGTGCGATCCGGAATATGCCGCGATGCTGGACTCCGCGCTGGCGGAACTTGCGCCGATGGTCGACCGCAAGACGGGGCCGATGCTGCATCGTGAGGCTTTCATCTTCCTTTCCTCCCCCAACAGCGTGACGCCGTTCCACATGGACCCGGAGCATAATATCCTGCTCCAGATCGAGGGGGAGAAGACGATGACCGTCTTTCCCGCGGGCGATCCCGGCCTGGTGCCGCCGCAGCAGAGCGAAGGCTTCCACGGCGGTGCGCATCGTAACCTGTCATGGGACGAGCAGTTTCTGAGCAAGGGGAAGGCGACGACGCTGCTTTCCGGTGACGCAATACTGGTGCCCGTGAAGGCGCCGCATTTCGTCAATAACGGTCCCGCCGTTTCGATCAGCTTTTCGATTACGTGGCGATCAGAGCGGAGCATTGCGGAGGGGGAGTTGCACAGCCTGAACGCAGCGCTGCGCCGTCGCGGCCTGCCAACCGTCGCTGTCAGCAAGACGCCGGAAGCGCAGGGCTTCCATCGGCTGCTTTATCGCATCATGCGGAAGCTGGGCGTTTAAGAACTTTGCGCAGTAGCGCCTCCGCTTCGAGACGCAGGGAAAAGCGTTCGAGCGTCCACCATTCCAGGGTCTCCTGACCAGTGGCGAGGCTCTGCTTGTAGCGATCCTTCCCCGCCAGCAGTGAATAGAGCGTTAGGCCCGCATCGGCATAACGCGTCACGGCGGCGGCGTGGCACATCAATCCGGGCTTGGCTTTACCGGAGATCGGCGCGGCAAACGCGGACTGATAATTCATGGCGCGGCCCGCATAGAGGAAGTTCAGTAGGTAACCGAGCAGATGCTCGCCGGCGCAGATGCGGAGCAACTCCACTTCGCCCGTGACGAGACCCCGCAGCACCAATGCTCTGGCGAAGGCGCGGAAGCTCGCATCATCCCAGGCGTTATCGGCGTGACGGCCTTCGTTGAGTGCCTGCATTTCCCCTAGCCAACGCTCTGCTGTCTCCGCGTCCGACACCGCAGCAATGTTTGGCGTGACGCCGTGATCCTTCA
>JBPPMC010000104.1:0-3826 GCA_051305835.1 Sphingobium sp.
ACGGTGACGTCGCGGAGTACCGTCTCGTACTGATCACGCATCCTGGCACTCGGTCCAAACCAGTCAGGCATGATCGCGACGAGACGGCCGCCGGGGCGCAAGCGGCGGAGCGCCGCCTGGAGATGGCGAACCGCGGCAAAATCGTCAGCCCCACGTCCAAGCGAGCGCGAGAACGGTGGGTTCATGATGATCAGTGTCGGGCGCTCGATCGCGGCGAGGGAGGAGTTGAGCGTCGCACCGTCGTGGCCGGTAACGCTCGCGGCCGGGAAGACATCCACAAGGCGGCCACGGCGCGCGGGATCGAGCTCATTGAGGTGGAGCGCCAGATGGGCGCCAAGCTGCGCGACCAGAAGGCCATTTCCAGCGCTCGGCTCCAGGATCACGTCGTCTGGCTGAACGTTCGCCAGGAGCATCGCAACGGCAGCGATATCAACCGGAGTCGAGAATTGCTGCCACTCGATCTGCTCTTCGCTGCGGACGGTCTGAGTCGGGAGGCGTGTCACCAGGCTGATGATCGGGCGGACATCGTCGAACGAGGTGAGGGCCAGGTTTGAAGCGCGGATATGCAGGGCAAGCGCATGCTCGAGGATTTCGAAACTCTCGCGCTGGGTCCACCGGCCTTCGGCGTCGGAGCCGCCATAGGCTGCCGTCATCGCTTGGTTGAGGTGCCGTCGTGTGATCGTCTCGCCGGAGCTCAGTAGCGGAAGAAGCTGGCGTGCGGCTTCATGATCGGCACGCTTGGCCGCGTGGAAGAGGTCGGTCATCTGGGATCTCCTGCGTGGCTGCACCCTCGGCAGCATCACGCTCTCGACCCCCCTCTCCTTTTCCGGCGCTTCGCGCCGTGGTCCCCCGACGCGTCATTGCGCCGATATGTGCCCTTCCCTGAACCGTGATCCCTTGATGTCGTGGTACGTGACAGCTCTCCGCGCTTATAGCTTCACCCCTGGAAGCTTTGGTGCGCCTGGAGCGGGACCGCCTGAGACCACAGCTCTTCGAATTGGGAAGCCATATCATCGATAACATTGCGGGACGTGAGGATGGTCACAACCTCGCGTGCCGCGGCCGTTCGTTTACGCGTGAAGTTGGCTGTCGTCAGGCAAGCGACCTCTCGATCGACCAAGATCGATTTGAGGTGCAGATGCTCAAGAAGGCGAATTTCCAATCGACCTTCAATGCCGATTGCCTTGAGTAGTGACTGCTCTAGGGTGGAGGCGGACGTAAGTATGCGCACCGAGAGCTTCGAGGCCATGAAATCCAGCAGCGTCAGAAAATCCATCGACAGGAACGGCGCTGCCACCAGAAGTTCATGTTCAGCACGGCCCAGCACATCGTGGATGGTAGATAGCGATCCATCGCTGAAGCGGGTTTCCGGCTGCAACTCCGCCGGGATGGTCTTCTCGCTGCGCCGCCCCAGCCGGTGAGCCCACTCCGTGGCGGCAGTCGCATCCAGCTTCTGGCCGTGCGGCACCAGCACTTTGTAGCCCCTCGGTGTCTCGACTACGGTTTCTGGTGAAACCCACTGCCAGATCGCATCGTCGGTCCCGGGATAGTGGAGGACCACCACGACGGGGAGCTGATGGGAGCGATAATAATCGAGATGCCGTCTCTCATCTCGAAAAACAACGCCCTCCGGGCCGCTCTCCCGGAAGAAACGGTCTCCGCTCTTTATCTGCAGCGATATCCATCGACCCGTCGCTTCGTTGGCCCGGACCTGCTCGACAATACCGTCGATCCCGACATCTGGCCCGGAAACACGTCGGAAAATCCATTTCAGAGACCGCTTCACGATCAGCTCGACAGCGGTTTCTCCTTCGTCTCCTGTGGCAGAGCTATTATCGTATCTCATCACTTCCCTATACCGATGAAGCCGGCCGCCGCGACCGGTCTATTGGCAAGAAGAGGCGCACATCCGGCATTGGTCCTGCCCTTTTCGCGTCAACTCCGGGTTTGCAGCAACGACTGGCCATCGAGCACCTTCGCCCAATCCTTGAATTTGGGCGGCGGCGGGAAGCGACGAATATCGAGCCCATCTCGCGCATATTCTTCTTGAGCCTGTACTGCAGCGCGCCGGCCTTCCGGATCATTGTCTTCGGCGATGAACAGGGTCGTGACGCTCGTGGGTATGACGAGTTGATCAAGGCGCCGCGCCCCGAGTGAGGCCCAGCAAGGAATGTCGTTCAGTCGCGTGAAGGCGTCGGCAGTCTCGAATCCTTCCGCGATCGCGAGGGTCGCGCCCCCTGCCCTGCCCCGCCATGCGCCGGACAGCGGCGTGCCAAGCATGACTTTGCGAGTATAGTCGGCGCTTTCGCTATCGAGAAAAATCCGTTGGATCGCGACGAGCTTCCCGACCTCGCGAACCGCTACGAGCAGCGCCGGAAGAAACGCCGTTTTAGGTTTCGGTAGATATGGGCAGCGTGGATGGAAGCGGATGTCCGGCGGCGGCGGCAGCAGTAGGTTGCGGCGCGCCAGATAGCGCTCGGCGAGTGTCCCACGCACGTCGACGGCCTGATCCCAGATCCGCTCTACGTTTGCAGGGCGCGGAGCGCGCGCGGGATCAGGGAGCGCGTAATGCTGGCCAGGGCGAACACGCCGGAGCTCGCGAAGCACATCTTCTCGGGAGCATCCGGCAAAACAGGTGACGAGGATGCCTCTGTCGCCTTGGCGGATGGAAAGGCTTGGATCGCTGTCAGCGTGCGCTGGGCACCGACACATCGCGACATGACCGCTCCAGGTGCCGCCTAGCGCACCGACGATATCGACAAGTTCTTGAGAGGGCCGTTTGGCTGTAAGCGGCATGATCCTACCTCCTGCTTACCAGCTCGGGCCCCCTCCCCTTTTCCCCGTCGATCTTTGCGGACAGACTCCCTCGCCGGCGCGTTCGCAGGAACGGCTCGGAGATCATCGGTCAGTCGTCAGGCCGATTCGCTCTGCGCTCGGCGTAGCTGATGACAAAAGCCTCCCAGACGCGGAGCCACTCGCTGTCGGTGCGCGGTTTGGCGAAATTTGGACATCCCTTGCGAAAAGCTGTCGCCATATCGTCCACCGCCCAGGGTTTTCCTTTGGTGAGACCAATCTGACGAAACACGGCCTCGCGGGTGCCATAGGCCAATGACCCCGTCGGGAACGCGAGGAGCGGCTCAGCATCCTTGGAGGGCACAACCGGCACCACGCGGCGCTCTTTGACCGATGATCTCGGTGCCGTTTCTGATGCGGCGGGTCCAACCAATCGGAGGTGAGGCCCGACGAGCTTGCGCTCCATCGGCGCGGGCGATGGGTGCAACACCACTTTCCGGCCCGAGAGATCCACATTTGCGTTCGGATAGACGGCGGACACGATCTGCATCGTCTCCCGGACGGTCTGCCGGAAACGCTTGCTGTCGGCCTCGTTGCCCAGATGCTTGGCGAGCTGGTCCCAGGAAATGACCTGCCCTTTGTCCGAGCCGATTCGCGGAAGCCGATATGCAAGGTATGTGTAGAGGTCGAGCGCGGTTGGCGTGCCCTTTAGTTCCCGGATAGCGACTTCGTTCAGAGGCACGGCGTGATCGACGAGGTGGCTGTAAAAGGCCTCCGACATACGGATTTCACGCGCAAATGAGCCATTCTTGTCGAGCGATCCTGCATATTCGTTCGAGATTTTCACGTCGCGAACCGCGAAGGCGTTGTCGTCGGTATCGGTACCATCCCACCGGATCTGCCACTCACAGGCGAGCAGCCGATCGACCTGCTCCCGCATAAGGTTGGCAGTACCGCGGGGGCCGTAGGAGACAGTCTGATAGCCCAGTCGCCGCATCCATTCGGTGAAGTTGCGACCGAGATAAACATCACG
>JBPPMC010000163.1:0-7140 GCA_051305835.1 Sphingobium sp.
GATCGCGCAGAGCATCGTTCCAGTCGTCATGCTCGGACGGCAGCCACTCCTCGACCCTTCGCCCATTGGCGCTGAGATGCTCCCCTGCCCTCTTCAGGCAGATCTTCGCCGCCTTGTTCCGTTGACCAAACACGATGACGCGCTTCACCTGGGACGGTATGCCGACGTGAGCATAGCGCTCGGCACCAAGAACGGCCCAAACCGGCAATTGGAACCAGTCGATGGCGGACAAGGCATCTTCGATCCCCTCGGCGATGCCCAGAACGTCATCCGGCTCACCAAAGCGCACGCTGCCCGAGCCGAGCAGACCCAGCGCCAGCTTGGGTTTGCGGAATGGCCGACGCAAAATGTCTGTGGGATCGAGGAATGTCCGGTGGACCGCGACCAGGCCCAGCTCATTTCTCACCGCTGCGATCATTGCGGGAAGACTTCGCCGATCCGTCCCCTTCCCTATGATCGTCTGTGGATTGAAGCGAAGGTCTTGGGTAGGCGCGTAAAGGCCCCGAGCATGAAGATAGGCTTCAGCCGGTGTGCCGGCGATGGGGATGCTGTGCTGCCACAATGACCTGGCTAAGCCGCTCAGATCGCGCGCCGGCGCGTGGGGTTCGACATGGACCGGCACCCGATCGTGTAAACCCTGCCGATCCAGCGCTTTGAGGATATCGGTCGATGTGCATCCCGCGAAGCATTTGAACAGGATCGCCTTGGTGCCGAGGCGGACCGAAAGGCTAGGCGAGTGATCGTCATGGGCGGGGCACCGGCACTCTCCGCGCGATCCAGACCATCGTCCGCCCAGGTTCTCGACGATCTGCTTGGCGCGAACCGCTGCGTCGATGGTGGCTGACATAAGCGAAACTCCTATCGAAAATCCAGGTTCGCTCCGCGCATGCCCCCTCCCCTCTTGCCCGATCGGTGCTGCCTCCTACGACCTATGCAGCCTTTGCCGCGAGCACACCGAATTCTTCGACGATCCGGTCAGTCGTGTAGTGGGTAGTGCCGTCGCGCTCATAGGAGGTGTCACGGAGCCGTCCGGCAATCCGCACGAGATCGCCAACCTGGGCCTTCTCATCGATATATTTCCGCTGGCCGTCGCTGAAAATGACGACGCGGTTCCAGTAGCTGTCCTCGATCCACTGATCGCCTTCTCCGCGGCGGCGATAATTCGCGCATACAGAGATGCTCGTAACCTTGGGCTTGGCGTCGATCTCACCGATCCGTCCGATGATCTCGAATTTGGCGAAATTGATCATGCGGCCTCCTCACTGCGTCTGCCCAGCGGCGACAAGCGGTGATTCAGCTGCTGTCGGGTCGCCGAGAATCTCGTCGCACGGCGAATCTGCCAAGGATCGAGACCGGGATGCTATCGTGGAACACCGGTCGGGAGGTATCCCCCCAGCTAGGGGGGGCATCGGTTGTGCTGTCCGACCTCAAAGGGTCAGCGAATCGCCTGCTTGGTCTTTTAGAATCATTCTAAAACAACGCCGCTGCTCGCAGCGGAAGGATTCATGATTCTAAGTGATTCAGATTCGGGGCCGAAAAGGTCTGCAATTTCAATGATCTGTCCCATTTATCCTGACCGCACGGGGGATTTTGCCTGACCCGGCGGGGGCGTCATCCTGACCGGTCGGGGGCAGATAGCTGACCTTTTGGGGCTATCCTGACCGATTGGGGGCAATGGACTTTCGCGGCCTCGCACTCTGGATGATGTCATTATGCCGCGTTTATGGAGCGTGAGCGAGCCGAAAACGGGCAGAACGCGAATCGCATTGCGACTCGGCAGAATCTCGGGGCTTTTGCGGGAGTGCCACACGATTCTATCCTGACCGGATGGGGGCGACGAAAAGTGATTCGGCCTGCCCTGACTTGACGAGCGAGGACAGGTCAGGCAGCAATTACGCGAATCTGCCCAATATGCGTTCGGCCTATATGACATGGAACATGCGGAAAATCTAAGCGCCGATGCAGCGCAAGAGGCGCAAGCCGACACGGCGCCTGGCCGCGCTATGCGTGTCGCAGCGGCTTTGCAGGCGAAGGGTGGCGAAGAATTCGCTAAACCCGGCAGCATCGTTGAGATCAAATTCGTAAAAGGCCAGTCGCTCAGCCTGACGGCGTCCCGATTGCTCGCGTTGATGATTCTGACCGCTGGCGGCGATGCCTGGCAAGATCGGCCGCATCGCATGCGCAAGGCCGATATTCGCCGCGGTCATAAGGGTAATGAACGTATCTCCGACATGTTGGAGGAACTTCACCGGACCTTGTTTGCGATCGACGATCGGTCCTGGCGCGGCAAGAAAGCTACGCTGCGGTTTTCCCTGATCTCGTCGTCCCGCGAAGAGGCGGAAGATACAGACGGCGCGGATGCAGGTTGGATCGAATGGGAGTTTACGCCTGATGCGCGAAAGCTCATTCAGGAATCCGAGAGCTATGCCGTCCTTAATAGGCAGGCGGTGCTGGGCTTCCGCTCAAGCTATGCGCTCAAGCTCTATGAGATTGGATCGCTCCGGCTCCATCGTCGCCAGTCAACCTGGAAGGGCGATATGGCGGCGCTGCGCGCAGCGCTGGGCATATCGCCGGACGTGTATAAGGATTTCGCGCAGCTTCGTCGCAAGGTGCTCGAGAAGGCGAAGGCCGAGATCGATCAACTGGCTCACTTCCGAGTTGAGTGGAAGGAGATACGGCAAGGCCGGACGGTGACCGAAATCGAGTTCCGTTTCGAACCAAAGGATGCGCCGGCGCAGATCGCGACCGTCGATGAGATTGAGCGGCACTCGACAGGACGCAAGGCGCGCCGGGAAGGGGCTGTGGAGACGGTCGCCGAAACGGTGGAACTGGGATCGGTCGTGAAGGCGGCCATCAGCGCGCTTGTCGCGCCGGAGAAGAGTTCGGAGATCGTCTTTCCGCAAGGAACGATCCGATTCAACGCGGAAGTCTTGGCCGCGATTGCCCGCTCGCATGGGGGCGGATGGGATATCGATCTCATCGCCGACGCCTCTCGCCAGCAGATGGGCGACCGTCTGGCGAAGCTCAAGGGCGCGAAGCTGACGAGTTCTTGGACGGGTTTTTGCGAGAGTTTTGTTGCTCGAAGGGGCCGTCCCTAAGCGAAATTGCACCGGTGCAATTTCGTCGTGCCCCCACCGAGTCAGGATGGGCCGCTTAGTAGGCGATTGGCGGCCGGTTTCGCTGCAATTGCCGCCCATGCCGGAGCCAGACTTTCGAAATAGCGCTTCTGTTTGACGAAAAAGCACAAGTAGCGCTACTATGCCCCCAGTTTCGCAAAGGGGCGCCCTGTGGCAGCATCACTAGACATCGACGACACTCATGATCTTCTCTCGGTGGCGGCGCTTGCCCAGCGGACCTCATCGGTGCTGGAGCGCCTTCGCGATTCAGCGCGCAGCGCACGAGCGGATGAACGCCGCGAGCCCACTTTTCCAATCGGAAAGGCCGCTGTTCTCGTCGGGCGGACGCCCGCTGCAATTCGTGACGCGGAAAAGGACGGGCGTCTTCCGCCGCCGCCGCGAACCGAGAATAATCGCAGGGTTGGTTACACGCTTGCCCAGCTCAATGATATGCGAGGCCTGTTCGGCACCAGGCCCTGGCGAGCGGCCGACGATCCATGCTGTGTCGTGGCCGTCCAGAACTTTAAGGGAGGCGTCGGCAAATCGACCTTGTCCGTCCACCTTGCCCAATATCTCGCAATACAGGGCTACCGCGTTGCCCTGATCGACTGCGACAGCCAAGCCTCTGCGACGACATTGTTCGGCTATGTGCCGGATCTCGACCTGAGCGAGGAGGATACGCTCTACCCGTTTCTCCGGGAAGAGGAGAAGACCTCGCTCGATTATGCGCTGCGTAAAACGCATTTCGACGGTCTCGAACTGATTCCGGCAAATTTACGGCTGTTCCAGTCGGAATATGAAATCGCGGCCCGAATGGCGCGGGGGCAGGGGGGACTCATTGATCGACTCTCTGAAGGTATCGCCAGCATCTCTGATCGCTTCGATGTCATCGTCCTCGATCCGCCCCCGGCCCTTGGCGCAATCTCATTGTCGGTTTTGCGCGCCGCGAACGCACTTGTCGTTCCGGTGCCCCCAACCGTCATGGATTTTTCCTCGACCGCGGCGTTTCTGGCGATGCTCGACGAGACTATCGAGACACTGGCCGAACGCGGTTTTGCGCCGACCCTCAAATTCCTGCGCTTTGTCGCTTCCAAGGTCGATGAGAACAAGTCGATGCAAAAGGAACTGCTCAATCTGATGCGGACGCTGTTCGGTCAGGCGATGGTGCGCACGCCGCTCAAGGACTCTGCTGAAATTGACAATGCGACGGCCCGTTTGATGACGGTCTATGAGCTCGACGGTCCTGTGACGAGCAGTGCCGTCCGCAATCGTTGCCTCACCTATCTCGATGGGGTGAATGCCGAACTCGAGTTGGATATTCGGGCCATGTGGCCCAGCCATTTGAGCCGTTTGCGCAAGGAAGGTCTGGCGTGAAACGGCAAAATTGCACCGGTGCAATTCCGGATGAAGGAACGGCTTCATGAGCAGAAAGAATGCGAGTTTCGCAGCAGAACTGGCCGCTGGAATCAGTCCACCCGAAGATGGTGCGCCCGCGCCGCGCCGGCCTGGGCTGGGCGCCAATGTCCTGACAGGCCGAGAGAATCGATTGGCCGAACTGGCGGCGGGGACGGTCGTTAGCCGCACCCATGAATTGGTTGATCCCGCGCGTTGCCGGATGTGGGCAGGGCATAACCGCGAATATGCCTTGCTCAATGAAGAGCGGTGCGCCGATCTTATCGAGAGCATGAAGGCGCAAGGGCGCCAGGAGATGCCCGCGATCGTCCGCCGCGTGCGCGGCGAACCCGATTATGATTTCGAGGTGATCTGCGGCGCGCGGCGCCATTGGTCGATCAGCTGGCTACGCGGCCACAACTATCCCGACTTCCGCTTCCTGATCGACATTCGTGAGCTGTCGGACGAGGAAGCGTTCCGCATAGCGGACATCGAGAACAGAGCGCGCGAAGACCTCAGCGACCTGGAGCGCGCGCGCGATTATCTCCGCGCGCTCGATGCCTATTATGAGGGTCGGCAAAAGGTTATGGCCGAGCGTATCAACGTCACCGAAAGCTGGTTGAGCCGTTATCTCGATCTCGCGCGCCTACCGGCCGAACTGATGGTCGCCTTTCCTAATCCGCAGGATTTGCGGATCAAGCATGTCACAACCATCAAGCCCTTGCTGAAACCCGATGATCGTCGCCAGCGGGTGTTTGCCGAAGCAGCGGCGCTCAGCGCGCGATTGGGAGGGGAGGGCGCTCCTATTGCGGTGCCGGATATTGTCCGTGCATTGGCACTGGCAGCCGATCCCCCCAAGAGGTCAGGATCCCCCAAGAGGTCAGGATCGATCGAGACCGTGGCGTCGCCGAGCGGAAAGCTATTGCTTCGGCTTGAGGGTAAGGACCGTAAGGGGGTGAGGATCACATTGCTCCCACACGGTGGCGGTTCGCGGGACGAAGCGGAGGCCGCTATCAAGGCGTTGCTCGACACGCATTGGCAGTAGTCTCTGCTTTACGCGAGTTTGGCTGCCAGCTTGCGCGCCCCCTGCGGCGTGACCCCAAGAAGCCGCGCCACGGCAGATGGGCGAAGGCCAGGATAGGCAAGCGCAAGGCGAGCGAGGAGCGGTGCGCGGCTGCGGCGGGTGGCGGACACGGCTAATGCTTTTGACCCTTGACGCTCGATCCAGTCGAGATCCTTCAGGCCGGATTGGCAGGTCGCGAGCAGCGATCGCGTCATGACAGCGGTCAACTCGCCAACGTCGTGTGGCGGGAATTTCGGCAGCAGAATGAGCGAGGGCAGGGTGCCCAATGTGAGTCCGGCATGATGGAGTATGGCGGGGACATGGCTGGCCACCAACCAGGCGCGATCGCGCACCCTCGGCTCGAGCGTGAGCGTCCGACCGTCGATCGAAGTCACGTCCACCGCAGACTGCTCCGCGACGACAACCGTCTTGAGCATGGCGGCAATCCGATCGGCGACGGCGTGCAGTGAAGGAGAAGGGTAGGGGGCTTGTGCTACGATGCGAACCTGCCGCCACGCCGGACCGAAATAGGCCAGGTCGCTGCCTGCCCAAACTTCGGCTTCGGATCGATCATCCAGCACAGTACGCAAGACGTTGAGGGTCGCGCGCGCGAGCGGTCCCTTGTCGCCAACGCTGGCCTCGATCGCGAGATGAAACACCGCTGCCACCGAGACGGGATCGTTCAACCCTTCAGAAGCGCGGGGAGGGGCTGTGCGTCCGCAAATCCAGTCCTGCAGATGCCGGACGTCGATGGGCACGCCGGCTAGACCGGCGAGTTGGGCTGCGCCGTGCAACCGCGCACGGGCCAGCCAAATGTCAGCCCATGGGCTGTTTTGCAGTCGTCCATCCAGTCGGCCGAGCAGGAGCATTGCCTGCTCACTGGAGGCGTGGGAAGGGGACAGTGAGGCCATCCTGCAGATTCTATCGCAACCAGAAGACAAACCAAAGTGGGCAGTTGGTTTCGATCTCTGGCAGTGTTGAAACACGAACCTGCGATAATTGCAGTTATCACATGTCCGTGTTTGACGCGTCTCTATAAGGTGCGCTACATATCGCGCCAATGGATCAGCTAGTGCACCCCAATGATGACGCCTTATACGTGGACGAAACGGCGCCGGTGCCGATGGCTATCGACGATCTTTCGTGGGCGGTGGTAAAAATGCATGCGGTGGGGCGCATCGTCGTTAACGCACCGCTGATCGCCGCCTACCAAGCCGCATCCTCACCCCACAGCATCCGCGCGCTCAAGTCCGATCTCCAGGCATTCGACCTTTGGTGCCGTCGTCACAACAGAATATCGCTCCCGGCAACCCCGGAGACCGTGGCGGACTATCTCGACGCGCGCGCGGAGAAGGGGAGCAAGCCCGCCTCGCTCGGCCGCTACAAGGCGTCGATCGCCAAGCTTCATCTGCTGCTGGATCTGAAGGATCCGACGCCGGCGTCACTTGTCAAGCTGCGCTTGGCTGCGATCCGGCGCCGTCTCGGCACCGCGCAACGCCAAGCGCGGCCGCTGCGGTTCAAGGGACCGGTGCGCGACGTCGAGCGTGACGCCCCCCGGGGCCTCAACGT
>JBPPMC010000168.1:0-6617 GCA_051305835.1 Sphingobium sp.
CGCGGGCGGGGAGGACGCGGTTACTGGCTATCGACCAGCACGATCTCGCTATCCTCCAAGGCTGTGATGACGATCCTGCCGCCACCCCGAATGGCCGCGCCATCGCGCGCTTCGAACGGCTCTCCGTTGACATCGACGCGGCCGGTGGCGGGAACCATATAGGCGTAGCGCCCGTCCGCCAGATCATAAGTCAATGTTTCGCCAGCCTGCACCGTCGCGCCCAGCAGGCGAGCGTCGGCACGAATACGCAGGGCGTCCGTGTCGCTGTCGTAGCCACTGGCAAGAACGGCGAACTTGCCGGAACGGTTGCCTTGCGGGAACGGCTTGGCGCCCCAGCTTGGTGCGCCCCCAGCAGCGCGCGGCATCACCCAGATCTGGAACAGGGTCGTCGTTTCATCTTCCAGATTATATTCCGCGTGACGTACGCCGGTGCCTGCACTCATCACCTGGACATCGCCAGCCGCCGTGCGGCCCTCGTTGCCCATGCTATCCTTGTGCGTGATCGCGCCCTTGCGGACATAGGTGATGATTTCCATGTCACGATGCGGATGAGGCGGAAAGCCGCTGTTCGCGCCGATTTCATCGTCGTTCCACACGCGGATATTGCCCCACCCCATGCGCGCCGGTTCATAGTAATCGGCGAACGAAAAATGATGCCGCGCATTGAGCCAGCCATGATTGGCGTGGCCGAGTGAAGCGAACGGGCGGCGCTCTACAGTGGCCAGGCGGGTTTTGTCGAAGGTCGAGATGTCGGTCATGGGAAACATCCTTTCGTCTTGATTTCCTCCGATATACGCGCCAGCATCGTTTCATAAATGGGCAGCTTTGAAACGGATTGTTTCCTGATGAGATTACCAGACTTCGAGGCTTGGGCGATGTTTGCGGCGGTGGCGGAACATCGCAGCTTCACAGAGGCGGCGCGCGCCATGTCGGTGTCGAAGGCCACCGTGTCGAAGGCGATCTCGCGACTGGAGCAGCATCTGGACACCAGCCTGTTCAGCCGTACCAGCCGCCGCTTGGCGCTGACCGAGAGCGGGCGGCGGCTGGCGGATCATGCGGCACGGATCATGGAGGAAGGCATGGCGGCCGAGGAGGCGGCGCGCGACGAGATTACCGAATTGGCGGGGGTCGTGCGTCTGGCTGCGCCGATGAGTTTCGGGTTGACGCGCGTCGCGCCAATCCTGGCCGAATTCATGGCGCTGCATCCGGCGATCCTCATCGATCTGCATCTTTCCGACGAGCGTATCGACCTGGTGGAAAGCGGACTGGACGCGACGTTGCGGATCGCGGCAATGCCCGACAGTTCGCTGCGGGCGAGGCGGCTCTGCGATATAGTGGCCCATTATGTAGCCTCGCCTGCGTATCTGGAGCGCAAGGGGATTCCTACACATCCCTCCCAACTGAGCGATCATGATGCGGTGCTTTACACCAATCTCTCCAATCCGGAGACCTGGCGCTTCTCCCGTCCAGGCGGCGAAACGGTGGTGGTGCAACCGCACGCGCGACTCATGGCCAATAGCGGCGAGGCTATGCTTCCAGCGCTGCGTTCGGGCATTGGCATCGCGCACCTGCCCGACTTCATTGTCGACGAAGATATCGCCGCGGGCACTCTGATGACGATTTTGGAGAACTGGAAGTCGGCACCGGTCGGGCTTCATCTGGTCACGCCACCTTCGCGTCTGCGCCCTGCTCGCGTGGAGGCATGCCTAGAATTTTTGGCCAGCCGTCTCGCAGCGTCCTTTGCGCCTGACTGACTATCGGCAAAATTACGTTAATTGTTCTAGGGGTTAGCCGAAAATTAACCTTTTACGTTCAGAAAGATTTTGGTTAATGAAATTCCATTGCGGGCGTCTCAACAGGGGGACGTATTCGCGACCTTTTTTGAAAGGGCTGCATAATGCGCGTGCTGCTGATCGAAGACGAGCCGACGACCGCAAGGGCGATTGAGCTTATGCTGACGACTGAAGGCTTTAATGTCTACACGACGGATCTGGGCGAAGAAGGCCTCGATCTGGGCAAGCTGTATGATTACGACATCATCTGCCTCGATCTTAACTTGCCGGATATGCACGGCTACGACGTGCTGAAGAAACTGCGTAGCGCCAAGGTGCAGACGCCGGTTCTGATCCTGTCGGGCATTGCCGAGATGGACAGTAAGGTCCGCAGCTTCGGCTTTGGTGCCGACGATTATGTGACGAAGCCATTCCATCGCGACGAACTGGTAGCCCGTATTCACGCAGTCGTTCGCCGGTCGAAGGGACACAGCCAGTCAGTTATCCGTACTGGCAAGCTGGC
Source organism: Sphingobium sp. (assembly GCA_051305835.1). Taxonomy (GTDB): domain Bacteria; phylum Pseudomonadota; class Alphaproteobacteria; order Sphingomonadales; family Sphingomonadaceae; genus Sphingobium. The sequence goes on from JBPPMC010000168.1 coordinate 2,296, forward strand.
GGTCAATCTGGATGCCAAGACCGTGGAAGTGGACAGCAATCGCGTCCACCTGACCGGCAAGGAATATGCGATGCTGGAGCTTCTGTCGCTCCGTAAGGGCACGACGCTTACCAAGGAAATGTTCCTCAACCATCTGTATGGCGGGATGGACGAGCCGGAATTGAAGATCATCGACGTATTCATCTGCAAACTGCGCAAAAAGCTGGCGCTTGCATGTAGCGGTGATAATTATATCGAGACAGTTTGGGGCCGTGGCTATGTGCTGCGCGATCCCGATGAAGATACGGAACTGGAAGCGCGCGTCGCCTGACGTTCAGGCTTGATGCTGCGGTGACAGAACCGTTTGGGCGGGGCCCGGCGATCTAACGATCGCCGGGCCTTTTCTTATGCCTTCGCGAGATTACCGGCCGACACCGTGATAAGTGAACCCGGCACTCTCGATCATTTCGCGGGGATAGACATTGCGCAGATCGACGATGATCGGCTGTGTCAGCAAGTCCTTGATCCGGCCGAGGTCCAGTGCACGAAACGCGTCCCATTCCGTCGCGATTACGAGCGCGTCGGCATCCTTGGCCGCATCATAAGCGCCCGAGCAATAGACGACCTTCGGCAGCAACGCTTTCGCCAACTCCATGCCTTCCGGATCATAAGCGCGGACGGTCGCGCCTGCATCCTCCAGCGTCTGTGTGATGGCGATGGCCGGGCTGTCGCGCATGTCGTCCGTGTTGGGCTTGAAGGTCAGGCCCAGTAGCGCGACCGTCTTGCCCCGCACATCGCCGCCCATCGCGGCAATGACCTTGCGGCCCATGGCGCGCTTGCGATTGTCGTTGACCGCGACCACTGCCTCCACGATCCGCTGCGGCGCATCATAGTCCTGGCTGGTCTTCAGCAGCGCCAGCGTGTCCTTCGGGAAGCAGGAGCCACCATAGCCTGGCCCTGCGTGCAGGAATTTGGAGCCAATGCGGTTGTCCAAGCCAATGCCGCGCGCGACATCCTGTACGTCAGCGCCGACCTTCTCGCAAAGGTCTGCAATTTCGTTGATGAAAGTGATCTTCGTGGCGAGGAAGGCGTTGCCGGCATATTTCGTAAGCTCCGCGCCGCGACGGCTCATCTCGATGAGGGGCGACTTGTTGAGGTAGAGCGGGCGATAGACCTGGCGCATGACGTCCAGCGCACGGGGGTCTTCGCCGCCGATAACGATGCGATCCGGGCGTTTGAAATCGTCGATGGCCGCGCCTTCGCGCAGGAATTCGGGATTCGACACCACGGCAAAATCAGCATCCGGATTGGCTTCGCGGATTATGCGCTCGACTTCGTCACCCGTGCCGACGGGCACCGTCGACTTGTCCACGATGACCGTGAAGCCCTTGATGGCATGAGCGATTTCTTCCGCCGCCGCATAGACGTAGGATAAATCCGCATGCCCATCGCCGCGGCGGGAGGGCGTGCCGACCGCGATGAATACGGCATGCGCATCCTTCACGCCGTCCTTTAAATCGGTAGTGAAGCGCAGGCGGCCTGCGGCTACGTTGCGGGCCACCAACTCGTCCAGCCCGGGTTCGAAAATGGGCATGCGTCCGGCGAGCAGCGCATCGATCTTGCTCTCGTCCTTGTCGACGCAGACCACGTCATGCCCGAAATCAGCGAAACAAGCCCCTGATACCAGACCAACATAGCCTGAACCGATCATCGTGATGTGCATGAAAAGACCTCGTTTCGTTACGGGTTGATTTTGTGAGTGAGCAGCTGATGTGCAGGCGGAATCAGGATAGGCAATTGCAGCGCCAGAATGCTGTGGTTTGCTTTGACGACGCTTTTCCCCAATTGCAGTCTGGCCATTCCGGCGGCTTAAAAATGGTGCACTGCAAAATACAGCGCAAGTCGGGTAGCACAAGAGCCATTTTGGTTATAGTTTCGTGACGATCCGGTTGGACCTAAAAGGAACCGTCGGTCGTGAATTTCGGTTGGACCAGCGCATGATACGCAATCTTTTAATTATGCTGGCGATGATACCGGCAATGGCCGTTGCGCAGGTGCAACCATCTGCGCCTATCACGCCATCCTTCTCCACACCGGAAGATAAGTTAGTAAAAGTACGTCTTGAGACCAGCGATGGGTCCATTGTGGTGGCGCTGGATCCGGTGCGGGCGCCGATCACGGCCAATAATTTCCTGCGCTATGTGGATCAGAAGCGGTTTGACGGCACGTCGTTTTATCGCGCGCTCAAAGTAACTGGCTGGCCGGACCTGGGGTTCGTTCAGGGCGGAACGCGCAACGACCCGAAGCGCATACTGCCGCCGATAGCGCATGAAGCGACCAGCGCGACGGGGTTGACGCATGAAGCCGGGACGATCTCCATGGCGCGTTATGCCCCGGGCAGCGCGAATGGGGATTTCTTCATAACGCTCGGCCCCATGCCGTCGATGGACGCACAAACGTCAGGGGAGGGCGACATCGCGGGCTTTGCCGCGTTCGGTCAGGTCGTCGAGGGTATGGACGTCGTGCGCAAGATATTGGCCGCGCCCACCTCGCCCACCGAGGGCGAGGGGGTGATGAAGGGGCAGATGTTAAGCCCGCTCATCAAGATCGTGACCGCGCGGCGCGTTTTACCGACGCCCTGATACGGCGCGGGAGTCTTTGAAGCTCTCGTTCGAGGCTACCAGTTGGTCTGACGCTGCGGCATATATGCCAGCATCGCCTTGTAGCGATCGGCTTCGATGGCAGAAGAAAACTCCACGCCGATCCGCCCATCTTCCACCCAGCGAACGACTGATTCGACGCGGCGGACATGAGGAAGCTCGAACAGCAACTTGTCGCCTGCCGTTACGTCCGTCTTGATCCGCCCCATAAGTCCCAATGGGGATACATTCACGACCTGGATATCATGAACTCCTGAACACCCTGTAGCGCGCGCGCCGAAATCCACCAGATCACGCCGTGCCCGCCGCAGATTCTCGGGCGAAACGGCCTTTTTAGCCAATGTCATTCTGCTCACGTTACACCCGCTTTTTCAATGCCTTGCTGAATGATAGGCATTGGAAAGCTGATGAGTGGTGAACGCCGATGGTTAAATCGCCTTAAGCGCGGTAGATGAGACGAACTGAGTGGCGTCAGGTGGTGACTATGCCATGCTTCTTCGCCCCGAAGCTGATCTTGTCCCCGGGTTGCAGGGGATGAGCAGCATCGGAAATGACGACGCCGTTAACGCGGATTGCCCCTTCGCCCAGCTTCCGGCGCGCTTCCTTGTTCGATGGCGCGAATCCCAAGGCCACATTGGCCTGCACGATGTTCAGCGCGCCATCTACCAGTGCGACGGTTGGCAGGTTGGTATCGCTCGCGCCTTCCTCGAACGTCTTGCGCGCGGTTTCAGCAGCAGCCCTTGCCGCTTCCGGGCTATGCGCCATGGCGGTCGCCGCATCGGCGAGGATCTTCTTCGCTTCGTTGATCTCAGCACCTTGCAGGCTTTCCAGCCGGGCGATCTCTTCCAGCGGCAGATCGGTGAAAAGGCGCATGAAGCGCCCCACATCGGCGTCCTGCGTGTTCCGCCAGAATTGCCAGTAGTCATAGGCGGGCAAGGCGTCGGCATTCAGCCAGACTGCGCCGTTCATGGTCTTGCCCATCTTGCCGCCATCTGCGGTCGTGATGAGCGGGGTCGTCAGGCCATAGACCTGCGTGCTGTCCACGCGTCGCGACAATTCGATGCCGTTGACGATATTGCCCCACTGATCCGATCCACCCATCTGCAATCGGCAGGCGGAGCGACGCGACAGTTCCAGGAAGTCATACGCCTGCAGGATCATGTAGTTGAATTCGAGGAATGACAGCGACTGTTCGCGATCGAGGCGCGTCTTTACCGAATCGAAGCTCAGCATCCGGTTGACCGAGAAGTGCTGGCCGATGTCGCGCAGGAACGGGATGTATTCGAGTTTGTCGAGCCAGTCGGCATTGTCGACCATTACGGCATCGGTCGGGCCATCGCCGAATGTCAGGAACTTCTCGAATACGCGCTTGATGCTGGCGACGTTGGACGCGATGGTCTCGGTGGTCATCAGCTTGCGGGCTTCGTCCTTGAAGCTGGGATCGCCGATCTTTCCGGTGCCGCCACCTATCAGGACGATGGGCTTGTGCCCCGCTTGCTGGAGGCGGCGCAGCATCATGATCTGGACCAGGCTTCCGACATGAAGCGAAGGCGCGGTCGGATCGAAACCGATGTAACCGGGCACGATCTCCTTGGCTGCAAGCGCATCGAGGCCCGACGCGTCAGTTAGCTGGTGGATGTAACCGCGTGTGTCGAGTAAGCGGAGGAGATCGGATGTGTACTG
>JBPPMC010000202.1:0-2035 GCA_051305835.1 Sphingobium sp.
CGATCCCGCTGACGATCACCAGCAATGGCAAGTCCCACCGATTCGACGTGGAGGTTGCGGCAACGCCGGAGGAGCAGGCGCAGGGACTGATGTTTCGCAAGGAGCTTGCGGCGGACCGGGGCATGGTGTTCGCGATGAAGCCGCCTCGCACCGCCAGCTTCTGGATGAAGAACACCGTCATTCCGCTCGACATGCTGTTCATCGCGCCGGACGGCACGATCGCGTTCATCGGCGCGAACCGCAAACCCTATTCGCGCGAACCTGCGTCGGCGGGCGTGCCGGTTTCCGGCATACTGGAATTGCGTGGGGGCCGCGCCAGCGAGTTGGGCATAGCGGAGGGTGACAAGGTGCAATGGGGCGCCTGCGCCGTGCCGGACGCAACGCCTACGAAAGCCGCCATGGCATCGAATTTCTGTCCATGATCGCGCCGCTGCATTGCGGCGAAACCGTCTTGCCAATCGCACCCCGCAAGGGCTAAGCGCAAGGGCATGGGAATCCTGGCCAACATCTTCACCTGGTGGAACGGTGCCACCATCGGCACCGCGCTCTGGAGCAAGCGTAATGGATCGCGCGTGGGTGAGGACCATCAGGGTAATGTCTATCTTGAGGGCGGCACTGGCCTCGATGGACGTCCGCGACGCTGGGTCATGTATAATGGCGCGAACGACGCGAGCCGTGTGCCTGCCGAATGGCATGGCTGGCTGCATCACACTTTTGAGGAAGCACCTGAGAGCTTCCTGCCTCCCGCCCGCATTTGGGAAAAAGAATTCACGCCCAACCTGACCGGCACGCCGCAGGCCTATCGCCCCAGCGGTGCGATCGAAAAGGGTGGCGTTCGGCAGAGCGCGACTGGCGACTATGAGGCCTGGACGCCCGACGCGGGGTGAGGCCTCCTTCAGTGGGTGCGTTTTAGTATCTCCAGGACTTCCTGACTGCCGACTTCGCTATAATGTCCCGTAATCGGATCAAACGCCGCCCGTGCCATCACGCTCGCGCCATCCTTCAGCACTGCCCGACCTTGTCCCAATGGAACGCCCTCCACGGCGTTGGCGAGCAATTTGAGATAGGCCGCCTGTCGTATCTCTATGGCACCAAGCGACCGCAGGTGATCCGTCATGAACTGACAGTCGAGCAGCGTGAACCCGCCCGCTTTCAGTCGCGCCACCAGCCACGCCAGCGCTACTTTCGACGCATCCGTCCGGCGGGAGAACATGCTCTCCCCGAAAAAAGCGCGGCCCAATGATACGCCATATAGCCCCCCCACCAGCGTCTCGCCTTCCCAACATTCCACGCAATGCGCGAAACCCAGTTTGTGCAGTTGCAGATAGGCATCCTCGATCGAGCGGTTGATCCACGTCGATGGGCGGTCCGGCGCCGCCTCCGCGCACAACGCCACCACGGCGGCAAAGTCGCTATTGGCCCGCACGGTGAAGCGCCCACGCCGAATCGTGCGCGCCAGTGAATGCGACAGGTTGAAACCATCCAGCGGCAAGATCGCGCGCTTCTTCGGCTCGACCCAATAGATATCCTCCGCATCCCGGTCGTCGGACATCGGAAACACGCCGATGGCGTAAGCCTGAAGGAGCAGAACGGGGTCGATCGTCATCGCCTGCGACGCTACGATGCTTTGCCCGCGCCGCCAACCTGTTCCACTGAGACCGCGCCGATGAACAAGCAGCGGCAAAACTCTTGCCCTTGCGCGTCGGCCAAGCTAAAGCGCCCGTCTTCGCCGACACAGGAGCGTAGCTCAGTTGGTAGAGCGTCGGTCTCCAAAACCGAATGCCGTGGGTTCGAGTCCCTCCGCTCCTGCCATTGGCTTGCGCCCTAACGGGCACAAGTCTATGGAACGCGAAGAAAATTTGGTCGCGGAGCAGTGACCGCATCCGGGGTGCCTTATGATAGGTAAGGCCCGGAGGGCGGTGTATTGCTTCGCGGTTTGTGTTGTTTTTGAACGGGTTGAGCATATCTCATGGCCAAGACGTCTCCAGCGGAATTCGTCAATCAGGTGCGCGCCGAAGCGTCGAAGATTGTATGG